>JAUVTR010000204.1 GCA_030601425.1 Desulfobacterales bacterium
TGTTTTTGTGTTCACTCTGGCACCCCTGGCAATCAGAACGGCGGCAATATCGGTTTTACCTTTCATGGCGGCTACGATCAGAGGTGTCTCACCTGCTGAAAACCCACTCAAATCCCTGGCGTTGACATCGGCCCCCCGCGACATTATAAGCCGGATAATGGATTCCTGCCCTTCGATGATGGCTTCGACCAGAGCCGTATTCCCGGCATTGTTGATCATTTTTAGATCCGCGCCGGCGTTCAACAGAATATGAACCACATCGTAATGACCGTTCATACAGGCTTCGTGCAGGGCTGTTGACTTCCACTGCGAGGCGGCGTTGACATCGGCCCCCCGGGTCAGGAGCAGTTTGACAATTACCGTATGACCATTTTGAGCGGCATTCATCAGGGCCGCGCGCCTGGCGAGGTCCTGGGCGTTGACATCGGCCTTGTTGGCCAATAGCAGTTGGACCATTTCAAGATGCCCCTGTTCGGCGGCCAGCATCAATCCGGTTTCTCCAAATTCGTTGCCGGCATTAACATCCATCCCGATGGCCAAAAACCAGCCAACCACTTTCGTGTTCCCTTTTTCTACCTGACTCACCAGCCCTTCTACCGTATAGGGGATGTTTTCCTGTGCCAGTTCCTTACGCGCAGCTTCCGGCGTGATTGCCAATGCCGGGTGACCAATCAAGCATAAAATTACTGCCACCAACCAAATCCTATATTTCATTATAAACCTCATTGGTTCTTACCGTGAAAAGATAATTACCGGATCCGATATGGTGGATCAAGGATCGGTCCGGCTGTTCTATAGAAAGTATAGAAAACAGATACTTATATGTCAAAGTAAAAAGTCTGTAATGATTTATCATTTCTATATGGAACTGAACACAAATCCGCAGATGGCCTTCGGCCAAAAATAGGTGGATTTTTGAGGCAGGGTATATCCGCTGCGGCAGACGGTTTTTACTTCTGAAATCGATATCTCGTTGGTAATTAAAGCTAACCGGACCTCTCCTTTCAATACTTTGGTCAGGCAGGCGGCAAAACTTCTTTCATATGCGATACAGGACGAAGTGCTTTGGTCGTTGCCTTTAATTGCCAGGATTTGTTGAATGATAAAATAATGCATGACTGTCAGATCCAGGACCTTAATGTCATCCGGAAAATTCCACTTCATTGTGGCATGAACATCCGGCTTTAACCGGACCTGATAGGCATTTTCGGCAAAGATCAGCCCGAAAGTCCACGATTTGCCGGCGATAATTTCAGGCATAATGTCCGGATCGGGTACCGGCTTGACGGTAAAATATTTCTCAAATTTATTAAGGATGGAAGTTTCGTCAAAATTATCCAGTTGCCTGATGAGGCGATGGGTGGGTAGAATTTTGAGGTCCTCGGCTTCCGTGTTGCTCAGCCACATTAAATGATAGTTATAGCCTTCATTGCCGGTATGATACGGGTTGGCGGACATTTGCTGCTTCATGTAGACCAGCGATCCGGTGTAGCGATGGTGACCATCTGCCAAAATCACCTGCTTATCTTTCATAATTTCCACAAAGCGTTTAACGGTTTCAGAATCGCGAATGACACTCAGAACATCCCGAATGCCCTGATAGTCTTCGGTCTCGCAGATCGGGCATTGCATGCTGTCATCCATGAATTTTTCAAGTTCAAATGTCTCGTCAGTATAAAGACCGTGGGTCGGGCTGGCATTCAACCGGGTTGCCGCGAGTAATGCTACCTGCTCATCAACTGATCCGGGCATGGTGTTTTCATGCCTCAGGATAACATTTTGGTCCCAGTCAGAGATCCTGATTTTGCAGATGAATCCCTTGCGGCAATAGCGGGATGGATCGCCGGGAAGCCTAAAATACTGGTAATAAACATAGATCGCGGTATCGGTATCCCTCTGGAGACAGCCTTCCGCTTTCCATCGACGCAATATTTTAGAGGCGTTTTCCGGCGGGTATTCCCCGTATGGGATCGAAAGATGGATGCTGTTTCGGGGATTGCCGTAAAGGGCGGCCTTTTGTTTTTCAGAAGCCACATCAAAAAGTGGAGATGTTAACTCACCAATGTTTTTCACCAGTTCGTCATTGTATCTCCAGGCTCTAAAAGGTTTGATTTCTGCCATGCCTAATAAGAATGAATAATTTCAAATGAATAATGACCGTTTAAAAAAATGACTGAGCGAATCCCGCTAAACAGACTGTGTCATAATTCAAAAAAGTGCTTGAATTCTGGCTGTCATGCCGGACTTGATCCGGCATCCAGTCGACTCGCTCAATTGGGAAACTAATATCATATTTTAAGCTTGATTATCAATTTTAAATCTCTGGTCGTCATTTTTTGTTTAAAAATTGCTCAACTTACCTAAAAAATTACCGATATAGTATCTTAGACAATCTAGTTGTGAATTTTTTGGCATATAGATTTTAGTGCATTTTAGGCATTTTCAAGCTTACCGGGAATAGGGTGCAATGGTCTAACCCAAGGATATTCGATCGTATCAACCAGCGGTATTAGCAACATGTCTCGTAATAACAGTAAAGTATGGATTATTTCCCAAGGGCGGTTTTTAGATATTGACCTGGACCGGATGGTTGAAGGCGATGTCACCGGACCCTGCAAAGAGTATAAAATTTCGGACATCGGGCGTTATCTGCTGAATCCGAATTCCATAGAGATCAAAAAAAAGCTGATCGGCGGTGAAGTCCATTACAAGCAGGGCCCTATTAAGCAAATACGAAAAGCGTTTTACAAAATCCTGCCGGGCGCTTCGAAGCGACTGAAAAAAAATCCCATGTTATCACCGGAAGTGATCGTCTCCCGCTATAAATTGCAGATTCCTCCCATGAAGGATTCTGATCTTGAGTCTCATTTAAATCAGATTGTAGAGCAGCTGCGGCCCTATGATTCGGTTGCTAATAAATTAGTTCAACTGGATCCAAGCAAAATATTTCAAATCGCAGGAATTTGCGAAGATGTCGGCGGCAACTACTCCTACTTAAAGTTGCAGGGCAGCATCGAGGAAAAAATTAAATATTTGGGCGATTTTATTTCAAAAGGCGTCGCTGTAATTCTCAATAAGGCATACATCGCCGACGGTTTATTTGAACTGCGAGGGTATGATTTTTTATCCTATGACCCGGCCAAAATATTCAAACTTATCACCTACAACGCTGGCGGCGATCAAAAAGCCTGTGTATTGACCGAAAATAATAAAATCGATTTTTATTTAAAGGACTGTCATCTTTTAAAACATATGCATTTATTTGAGCAATCGTTGAAATCAAACCCCAGCTTAAGCCGCGTTTTTAACCTGTGCCGTGAAGGGCTGGCAACACCGATCAAGCTGTTTTTTAATAAAAAGCTTGAAATTGATTATTCCAAGGCCGCGCTGCCGGAAATTTATCAGGATGTATTTAAAACACTCAACCTGGAGTTGAATAAAAAAAACCTCGTTCAACCGATATTAAACCACCTGCAGATCGGCATATCGCTCAGTTATATTCTGCTTTCAGATTGTCAGCAGGATAGGATGCATACAGACATTTCTGTTCTGCATGATTTAAGAGCGCTGGAACCGCTGCGCAAAAATTTGCCCCATGTGTATTCCGCGGTTGTAAAACGAGCGATGATATCAGAAGCCGGCAGATTTTATCTGCTGGATTCCATCAACGGTTATAGCCATGCCTAGTGATTACAACGAAAATGACTATCTGTGGATAAAAGAACTGCTGGATTATCCTGCGAATCTGGAACAGCGTCTGGGCCAATTCGATGACACCTCACAAATTAAGCTTCCGGATGATCTGATTGACCGCGTTATCTTTCAGGATCGAGCCAAAAGGGCCATCAGAAAAATTGCCCAGAACAAAGGTCACATTCTCATGGTGGGAAGGCCGGGCACCGGAAAATCCATGCTGGCCAACATGTTTAAAGAGGTCCTGGAAAAGTCCATCGGAGATTATCTAAGGCCAACGGAAACCATTGTGGCCTATCCGGGCAAGGACCGGAATCACATCCGTTTTGCTTATGAACACCCGGCCAAGATGGATTTAATCATATCGGATTTAAACACTGCCATCGAAACCGCACGCAATAATCTGGACCAATTCAGTCTTTCCGATCAGATCCAATCAGCCCGAAAAGTAAAAATTGCCCTGATCATTGGCACCTGTTTGGGAGCGGCCGGCGGTTTCTACTTCCCACCGGCCTTCATTGCGGCCGGACTCACCGGTATGGGGTCAATTTTCATGTATATGCAGGAAAATAATCACCGAGCCCAGGAAAAAATCCAGCGTGAAAACAACGCCGGCACCAAAAACGAGGTCAAACATATACAGGATATGGTCCCGGAAGTTCTCCACGACCCGCGCAAGGACAAAGATTTGATGGCCAGAGTTTCCGAACCCAGCGCCAGAAACATGAAAGGCGGATTTCGGCATGACCCTTACCAATCGGGCAATCTTCAGACACCCTGCCACCTGAGGGCCTATCTAGGGGCGCACGCCAAATCCCCGATTATTTATATCGATGAATTAAAAACACTGGTCAAAGTCGGCTACATGGCGGATTTGTTGGAGATCATGCAGAACAAAGAGTACATGCTTGAAGGCGGCCGAAGCACTGGCAGCGGTGCGGCCGATCGATCGGAGAATCACTTAAAAGCCAACAATATCATTGTGGCCTGCTGCAACCATGATACCCTGGCCTACCTGCAGGAAGAAGGGGACGGCGCTTTTCTCAGCAGAATTGAAGACAAAGGGGAAATCATCCAGATGGAGAGCGCTGTTCCTGAGAATGAAGAAAACGTCAAACAGATCGCTCAGTATGTCAAGCAGGAAATCATCAATCTGGCAGAAGAATTCGAAGAGGCCTGGGGTGAGGTCATCGAAAAAGAAGGATACGAGAGCGTCAGGAAAAGAAGCGAGCAAATTTACGGCCGAAGCCTTCCCGATGGTTTTAAACCGACCGTACGGGAATTCGCCAGAGGCACCGTGTTGGAGATCGCCAAAGAGTTGCGCTGCCGGTCTTCGGACGGCAAATTAAGCAGCATATTGAGACCGATTAACGGAATTATAAAGGCAGCGGAGTTTGAGGCTATTCTGGAGGGATCGCCGCTGGTGGAGCCACGCCATATCCATCAGGCTTTGCAGGAACACTTAAGCCTGGAAGGTGGACTTTCCAAAGAAATCGGCGAACACAAAAACAACCTTAAAAAATATATCGGCTCAATGACCGATTCCATCGGTTATGTAGTCGGCCTGGCGGTTATTCACTCAAAATCAAGCGGGCAGATGTACGGCCAGCCGCTGCCGATTCATTGTCAGATTAATGTCGGTACGGCCGATACGGTGGTGGCTCCCGGCAAGATTGGGGACATTGCCAAGGCGGCCGCCCAGAATGTCAGGGCTTCCATTAAAAAAGTGCTGAACAAAATCGGAGCACCCTACGTCGGGTATGAAATGTATGTGGATTACATTCAGGCCCACGGCGGCGTGGAAGGCGACAGTGCCTCGGTGGCCATGGATATTGCCCTGGTGTCGGATTACATCAAGCAGCCGGTTAATCAGCATTACGGGGTGACCGGCTCCCTGACCGGTGACATTATTCTGGCCGTCGGCGGGGTAACCGAAAAAATCAGATCAATCATGGATCCGTCCCTCGGGATGGAGGGGGCCTGCATACCGTGGTTGAATAAATACGATATCGAGCCGTTGCTGATCAACGCAGATTATGAGTATATTCAAAAAGATGAAATCCCCGGTATCCGGATTTTCCGCCGCCGCGGCCAAAAAGATCCTTTCGATATTTATTTTTGCAAAACAAAATACAATGCCTATAAAATCCTGATGGGGTTGGAATTAGAAGCGGTTGAAGCCCGCATGGCCGAACGAAGCAAACAGGATCGGGCCTTTATGCAGAACTTAAATGAGGCTTAGGCGCTGTCGGTCAGTTGGATCGAAAAAGAAACTCCGTCATGACAAATGTCGAATGTCGATTGACGAATGTCGAATTAAGGAATTCTGTCTATTTTATTTGTTATAAAAAGAGCAAAGCGAAGCGACATCCGCAATTCGTCAATCGTCAATCATCATTCGTCATTCCATGAAGTTTCATATTAGGTGTCTGGGGATGTAGATGCCTGATACTGGTTGATGGTGACTGGATGCTCGATCAATAGGAATTAGAATGTAATCTGTTTGCTTCCCGTTTATTCGGGTAAAGGAGCCCTAATATGATAAAAAAACTATTACACTTTACGATGGCCGTGCTCTTTGTCGGCATATCCCTGTGGGCGTGTTCCGAAAATTGCGGTGGGGAACCTGAAAAAGGCGCCATTAAACAAATGACCGATCAAGTTGCCAAGGACCTGGTACACCAGATCCGTTCTCCCATCAACAAGGCACGTGCCGTCAAAGAGCGGGAGGAAGACCGATTAAACGATTGGGAGGACACTGCCGAAGAATCGTCGCGAATTGACTGATCTGCTCTTCGAGCTGGATATATACCATCTTTATTCTAACATTGAAAACCTGGTCCTCAGCGCCAGGTCAGAGATGATCGGCTGGTTTCAGGTGTCAGGCTCAAGTAGGTGTCGGGTTTCAGGTTTCAGGCTAAACGTCAGAGTGTCTGAAAAAGCGCCCTTGTGGAGACTCCATATTTTAATGTTAAGGCTTCAGAAATTACGCTCATAATTGCTGACACCTGAACACTGACACCTGAAACCTTTCCAGCCCTGACACCTGAAACCAGCCGATCATCTCTGACCTGGCGCTGAGGACCAGGTTTTCAATGTTAGAATAAAGATGGTATATATATCCAGCTCGAA
>JAUVTR010000213.1 GCA_030601425.1 Desulfobacterales bacterium
GACCGTATGGTGTCCGGTTTGACACCCCCGCTTAACCACCGAAGTCCCCGGCGCCGAGACCCTTCATCGCTTCATCCGCCGTTACGCGCAGCGTTGACAAGTGCTTATCAAATTCTTCCCGATCGGTCCTGATATCGTCAATACCGGTCTCGGGGGTGCACTTGTCCCGGATTAGTTCAATCCGATCATCCATTTCCGCAATGAGCATATGGAGATCCTCAATATTGGGTAAAATCCTTTCACGTTCTCCACCGGGCAGCTCTTCCATCTTGCGGACGATATCATAAACGTTGGCCTTCCAGGCCGTCAGCTCCGCCTGCATGGTTTTGCAACAATTTCTGGCTTTCATGGTGTCCTCCTTTTCAAATTTTAATGTTAAAGATGGTTTTTTATGCGATGGTTCCGTTCAAGATTCCAGCATCGCTCACACGTTCCCAGCCATTCGTTTTAATTAAGAACAATATTTGTGCCAGATGTTGTAAATATTCCTCACAACCGGTAAACACGTCTATAACCATCTATAAATTAAGGGAAAAATTAATTAAATTTTTAAAAACAGGTATTAAATCCTGGAATATGAAAATCAGTTGACAGGGTGATAAGCGTTACTTATGATGAAAGTAACGTTATATAACGCTACTGTAACGCAACTCTTATTACGGGAGATGGTCGCATGCTTCATCTAAATAAAACTCATGAGATCTGGGATAGTCGGTTTTTAAATCAGGTTATGGATGCCATGGCGGACGGTGTTTTTACCCTTGATGAAAAAGGACGAATAACATCCTGGAATTACGCCATGGAGCGTATTACCGGTTTTGCGGCTTACGATGCCATCGGTAAAACCTGTGCAATCCTGAATTTTAGCCGCTGTTTTGGCAAGGAATGTCCGGCTAATCTTAAGAAGTGCGGAATTATGAAACACGGTTCATCAGAAGTTAAGGACTGTTTCTTGCAGCATAAGGAGGGACAGGAAGTTCCGGTGATTAAAAATGCCAACGTGGTTAAAGATGAGAATGACAAAATAATTGGGGTCGTGGAAACCGTTACGGACCTCACCGAACTCAACAAAGCCCGGCTCAAAGCGCAAGAAGCCACTCGCCGCTTGCGTGAGATGCACCGCTTAGGCAACATCATCGGCAAAAGCCACGGCATGCAGCAAGTGTATACGGCCATCAAAGCGGCTGCATCAAGCAATGCGACTATTTTAATACAGGGGGAGAGTGGAACCGGAAAGGAACTGGTTGCCGGCGCTATTCATTTTAACAGTGATCGTGAAGATAAGCCATTGATCACCGTTAACTGCTCCGCACTTTCAGAGTCTTTACTGGAAAGCGAGCTTTTTGGCCATGTAAGGGGTGCTTTTACCGGAGCGGTTCGTGATCGCGTCGGGCGTTTCGAGGAAGCTGAAGGCGGAACTATATTTTTAGATGAAATCAGTGACCTCAGTCCGTTTATCCAGGTAAAACTCCTGCGGGTGTTACAGGAACGGGAAATCGAGCGGGTAGGGGAGTCCGAAAAGAGAAAGATAAATATCCGCATTATTGCGGCAACAAATCAAGACATTTTCGATCTCGTTCGTGAGGGAGGCTTCCGGGAAGATCTGTATTACCGTCTGAAAGTGTTTCCCGTTTTTATTCCGCCTTTGCGAGAACGCAAAGAAGATATCCCTTTGCTGGTGAATCATTTCATTCACATTCATAAGCAAAAAACGGACAAGCACATCCACAACATCTCCCAGAACGCGATGCGAATCATCATGGACTATCATTGGCCCGGCAACGTGCGTGAGCTTGAAAACGCCATCGAACATGCATTTGTGTTGTGCAATGGCGACCAGATTGACGTGTTCGATTTACCGGTCGAGATACGGCAAACTACGTATCAACCGTTATCTCCTGCAGCCGTTCCGGCCCCGCCAAAACCCTATCCACGGGGCAAGAAATTTTCGCGGGATGAACTGGTTGAGTTGCTCGATGCCTGCGACTGGAACAAAGCCGAGGTGGCCCGCCGCATCGGCCTGAGCCGCACAGCCGTATGGAAGTATATGAAAAAGTTGGGTATTCCTTTAAAAAAGCCTGTCTAAAACATAAGCGTTCACAGGTTCGGCGTTCACCGTTCAGGGTTCAAAGGTTCAGAGGTACAAGGACTTGTTAGATTAGTTTCATTGGTTGAATTGGTTGGCTGAAACCGCTTTTCCAGGCAATCGGCAGATCTCACCTGACGGTATCCTTCTATCCAAGATTGTCTAATACCTGCTGTCCAGACTTCCGGGAGCATCATCACTTCTTCTTTTTTTAAAATAGCTTGACAAACTATATTAAAGTGGCTATTTATTATGTTATTAGCATATGCTAATAACATAATATCAGGGTAAAATCTAAAGATGATGGCGTGGATTGAAATGGCCATCGGACAATAAGGCTGAAATTCGAAGAGGAGGTTAATCGAAAATTATGAAAGTTGCAATTACCTCAACCGGAAAAGAACTGTCTTCAAATCTGGACCCGCGTTTTGGCAGGGCACCGTATTTCATTATCGTTGATCCCGAAACCATGGCCTTTGAAGTTGTGGAAAACGCACAGAATATTAATCTGCCACAGGGTGCGGGAATACAGGCGGGAAAGACCATTGCCGATCATGACGTGGATGTTCTAATTACCGGTCATTGCGGACCGAAAGCTTTTAAGGTGCTGCAAAATGCCGGCGTTAAAATATTGACCGGTGTCGGAGGGAAGGTGGCAGATGCCATCGAGCAATATAAAAAGGGTGAGTTGGATTTGGCCGGAGAAGCAGATGTGGAAGGACACTGGGTGTAGTAGTAATATTTTGGATTTTTGATTGCGGCCTGCGACGAGCTCAGCCGAGTCGAATGCGGATTGAGGGTAACAAAGTGGTTGAGAATATTATCTTTAATCTGTGGTTTACAAAAAAAAATACAAAACTTGAGAAATGGTAGGGAGGACTAATGGTTGAAATTCAGAATAAAATGCCGGATCCCGCACCAAAAAAGGATCCGCAGGCAGAACAAAAGGTGAAAGTTGAAAGCTCGTTACAAAAAATTAAAAATAAATTCATTGTCATGAGCGGCAAAGGCGGCGTGGGCAAAACCAGTACTTCCGTCAATCTTGCCATCGCGCTTGCCAACAAAGGATTTAAAGTCGGTATCATGGACGTCGATTTGCACGGCCCGGATGTACCGAGAATGCTGGGGATTGAAGGTATGCTGGATTTAAACCAGAGCCACAGGCTGAATCCAGCCAGTGCCGGGGAAAATTTAAAGGTTGTTTCCATTGAATCTCTGATGCCTACAAAAGATGATGCCATTATATGGCGTGGACCCCTTAAGTTTTCGGCAATTCAGCAGTTCATCGGCGATGTGGAGTGGGGTGAATTGGACTTTTTAGTCATCGATTGCCCTCCCGGGACAGGTGATGAACCATTGACCGTTGCCCAGACGATTTCGGATGCGAAGGCCATCATTGTTACGACGCCCCAGGAAATCGCTCTGGCCGATGTTCGCAAATCGATTAATTTCTGTAAGGCCGTTAAAATGCAAATCTTTGGTGTTATCGAAAACATGAGCGGATTTGCCTGTCCGCATTGTGGTGAAATGATCGATCTTTTCGGTACCGGCGGCGGGGAGAAAACAGCACGGGAATTCGGATTGGCATTTCTGGGTCGAATTCCTTTTGATCCAAATGTGGTTGCCTGCGGCGATGCAGGCGCACGTTACATAGAGGTCCATGCGAACTCCAAGGTAACAAAGGCCTTCGATGCCATTGCAGAAAAAATGTCTAAACTTGGGTAAATCTAGCAACTGTGCACTAAGGCAAGCAAATTAAATTAGGCTCTTTACCATTGTGCACGAAAGGGAGACTAAACCATGAAAGTAGCCGTTAGTTCATCCGGAAAAGATTTGGCAGCCCAGTTGGACCCCCGATTTGGGAGGTGCAGCTATTTTTTGATTATCGAAACAGATGATTTGAGTTTTGAAGCTTTCGAAAATGAAAATGCTGCCCTGGGAGGCGGGGCCGGCATTCAATCGGCCCAGTTTGTGGCTTCCAAAGGCGCTCAGGCTGTGATTACCGGCAATTGCGGCCCCAATGCTTTGCAGACATTTACTGCAGCCGGAGTTCAAGTGTACGTCGGGCAAGCCGGCACAATTAAAGACATCGTGAATAAGTACAAAAATGGGGAGCTGACACCCACCACCGAAGCCAACGCGCCACTTCACGCCGGCGCCGGCGGGGTGGGCATGGGACGCGGCAAGGGTATGGGCCGCGGCAGAGGAATGGGAGGCGGAGGCGGAGGCGGTATGGGAGGCCGAGGTAGAGGTTCATGAGATAACCCGGCAAAAAAATTTTATAAATGGTTAATCGCGAGATTCATGGTGAGACTCTATCTATTTAAAATAAATTGATGGAGTAAAGCGACACCTTAATTTTAGGCACTTTGAATTTTAGCTCATTTTAGCTCACTTTTTAGTTTGTCCGGCTTAGGGAGTTTTAATCATGATTATCAGTATCGCCAGCGGAAAGGGGGGCACCGGCAAAACGACGGTGGCAACCAATCTGGCGGTGTCGCTCGGATCCGAAGTTCAACTATTGGATTGTGATGTCGAAGAACCCAACGCCCATCTTTTTATCCATCCGGTTTTTGATCTGACGGAAACCGTTACCACCCCGGTTCCCGAGGTGGATATGGACAAATGCACCCTTTGCGGAAAATGTGGTGACATATGCCAGTTCAAGGCCATTGTCGTCGTGGGTGAAACGGTTTTGCCTTTTGAAGAGCTCTGCCATAGCTGCGGCGGATGCATGGCGGTTTGTCCTGAAGATGCCATCACCGAAAAAGGCCGCGAGTGGGGCATCATCCAAAAAGGTCATCGCAACGGCATCGAATTTATCCATGGGAAATTAAGAGTGGGCGAAGCCATGTCTCCGCCTTTGATCAAGAAGGTTTTATCCTATACCGATCCGGCCAGGCTCACCATTGTGGATGCACCTCCGGGGACCTCCTGTCCGGTGATCGAATCCATGAAAAATGCCGATTTTGTTTTGCTCGTTACCGAGCCGACGCCGTTTGGCCTGCACGATTTAAAACTGGCCGTCGGCGCCGTTAACATACTCGATATTCCCTGCGGATTGGTCATTAACCGCTCTGATCTGGGGGATGAAAAAGTTAAAGAATATGCCGATCAGGAAAATTTACCGATTCTGATGGAAATACCTTTTGATCGACAGATTGCCGAAGCCTATTCCAGGGGAGATATGGTCGTGGACGTGATGCCGCAATGGAAGGAAAAATTTTTAGAACTCTATGAGAAGATTAAAGCATTGGTGGAACACTGACCATGAAAGAATTAATCATCATCAGCGGTAAAGGCGGAACCGGCAAGACCAGTTTAATTGCGGCGTTTGCGTCATTGGCTGAAAACAAGGTTCTCTGCGATGCGGATGTGGATGCGGCCGATCTGCATCTGATCATGGATCCCGAAGTCAGAAAGCGGCATGATTTCCAATCGGGCAATACGGCGGTTATCGATCAGGATAAATGTACCGAATGCGGTGTGTGTCTTGATTTGTGCCGTTGGAATGCCATCAGCAATGATTTTGAAGTCAACCCCATCGAGTGCGAAGGCTGCGGGGTTTGCGTTCATTTTTGCCCTGAAAAGGCCATCGACTTTCCGGAAAATACCTGCGGGGAGTGGTATATTTCAGATACACGTTTCGGTCCCATGGTGCATGCGCGGCTGGGGATTGCGGAGGAAAATTCCGGTAAACTGGTCAGCCTGGTGCGCCAGGAAGCCCGCAAACTGGCTGAAGAAAAAAATCTGGCGCTGATTCTGAGCGACGGTCCACCCGGGGTGGGCTGCCCGGTAATTGCCTCGATCGGGGGCGCCACTGCCGTGCTGATTGTCACCGAACCCACTGTTTCGGGCAAACACGATATGGAACGGGTAGTGCAACTGGCCGATCATTTTAAGGTGCCGGCTATGATTTGTGTCAATAAGTTTGATCTGAATATAGAGCTGACCCGGGATATTGAAAACTTCGCCAAAGAAAAGGGGTTATCCTGTTTGGGCCGAATTCCTTTTGACCCGATTTTCATCAAGGCCATGATCCGGGCCCAAACCATTTTTGAATACAATACCGAATCAAAAGTGGGGCAGGCGATCAAGGAAATCTGGAAAGGCCTTGCAGATCAACTGGAGTTATAAACTCGGATTCATCTGATTTCGGAATGTAGATTTCGGATTGCTGATTATTTAAAAGGAAATGTTACGATAAATCAACTTTGATGGTTTCGTAAAAAATCAAAAATAGTGTCACTCCCGCGAAAGCGGGAGTCCATAATAATTTAAAATAACTGGATTCCTGCTTTCCAGACTGTGTCGCAATTGGCAGAACTACTCATATTGGTGTTTTCGTCATTCCGGGCTTGACCCGGAATCCAGTTCTTTTTCAAAGTCTTACGTTACTGGATGCCGGATCAAGTCCGGCATGACAGGCAGAAATTAAACGCATTTTTGAATTATGACA
>JAUVTR010000069.1 GCA_030601425.1 Desulfobacterales bacterium
GCCAGCAAAAATCAATCCCGCCGACAATTCATTGCCGTAAAACAAAACCAGAAGCTCTCTTAAAATAATAATTTGAGCAACGGTCGCTACAAACCCGGTGGCTGTGATGGCGAGAACCGGCGATGGTATAGCTGATAACAAGCGCATGGTTCCAGTCTCATGAACGGGTCCTTTGACATGGAAAACAAGCTGTAAATCCCAGTTTAGCTTGATGGAGTAAGTTTAACAGCTTTTTTTGAAAATAAAAGGGTTGATTGATCCGGACTTTAGGTGAAAGCTTTAGTATTGTCATGCCCTGTCCCTGTTATGACATTATTTTATTTCGATTTTTCTAGCCTTACCCGAGGAACGAATACAGCCAAGGGAGAAAATGTAAAAAGGGGACGTCCGTGACATATTGACATTTGAGAGTTACTTAACTATTAATCGAATATGCCCCGCAAAGCCCGCATTAGCGCCCTTTCCAAAATGCATCCGGGTAGCTAAGCCGGTGGCAAAACCCATTCAAGTTGATTTAAAAATTGCCGATATATGTATTGAGGGTGTCTTTTGCAGACACACTTGCTCACATCTGTGAGCCTCCTTCTATGGGCGGTCGGAAGACCGCCCTAAATCTCTCAAAGAAATTTTAAAAAGAGGGAATGCTTTGGATAATATAATTTTTATAATTATAACCATTTTCGTAATAGCACTTTTTCTCTGGTTGTCCCTTCCTGGCAAAATCGATCTAGATCAATAACGCAATGATTAAATTTTGACATTCTTAGCCAATTAGCGTAAAAAAGATTTGATTTATTTTCCTTCACTCCGTTACGCCACAAATCCAATACTCCTAAAGCCAAGAGCCTGATAAGCTCTTGATATAAAATTGTATTATTAGACTTGAAAACCTAAATTCAAGCATGAGGGGGGACAGTCATGAGGGTTTTAAAATGGATTATAGGAATCCTTCTGGGATTGATCCTGGTGATTTTCGTCGGTGTCTACGCGTATCTTAGATTTACGCTTCCGGATTACAATGGACAAATTACGGTACCGGGAATAACCAAGCCGGTCGATATCATCCGCGACTCTTACGGCATGCCCCATATCTATGCTCAAACCGATGCGGATGCCTATTTTGCGCTGGGTTACTGTATAGCCCAGGACAGGCTTTTTCATATGGATTTGATGAGGCGGGCTGCCCGCGGAAAACTGGCCGAGATTCTCGGCAAAGATCTCGTCCCGGTTGACAGGTTCTTCAGGACAATTACGGCCGGCAAATCTTTTGAAGAAATAGCCGCCGCGTATAAGCATGAAACAATTTCCGCTGCGAAGGCTTATGCAGCTGGAGTCAACTACTTTATAAAGCATCACAAGGGGCCGCTTCCTCTAGAATTCACAATCTTAGGGTATGCGCCCGAACCCTGGCAGCCTTCCGATGCAGTGGCAATCCAGTACGTCATGGCGTTAGATCTCAACACGGCCCTTAACGTTGAAATGCTGCATGCTGCTGTTATCGAAAAGGTTGGAGAAAAGATGGCGCAAGAAATCTTCCCGGATTATGCGGAAGGATATCCGCTGATTATCCCGCAAGGTTTAGCGGCGCTTGAATTTCTTAAAACGCTGAATCTGGCCAGGGAGATTCGCGGTACCGAAGGCGGCGGCGCCAGCAACTCCTGGGTTGTCTCGGAAAAGAAGTCGGCGACCGGGGGGCCGATTCTGGCCAACGATCCTCACTTAGGCCACAGGGTGCCCGGCATCTGGTATGAAGCTCACATCGTGTCCCCTTCGATGAATGTCTCCGGAGCGTTGCTTCCCGGAATACCTTTCGTCATCATAGGCGCCAATGAGCATGTGGCCTGGGGTTTTACCAACGTCATGGCGGACGATGCGGATTTCTACATCGAGAAGATAAACCCCGCCAATCCCAACCAGTATGAGTTTATGGGGCGCTGGGAAGACATGACGATCAAAGAAGAAGTCATAAAGGCAAAGGACGCAGATGATATAAAATTCAAGGTCAGACTCACCCGCCATGGCCCGATTGTTGATGAGATAAATAAATATAAAGAGCCCCAAAACACCGCCCTTGCCATGCGATGGACAGCTTATGAGGTGCTGCATGCTACCCCTTTTTACTACCTCAACACTGCCCGGAGCGTGGATGATATCGAAAAAGCGGCGGAGCATTTCAAATGTCCCGGTCAAAACTGGGTCTATGCCGATGATAAGGGCAACATTGGCTATTGGGCGGCTGTCGCGATTCCCATTCGAGATGGTTTTTCCGGAGCGGTCCCGGTTCCCGGCTGGGACGGCAAACATGAGTGGAAAGGCTATGTTCCAACCCGGCAGCAGCCGCACCTTAAAAATCCAGCCCGGGGATGGATCGCCACGGCCAACAACAAGCATGTGGGCGATGACTACCCTTATCCCATATCTCACTATTATACCATGCCGGATCGATTTGTCCGCATAAAGGAGATGATTACCGCCAAGGAGAAGTTCGACACGCAGGACTTCGCGGAAATGCAGGCTGATTTTTATGTCGTGCTTGCCAAAGAGTGGGTCCCCATGATGCTGGAAGCTCTATCCGGAAAACAGTTTTCAGAAAAGGAAAAAAAAGCGATCGCTGCCTTAAAGAGTTGGAATTTTGTTGCCGGCACCGAAGACATAGCGCCCACGGTTTTTCATGCGACCATCAATGAAATGGTAAAAAACACCTTTAAAAAAAGGCTCGGAGAAGATCTGTATGGACAATACCTAAAAAATAAGGATGTGGTATTTAATGCCATGCGAAATCTGATTGCCGCGGGCCGGAGCTCCTGGTTTGACGATCCGGCTACTGCCGAAGTGGAAAGCATCAACGACCTCATCGGCAAAAGCTTCAACGAAGCCATTGTCTATCTTGATGAAAAAATGGGTTCAAATGTTGATGATTGGAAGTGGGGTAAACTTCATACCCTGACCCTTTATCACCCCTTCGGTAAAAGCTCGTCTCTGATGGGATACTTCATGAACATCGGGCCGTACCCCATGGGCGGGAGTATGGCGACCGTAAATCCCCAGCCTTACAAACTAACAGAGCCCTGGGAAGGATACCATGGCGCCTCGCTGCGCTATATTGTCGATTTTGCCAATCGGAAAAATTCTCGTCGCGTGATACCGGCGGGAATTTCGGGAAACTTTATGAGCCCCCATTATGACGACCAGGCCGAGCTCTGGCGTACGGGGAAATACAGACCGTTTGTCCTGGATCGCAAAAGTGTCGAAGAGGATGCACGCTACCGGTTGAAAATGCTGCCCGGATAAAATGCGGCTTACGATATGTCACTCATCTCCCAGCCATGATAAATCCGGTGTGTTGCAGTGCCAGTCGGTGCCCTGCTGGAAGGCATATCCGATTTTCAAGATGACTTCCTCCTGAAACGGTTTGCCGTATATGAGCAGGCCGATGGGCAAGCCCTCTCTGGTAAATCCGCAGGGTACATTCAAACCGCAGAGATTCAGAGTGTTGCCGATGCTGGTATTGCGCAGATACAGCGCATTGTAATTCAGGTAAGTATTCAAGTCGGAATCCACCTCAGCTACCGGTTTGGCCGGCACGCAGGTGGTGGGAACCAGTAAAGCATCAATATCTTTCAGAACATTGTATACTTTTGCCCGCAGGCGCTTCGACGCAAGCATATTGCCCAGATAGTTCGCTGCTGTGATATCCTTCCCCTTGATCATGCGCTGGGCCACTACGGGATCCAACTGGTCAAAGTTTTCTTCCAACCACCTTTTATTGAGCGTATAGCCTTCGGATGCAATAAACACTCCGCCCGGGTTCAATTGTATGGCTTCGGCAGCTTCCGGGAACTCGATACTGGACACTTCGGCACCCAATTCTTTAAAAACACTGCCGCATGCGCGCACTGCTGTGTCCACTTCAGGATGAATGTCGTCAAAAAAGACGGTTTCGGCAAATGCCAACCGCATTCCTTTTACACCGCTTTTCAGGTCTTTGAGGACATTCTGCGGACCCAGGCCTAATGTCGTATCGTCGTTAATGTCGGAGCCTTGCATACTCTGATACACCAGGGCGGCATCTTCCACCGAGCGGGCCAGAACCCCCACCGAATCCAGGCTCCAGCTCAGGGGAAACACGCCGGCCCGGCTGACCCGCCCGACAGTGGTCTTGAGCCCTGCGGTGCCGCAAAGTGCTGCCGGAACACGCACAGAACCGCCGGTGTCTGTTCCCAGGGCCATCGGCACCAAACCTGCGGCTACTGCCACCCCCGATCCGCTGCTGGAACCGCCCGGCAGGTAATGGTTTTTGCTCCAGGGATTGTGAGGGGTACCGTGGTCGTGATTGATCCCCACGCCGCTGAAGGCAAACTGAACCGTATTTGTTTTACCCAGCAGGGCCATACCGGCCTGATCGAGCCTGCGGATTACCGCCGCATCTTCGGCGGCAATATGCTGCTCGAAAATTTTCGCCCCGGCGGTGGTCGTCAGACCTTTGACATCAATGATATCCTTTACGGCATAAGGTATGCCCTGCAATGGGCCCTGGTCGTTGCCTTCCTTAAAGGCCGTGTCTGCGGCCTCTGCCCGGTCCAGTGCTCTTTTGGTGCACAGGAGTCGGTAAGCATTCAGCTTATCTTCCAAACGGTTGATGCGCGAAACAAAATGCTCGGCCAGTTCAACGCAGGTTATTTCACCTTTCCGGATGAGAGCGGCCAGCTCTGTGATGGTCTGGTAGTGCAAGGGAGAAATCGTCATGATTTATCGTCCTTTTAATTTCCGGATGGGCACTAATTATCATTACAATCAAAGCCGGGCAATCTTTTTTGTTAATAGCGGACGCTCTTTATTTATTCAAGGTCATTTGAGAAAAGAAAGCTGCCGGTCGTGATTGATTGGGTTTTCCAAACCGGGTGCGAAGCACCCGGTTCCACCCGCAACGATTGGGGCACTTCGCGCCCCTGTCTTTTTCCGCCTATGGCGGTAAAATCCAAGCCACCCGATGTGCGGGTGGTCGTTGACTCTCAAAAAGACAATTCGTGTTCTTCAAATTTAGGGCTTTGTGTATTTACCTCCGTCAAGCAGCGAACAAAAGCCAAGGCATAACAGGGAGGTCGCCAGAGCAATCCAAAAGACCATCGAAACTCCATTAACAATTGCTTCCTGTAGAATCGTCTGTACTTCATCCGGCAGAAGAGTTTGTACTTCAGGTAGAAAGAGATTTTCGATATTTGCCTTTATACTGGAAAGAAGCGGTTGCGGGATCGTTTCAGCCAGGCCGGAATGGAATATTGCGCCTGTGGCCTGTGCAATTTTTGATATGACAAAACTGCCGCAGATACCAATACCGACGGTTCCCCCCATTGTGCGCGCGAATTGATGTGAAGTTGTCGCTACACCAAGATCGGAAATGTCAATGCTGTTCTGAACCACCACTAAAGTTGTCAGGGTAACAAATCCCATGCCAATTCCTATCACTAAAAAAATTAGAAAAATCGTTACCATTGAAGTTTGTGTTGTAAAAAAAAGGCACGCACCGCATCCGAGCACCAGACAAAATGATCCCACCAGTGCGGGGGCCCTGTGCCCCCAAATATTGAGAATTTGTCCCAGCACCAGCGAACCAATAGACCAGCCTAAACTAAGCGACAGCATACCCGCTCCCACCATCATAGGGGATTTACCTAAGGCGCCCTGGATATAAAGCGGCGCAAATGCAAAAAGAGAAAAGATAGAAAAACTGCTGAGAAACACAGCACCATTTCCGATCCTGAATCCTTTGATTTCAAAGAAGCGCAGCGAAAGAATCGGTTCTCTGGCGCGCTTTTCAACATAATAAAATCCGCCTGCCGCAAGGACACTCATGATCGCGAGACTGATAATTGGAATGGAATGCCATTCATAGGTGCGCCCACCGAGTAAAAACGCCATCAACAAGGACAGGATAAATACGGAAAGCAAAACCACACCCGGCAAATCCAGATATACTTTTTCCTTTTTTGAACGCGTTTCGATTAAATAGAAAGTAATGCCGGCCAGCGATAACAAACCAAGGGGCACATTAATGAAAAAAATCCAGCGCCAGGAAAAATAAGTGACAATAAATCCACCCAGCGTCGGTCCTAAAATACTGGCAATTCCCCAGATGGAGCTGGCCAGAGACAGGGTCTTAACGCGTCTTTCCGGTGGCGAAACATCGGAAAGTGCAATATATACGAGTGCAAAATTGCCTCCGGCTCCAATCCCCTGAAATACCCGGGCAACAATCAAACATGTCATATTTGGAGACAGTCCGGCGAAGACAGAAGCGATTATGAAAATTGCAATGGAAACAATAAAAAGAGTCCTGGTTTTATACAGATCAGCCAGTTTGCCGAAGATGGGCAACGATACGGCTCGTGCGAGGAAATAAACAGAGTACACCCAGCTGTACAGGTGCATGCTGCCGAGTTCAGCTACAATGGTGGGCATGGCTGCCGACACGATCAGGGCGTCCATAGCCCCGAGGAATAGCGCCAGCAAAGCCGCCGCAATAATGTAAGCTCTTTTTGCTGGATCTAAATTTCGGTCAGGGATTGTTGAAATCTTTATTCTATCTGTTTCTTTTTCGATCTGGTTTTGAGTTCGATAGCGGGTCAAATTTCAGCTCCTGGATTTAACGCTTGCATGATACATTAAAGTCATCTTTAATTCCCGGATTTTACCCTAGCTGTCTCCTGAATTTTGCACGAGCCGGAGGCTTTCATATGCAAGGCACTTAAGGGCGAAGCCATAGTGAACTATTGCGAGCCCTTAATAACACAGCAGATGGAAGCCTCCGGCTCGCCCGCAGGGTGAAAAGTAATGAGATAAAATGATTTTCATCCATTATACCTGACAGGTATTTTGGTTTACTTCGCTGGTTTGCTGGACCTGCTGTCATTAAAAATAATCTCAACTTCTCATTAATTTTCATGCAAGATTCAGGTGTTTACTTCGCAGCATAGTGTTGAATCAAACCATCGCAGAAGTCGAGGCGGAGGTATTATAACGAAGCGGGCAAGGTCAAGCAGTGACGGGGCTTTGAAACCCGCTCGAATCAATCCCACCGCATCAGGAGGGCATTTTTTTTATCCAGTATAACTCGAGTACCAAACCTCACCCCTTCCCTGTTTAAAGTATCCTTTAACCACAGGGTAGCCTCGCTGGAGGCGCGATTCACCCGAAAGCGTCTCATTTGAGTCGGTATCATTTTCAGCTGACCGAGTTTTCCGGTCGATGGATCGACGGTCACAAAATACATCAAGGACAAATTCGCCCGAAATTCCTCATGGCCGCTGATTCCCTCATAGTCATTTATAAAGTCGCCGCAGCCGTATAAAATCAGCTTTTGCTTATAAACTTCAATGCCTTTAACATGATGAGATGAATGCCCGTGAATGATGTCAACGCCCGCCGCATCGATCAGTCGATGCGCAAACTTTTTTTGCCTACCGGGAACTTTATAACCCCAATTACCGCCCCAATGAATTGAAGCCACAACAATATCATTTTTCTGTTTGAACTTTCGGACGGTTTGCGAGATGTGACGTACGGTATTATCAGACAGGTCTTTTAGCAGGTTTACACCGGGTTTATCGGCGGTTGCTGCCCAGCTTAAGGGAATTCCGCTTGACTCCAGGCCAAAGGAAAACATTATCACCCGTCCTTTTCCCGGTATCGCCGTCACGGCCGGTGCGGCTGCTGCGCTTAGGTTTCGACCCGCCCCTGAACTGATGATGTTCGCCTTTTTCAATGTTTGCAGCGTTTCCAGGAGCCCGGCATATCCCCAATCCAGAACGTGATTGTTGGCAAGGGCACAAAAATCTATCCCGGCCCGGGTTAAGACCGGGATATTCTGCGGATGCATCCGGTAGTTTATGCCTTTATTTTTCCAAAAATCGGTGCTTGCCGTTATGCTTGTTTCCAGGTTGATTAATCTCAAGTCCGGTTTCCGGCGTTCCAGTTCTTCAAGAGCATCTCCCCAGATGTAGGAAAAGGCGGTTGGCCGCGGAATGGGTCCATTGGCCTCCTCGGCGATCTGCACGTATCCTTTGGCACTTTTCATGTATCCTTCGTAGATAACCGGATCAGCGGGGTACGGCAGTACCTGGTCAATACCTCTGCCGGTCATAACGTCCCCGGTCATAAACAAAGTGACATGCGGGTGTGTTTTTAATGATTTATCTGCAACTTGATAGTCTGCGGTTGTCATTTCTCCCAGCCCATGGTCATCTGCTATAATGCCTTCTTCAAGCGCAGGTAGCGCCAGAACAGCACAAAAGCTAAAGACCGCTGCTAAAAGGTAATTCAGAATATTCATTCTTTCCATCCCGGCATCCCGGTGAGCATATCATGGAGGGTTGCTTCTAAACAGGTTGTTATCTGAAAACTCAAGATGATTTACCCCCAACAATGAACATCCCGGCGTGTTCGGTCAAGATAATTTTTATATAGATCTGTCAAATGCTGTCAAATGCTGTAAAGTTATGTAAAATACTGAAAACACTTCATTTTTTACCTTGTATTTATCTGTTTGGCCTGGTAAATTAGCTCCTTATCATCAATACGAACCATGGATACTATCTAACCATGGTGCATTAATTAAAAATAATCGATTATCTAATCATAATCTAATAGAAGCTGACCTTCTACCTGGCACGCAATCAGTTTTTATTCAGGGAGATATTATATGTAATCATTAACCTCGATCGGAAAGCAACAGCTTATGCTAACAAGAGGTTTACCCGCCAAAACCTGATGAACACCCCTGAGGAAGTATCATTTTTCTTTAGGGGTTTTTTATTTTGAAAACATTTTTTTTGGATAAAGAGCGGTTGATAATGGGGTTTGTCGGCCAGGCTATTAAAGGCGCCCATCATAAGTCTCATTTAGTTTTCCAGCCCAATAATGCAAGCTAATGGTTTTCGGCATTCCAAATAAACACTCAATGCTTACGTAAGCGCCTTTGAACTTTGGAGGTATCTAGATGAAAAAAGGCAGCAAGCAAGCCAAGGATTTTATACTTAACGGTGTTATCATTCTCATTTTCCTATTTGTCTCTGCGCCAACATTTGCAGAAGAAAAATTTATCGGGGAAGATACTTCCACACCCAGTGTCGCTGCTTCTCAATTTACAGGAGCGGCTTCTGCGCAAATACCGATAGTTGTTCCGCCCGGAAGAATCGGTATCGCACCCAGGCTTGCGCTATCATACAACAGCTATCGGAAAAATAGTTGGGTCGGCGTCGGCTGGGATCTTGATATGGGATCGATTCAACGATCCACCAAACGGGGCGTCGATTATAGCGCCCATGATTTTGTTGCCAGGACAGGCGGATTTTCGTCTGAGTTGGTCTCCCGGGAACCTGAATGGGGCATGGATCACTATGGGGCAAAAATAGAGGGAGCCTTTTCAAAGTTCTTTTTTAATTCTCAAACCGGCGGCTGGGAGGTTACCACCAAAGACGGCGCCAAATCCTACTACGGTACAACTTCAGATTCGCGGCAGGACGATCCATACGATAGCAGCCGCGTGTTCAAATGGTGCTTGGACAGGGTCGAAGATACCAATGGTAACTACATGACGGTAGAATATGAAAAAATGCCTCCCCCCGAGAATGAGAACACCGGCCAGATCTATCTCAAACGCATCGAATACACCGGTAACGGAAGCCTTGCGCCTTATTATTATGTTGAGTTTTATCTGGAGGATCGAACCGATAAGCCTGTTATTATGACGACCCAATTTGAGGTGATCACGACTAAAAAATTGAAAAGCATCGAGGTTGGGACGGTTAGCGAACTTGTAAGAACATACAGGCTGGAATATACCGAGGGTCCCGTTACAGGGCGGGCACTTCTGCAAAGTGTGCAGCAGTTTGGAGATGATGCCACTGTAGATGAATCGGGCACAGTGTCCGGTGATCATAAGCTTCCGGCGATTTTGGCCGACTGGCATAATGATTCAACTGACACATTCAGCAATGCGTATTTCTCCAATTCAGGATTTGAAGGATACTCCATTACCAGTGAGCGAGATGTCGCCTTTCCTTTTGATTACAACGGTGACGGCTACAGTGATGTTTTTTTCATTCGGCCCGATTCAGATAAGGCCTGTATTTTAAAGTCGAATGGAGATGGTACTTTTGAAAATGTTTATAACTCCAGCGCTTATGATTTAGCCGGCTATCGACTCAACAGCGCAAGAGATCGCGCATTTGCTTTTGACTACAATGGCGACGGCTACAGCGATATTTTCTTTTACAGACCGGATTCTAATATCGCCGGGATTATGCGGTCCAACGGGGATGATACCTTTGAAAATATCTATTACTCAAATTCCGGCTTTTATGGTTATAACATCACCAGCGAGCGAGATCGAGCATTTGCATTCGATTATGATGGAGATGGCGACAGTGACATATTTTTCTATCGGCCGGATTCCAATAAAGCCTGTGTTATCAGGTCGAATGGAGATGGCACGTTTGAAAATATTTATAACTCAAATTCAGGGTTTTATGGCTACAGAATCACCAGCAAGCGCGATATTGCCTTTGCCTTTGACCATAACGGCGATGGTTACAGCGACATATTTTTTTATCGGCCGGATTCCAATAAGGCCTGTGTTATCAAGTCCAACGGAGATGGCACATTTGAAAATGTTTATAATTCAACCAGCGGAATTGGCGGGTATAATATTACCAGTGAACGCGATCGGGCATTTCCTTTAGATTACAACGGCGATGGCTCGCAGGACATATTTTTTTATCGGCCCAATTCAAATCGTGCCGGCGTTGCCCAATCCAATGGAGACGGCACCTTCAGCGAGGCATTTTTTTCAAACAGCGGTATTGCCGGTTACAAAATCAATAGCTTAAGAGACCGCGCATTCGCATTTGATTACAACGGCGACGGAATGAGCGATATCTTTTTGTACCGGCCGGATTCCAATTATTGCGGTGTTGCCAGATCCAACGGTGACGGGACTTTTTACCCGGCACATCTTTCGTCGAACGGAATCGGTGGCTATACGATTTCGAGCAAAAGAGATCGAGCATTTCCCTTTGATTACAATGGCAACGGCCGAAACGATATCTTTTTCTATCGGCCTGACAGCAATCGTGCCTCTGTGGTTAAGAGCGGTGAAAAATTTCCCGATCTGTTAAGCACCCTTGATAACGGCTTTGGTGGAACGACAGAAATTGAATATACACCGTCTTCCAGTTACTCCAACACCCTCCTGCGCTTCATTGTTCATCCGATTTCAAAAATCACAATAAACGATGGATTAGATAACCTTTCCATTTCAGAATTTTCATATGCCGGCGGGCTATTTGATTATGCCTCTCGAGAATTTCGAGGTTTTGAAACAGTCATTCAAACAAATCCGGATGGAACGAAATTGCAAACCTGGTTTCATCAGGATGAATGGTTTAAAGGCAGGCAATATCAAGTAGAATTGATAGCGCCAACAGAAACTGAATCAATTCTGTCAAATATGACCATGACCTGGGATAGAACCTTTTTGGATGAACCTGATAATACACATGCCTTTATAAAGCTGCTTCAGAAACGCACCGAGTTTTATGATGATGTAACTGTATACACTCAAAAAAATTATACATACGATGATGCCAATGGTCACCTTATTTCCAGGACGACTTCCGGCACAGACGGTGAGGATGTAACCATAACCTACCAGCATTCAAATCTAGGAGACTGGTTGTGGCGCAAAACCCGGGAAGCTGTGGTAGGAAGCTTAAGCGGCAAAGTCAGGGAAACATACTATCAGTACTGGGATGATGGTACCGGCAATTTGCGTTTTAAGGAATTCTGGCTGGACGGGCAATCCAACCCCCAAATTGAGATAACCTATGGCATCTACGGCAACCAGAAAACCGTAATTGATCCAAGGGGCAACCCCACCACAACAAATTACGATTCCGACACCCATACCTATCCAGTAAAAATTACGTATCCTGAAACAAACGGCATTTCTCATATTGTAGAAAACGAGGCATGGGATTACAGGTTCGGCAAAGTCACCATCACAAAGGATGAAAACGGCAATCGGACCTATTACGATTATGACGAATTCGGACGTTCTATACAGGTTGACTCCCCCAACGGCGGTCAGGTGATCACAGAATATCACGACGATGTGTTTCCCCGGTATGTGGTCACAAAAGTAAAAGAAGACTCGTCCGGCAACACCATTGATGCATCCCGGCATATTGATGGATTAGGCCGAGAACTCCAGACGATTACTTTTGGTGAGGCAGGTAAATCCATCACAACCAGAATTCTATATGATGAAATGGGCAGAAAATATTTAACAGAAGGCCCTTTTTTCAGCACCGGCGTGGGTTTTCCGGAAGAGCCAATGTCTGAATATCCCTGGCAAGAGGTATTTTACGATTATCGTGGAAGACCTGTCGAGATTTCTCAACCCGACGGCGAATACCAAACGGTTACGACAACCTTTAAGTACTCAGGGCTGTCTACAACCATCACAGATCCTGATGGTGCTTGGAAAACCGAAAAGAAAGATTATACCGGAAGGACCCTAAAGGTCATTGAACATGCCGACCAGAATGATTTTATAACGGAATATGATTACAATGCTGCCGGTGACTTGCTGGGTGTCACGGATCATTATGGAAACACATCCAGGATGAACTATGACACTCTGGGCCGAAAGATCTCTATGAACGATCCGGATATGGGTTTTTGGGAATATTCGTATGATGCCAATGGGAACCTGGTAACCCAGATCGATGAAAAGCTGCAGGAAGTGATTTTCGCATATGACGAGCTAAACCGGATCACATCAAAAACCTATTCCACATCCGACCCGATGGTGATCTACAGTTATGACAATTTAACTATACCCAAAGGCTGTGGACGTCTTTACTCGGTGACCACTTCACTAGCGAGCACCACTTACAATGCCTATGATGAGATGGGCAATGTCAGCAGTGTATCCAAATCCGTTACCGGTGATCCAAATGTCTACACGACCCATTACGAGTATGACCTGTCCGGCAAGCTCATCATGACCACATACCCGGATGGCTACCAGGTCGGCAATACCTATTATGCGGGCACCGGTCTGCTTAAGGCCGTCACTGGATCAGACGCCATCGATTACGCCCTACTGTCTGATTACACCCCGACAGGCAAAATCGGACACATTGAAAATGCCAATGGTGTGTTTACCGATTACACCTATGACCCGGAATCAACCCGGCTGACCGCCATTGTCACCACCCATGCCGGCCCCTCGATTGACCTGCAAAACAAACTCTACCAGTACACGCCCGCAGGGGATATCCACGCAATTAACGACAATGTCAAAAACATTACTTACAATTACACCTACGATAAGCTGCACCGGCTCATGCAAGAGACCAACTCCGGCGCCTACGACCCCATCAGCTACACCTATAATGCCATCGGAAATATTATGTCTAAAACGGTGGGCACCACCACCATGGCTTACACTTATGACACTTTGCACAAACATGCGGTTAAAACAATTAACGTCAATGGATTCGACTTTCCTTA
>JAUVTR010000131.1 GCA_030601425.1 Desulfobacterales bacterium
TTTAATAAAATTGGTCGAAACAAATCCGAATACCGAATTTCACAATTTTCAAAACATTAATATATACGTACTTTGCCTAGAAATAAAATTAAAAATTATTATTTTGAAAATTCGAATTTGGGTCATTTGATATTGTTTCGGGTTTCGGATTTCGAATTTTTCTAAGGCTTGTTCTTTGCTCCATGCTCTATGCCGTAATTCGAGCGGCAATAGCAGACCACTCCTGATCTTCGCGTATCTCCAGTATTTCAAACCCCATATTCTTCATTTTGACAACCACCAGGTTTTTATTTTTCTCGAACATCCCCGAGCAGACAAAAATCCCGCCTTTAGCCAGTGCCCGGTGAAGATCATCCAGCAGTTCCAAAATTACATGGGTGAAGATATTCGCCACGATAAAATCATATTTTTCTTTAACACCCTCAAGAAGATTTCCGGTACTCAAGAAATAGTTTTGGGGATCAAGTCCATTCAGCTGGAGGTTGGCGGCAGCAACGTCGATTGCCACATCATCCTTATCAAGACCGCAAACAAATCCAGCACCCAGCAGTGCTGCCGCAATCATCAATATGCCGGAGCCCGTACCGATATCTATAAACGAATCGCCCCTGTTCAAATAGTCCTCAATCAGATTGATACAGAGGGCGGTGGTGGGATGCGTTCCGGTACCAAAGGCCATACCGGGATCCAGCTCCAGCACGATATCATCCGGATCGGCTCTGTACTCACACCAGGTGGGTTTGACAACAATTTTTTGCCCGATTTTTTGAGGCGTAAAAAATGCTTTCCAGGCCTCGGCCCAGTCTTCTTCGGCCAATTCTTTATAACTGACCCGATAAAGAATAGCAGAATTCTCTTTTAACAAGGCCAATCTCTTTTCCAGAACCTTGCAGCGCCTTTTGACCTTCCTGTCTTTTGGAAAATAACCGACCACCGCATGCTGGTCCGGACGACCAATCGAATCCTCCGCCCAGCCTTCAGTAGGCTCAACTGTTGGGTCTTCTTCAGCCACACCCTTCAGATCGAATTCGAAAAATAGATTGGAAACTAATTCGACGGCCAGGTGGTTGTCTTCAGCATCAAAAACAACTTTTGCTTCTATCCATTTCATTTCCCAAACTGCTCCTTGGGGGGGTTGAAGTAGCCGTATTTTATATTCGGGAATTCCTGCCGGATTTGTTCCAGCAGACGTTTCATCCCGATGGGCTGGCCGCATTGTGCCACATCATTCATTATCTTGAGGTATCGAAGGGGATCAAAGTTCAAATTGCGCCACTGAATCATGTGAATCGAATATTGCTTCAGAAATCGGCGAAATGCGCTGACTTCCTGTGGTGTGTCGGTAAATCCGGGGCAGTTTAGATAATTAACAGAAACAAAAAGGCCGCTTTCTCGAGCTAATTCCATACTCTTTAAAACATCAGAAAACCGATACCCTTTAGGGCGAAAATAGGCATGATAGCAATCTTCACGCATGCTGTTTATGCTGATACGAATGCTGTCCAGACCGGCATCGATCAGACGCTTCAGCGTTTCCGGCAAACTGCCGTTGGTGTTTATATTTATGGTGCCGCGGGCAGTTTGGGAGCGAATCAGGCGGATGGCCGGTTCAATTACATCGGCAGCCAGCAGCGGATCGCCTTCGCAGCCCTGCCCGAAGCTCACCACACTTTTTTCTACCCGTTTAATGTGCGCCAGAGCCACTTCAGCAATTTCGTCTGGCAATGGGGTAAATCCGATGCGGTCCTGGCTGTGCGGAATATCGCCGAGCTGTTGTAACGACAGGCAACCCAGACAACGGGCATTACATCGTTTGGCAGTGGGCAGCGGGGCTTCATAGCGGCTTAGAAAGAAATTTTTCCCTGCCGGGCACCCAAACTGCAGCGCACATTTCTCAAGATGGGCTCTGAGGCGATTATCCGGCATTTGTTCGCGCATCTTTTCAATCCCCTTAGCGATATCAGCCGGCTTCATCAACCGCAAATCCTGCCGCTTCTCCCGATCCACAAGAATAACGGCAGATCTAAATTTTCCCTGATGCCACCCCACGGCTCCATATGAAAAAAGCGGCAGCGCTTGCGCTTTTTTATTTTCAGCATAGGCCCCCAGATAAGACATAACATAGCCCGGGGAATTAAATGCGGTCACCGGAAAAATGGGCTCGCCTGAGACGTAGGGATTCTCCTTTAATGTCTCAATTTTACCGCTATGGGTATTGAATAAAATGGGCCTTCGATCCGGTAAGTACATCAGTTCACTTCCATAAGGCATGTTGCGGGTATTGTCTAACCTTAACGGCGTATGTGTGAGCCCCGCCATGCCTAAGGCGGCATATCCATCGAGCTCAAAAATTTCGCCGGCTTGATTGGCGACCAGAGCGGTTATAAAAGCGGTTTTCTTCTTGGCTGACATGGAGAGCTTTTTTCTTTTCACTTCAATATTATTTTTCTTGGAATTTTAAGGATTATGTAAGGACCTTGAACCTGATGATTCGAATGCTGAAGGACAAAGACAATCATAAAAAAAGAAATCTGCTTATCTGGAAAGTCCAAGTTCCATTAGATAAACCCTCTGTGGGAGCGGCTTCCACATTCAATACCACTTGTTCTTTCTGGATAACCAGAAAAAGAAATATTCCTATTTTAAACCGGCATAATCCCGTTTTACGAGGACCTTCGGCCGGCCCACAGGCCAGCCGGTTAAACCCTTACCGGTACATGACGCACTTCGACGACCTCCCATCCACCTTCAGGTTGAAAGGTTTGTCGAGTTGAGCATGGGCCATATAAGCGGTTTCGTTGGCTACAGGCTGAACCTTTAACCAGTCCCAATTAATAAAATCCGATTCACCCTCGGACACGGTTGCATAGGTGATCCCCAGCGTCGTGATATTATGGAAAAAGTGCGAACCCTGGGATGGATCGGCCTTCAACTGAGAAGAAGACATTTCAACCATCGCAGCTACCCCGCAAATCTCAGCCCAGCTAACGGGGATTCCCAGCCAGCGGTCGGCCGAACCCCATCTTCCCGGGCCGATAAGCAGGTATTTACGGGACTCACTCATTAGCTTGGAGTTCAACTCACCAATCTCCCGGGCAATTTGCTGCGTGCGAGCGGGATCAAAGTCGTCCGGTTTCACGTAGATAATGTCGGCAATATCACTCGTTTCCGTATTGCCCAGCGCACGGGAGGAGAAGCAAAAGGCCCTGGCAATTTCGTCATCACTGATTTCCACCTGAAGCAGTTCCGCGCGTGCGGTCATGGGTCTGAGTTGCAGAAATGCAAATTCCGGCTTGCGCTCCGGATCCTGAGGCATATTCATTGAAAACTCGAGTTCTACCGGGCAACCCATGCCTTCCTGACCCAGGGCTAAAACTTCTGAAAGGACTTCGGCGAGGGGAAATTGTCCGTATTTTAGAATCTGAGCGAAAGTAAGAATCCGGTAACCTTCCATGTGGGCCGAATCTCTGATGCGATGCTCATCTGGAATATACGTACTGGCCAATAGTTTCACCGGAGCCTCTTCATCTGCATCGCTGATATCTCTTTTTGCAAGATTGGCATCCTCATGGATGCCGAGTTCCGGATGCTCCCCCCCCATTTTCAAGGAGTAGAAAAGCTGCTGTGAGTTTTCCAGGATATCTTCCACGGTGGAACGCTGGGGAAGCAGCTGCGGGAATTTCGGAGAAAAACGCAGGGCCTTTTCTCCTTCCATAACTGTCTTGCCCAGGCCCAAAGCCACGGTGGCGATGCCTTCTTCAGGTTTCATTTTTGCAAAAGGGTAGTAATTATGAGACTGGGCAACACCGGATAGGGTCGGATAAAAATAATCCCCGTATCTTTCGCCTACCAGCTGCTGAATAATCACCGCCATCTTCTCTTCTTCGGTGCGGTGACCCACCCGTTTCGAAAATGCCTTGGGGTCCTGGAAATAAGTTGAAGCGTACACCAGTTTGATGGCATTGATCAATTGTTCCAACCGCGCGTCGAGGTCCGGATCATCATTGGGAAGCATGTACGTTCGATAAAGGCCGGCATAAGCACGAAATTGAGCGTCCTCCAGAAGGCTGGAAGAGCGGATGGCCAATGGATATTTTATTCGGTCAAGATAGGCCTTGAGATCTTTAGCAATTAACTCCGGAAAATCAGCATTGCGAAACGCCTCGGCTATTTCTTCGTCGGGTGTATTGGATTTTGCGAGGTCTTTAAGATCATTTTCCTCAACAAAAATGTCAAATCCTTCGGTCGTAATAACCAGGGTATAGGGGATAAAGATATTCACATCTTCGAACTTTTTATGGATGGCGGGAAGCCGCTGAAGCAAATTGGCTACGAAAGCCAGTCCCCTGGCCTTTCCGCCAAGCGAACCTTTCCCGATTTTGAAAAACTCGGTCTGCGGGTCAAAATCGCCGGCATCAAAGTCTGCCACCACGCCTTTTTGCCGACGTTGCCGCCAGGTTTGGATCAGTGAAATCAGATACTGCCTGTGGTCTTCAATGCCCGAGAAGTCCTCATCCCTTAAAGGGCGCACTTTTGAGGCCAGCATGATTTCCGTGCGTGCAAAGAGCCATCTTGAAAAATCGTTGCGGGTGTAATGATAAACAAATGAATCTTCCGGAATGTGGCGTAAAATTTCTTCAAGTTTGCGCAGGCTGGGTGTGCGGGCGATTTCGCGGCCATCGGGTTTGCGGAAGACAAAATCTCCGAACCCCAGCTGATCCACAAAAAACGAGCGAACCTCGGCATGCAGACTCGGCGAATTCTTATCAACAAAGGCGGCCGGAATTTTCCTGGCTTTATCCGCATTTGAAGGTTCGGAGCTGGTGAGCAAGAGCGGAATATCGAAGCGTTCCTTCTTAATTTTTGAGAGAAAGGCCACTCCGGCGTTTTCATCCAGGATGCAGTTTCGAGGGATGCGAACATCGGAAATTACCCCCAAAACATAGGGTTCATATTTTTCAAAGAGCTGATTCGCTTCTTCGAAGCTTTCCGCAACCAGGATTTTAGGCCGCGCGCGCATCGTCAGCAACTTGTGTTCTTCATTGAGTCGATCCTCCATGATGGCCTGGGCCTGAGTCACAAGTTCCCTGTATAGCACAGGCAACAATGACGAAATATAGGTCGGGGAGTCCTCCACAAAAAGAATAACCCGTATGCCGGCAAATTCCGTGTCGTGCTCTACGTTCAAGCGGTCTTCAGCACTTTTGACCAGCGCCACCAGGATATCTGTATTCCCGGACCAAACAAAGGATTGGTCGATACCGGGAGGTCGGGTAAAGTCCAGAAGGCATTCCTGGGTCGGCGGCGGCAATGAATCGTGAGCCAGCAAAACCACGGGCAGATCCGGAACTTTCTTTTTGATTTCCTCGCCCAGGTCAAAGACATCCATGTCCGCCAGCTGGCTCATGGAAATCACCATGTCAAATCTTTTTTTGTCAAGCGCGGCAAGGGCCTCCTGGGCCGTAGATGCCCAGGTAAAGCGGGGTGGGTTGCTAAGATTCAGTCCACGGTACTCATGAATGATACGTTCTGAAAGCCGGCAGTCTTCCTCCAAAATCCACGCATCATAGGGCGTCGAGACCAATAGAACATCCCTGACCTTGCGGGCCATCAATTCGTGGAAGATTTTGAACCGGGGATCAAAATCTTCGGCAAAGCTTTCGATTTCTAAAGCCATAAAAGTATCTGAAAAAAGAAATATTGAGATTTTAATATACGTTTTCTATAAATTAGTGAACCGACGCCCCGTGTCAATAGAAATGTATGGCCGTCATTCGCCTGCGGTATGTTCATCCTCCTTTCAACCATATCTTTTAGGAAATCGCAATAATTTTGGACTTGGCATTTAAAAAGGCTATGGTATTATCAGTATTTTAGCCATAATTCGCCTAAAATGTGATCGACTAATGACGCTAAGAAGATTTTTTATTATTTAATAAGCAACAAAAAGGAAAATGCTGTGAACATCTGGATGACGCTTAAAAAGGCATTAGACTTGTATCCTGCAAAAATTGCGATTATCGACGGTGAGCGTTCATACACTTACCAGCAGATCGGTGAACGCGTGGCAGGTCTGGCCCGGTTTCTAAAGAGCCAGGAAATTCAACCCGAAGACCGCATCTCGATTCTGGAAATCAACTCGCATGCATTTTTCGAGGCCTACTATGCGGCTGCCGGCCTGGGCGCCATTCTCAACCCCCTAAATTATCGCCTGGCGGCCAGAGAAGTCGCTTTCATTTTAAAGGACGCCGGCACCCGCTGGTTAATCGCCTCGACGCGTTTTGCGCCGGTTGTAATCGGGGCATTGAAAGAAGGTGCCAACCTTGAAGGAATTCTCTGGATCGGTGAAGGGCCTGAAAAATCTATCTCAATTCAGTGCCACAGTTATGAAGATGTCGTCTCAGCTAATGCCGGGGACTTTAAGGCGATTTCTGTTGATGAAAACCAGGTCGCTCATCTGTATTACACCAGCGGCACTACCGGACGACCCAAAGGGGTGATGCTTACCCATAAAAACGTCTGCCATCACGCATTGGGGACCATCGCCGAGCTCAAGCTCGTGGATACGGATATCTGGGGTCACATTGCGCCCATGTTTCATTTAGCCGATGCCTGGGCTACATTTGCCATGACCTGGGTGGGAGGACGTCACGTCATGGTGGGTAAGTTTGATGCCGAAACTGTGATGGCCACGATTAAAAAGAATAAAATGACGCTGAGCAATTTGATACCCACCATGCTCAACCTGATGATCAAACACCCCCGGGTAAAAGAATTTGATTTTTCGAGTCTGAGGGTAATCCTTAGCGGGGGCGCTCCAATTGCGCCGGAAATCGTAAGAAGTATTATGGAGACCTTCGGTTGCGATTACATCCAGACCTACGGCATGACCGAAACCAGTCCGTATTTAACATTTAGCATATTGAAAGGGCATCTGAAAGAGCTTCCTCAAGAGGCGCAACTAAAATTTAAATCCAAAACCGGCCGGCCGTTTATTGGCGTGGATTTAAAAGTAGTGGATGAAAATGGGGTGCCGATTGCTGCCGATGGACAACAGGTTGGCGAAATCTGGGTGCAGGGCGATAGCATTACACCCGGGTACTGGAATCTTGCGGAGGAAACCGCAAATGCGTTTTCAGATGGCTGGCTGCGCACCGGGGACCTGGCCACTTTGGATTCGGAAGGTTACGTCAACATTGTGGATCGTATAAAAGATATGATCGTCACAGGGGGCGAAAATGTATACTCAACGGAAGTCGAAAACGTGCTTTACATGCACCCTAAAATTTTCGAAGCCGCCGTTTTCGGTGTGCCGGACGAAAAATGGGGAGAAGCGGTAAATGCCGCGATTGTGCTCAAAGAAGGTGAGACGGCCACTCAAGAAGAAATCATTGCCTTTTGCAAAGAATACCAGGCAGCCTACAAAGCACCCAAGGCTATTGTTTTTTTAGACGAGCTGCCCAAAACCGGATCGGGCAAGATCTATAAAAAAGGCCTGCGAGATACACATCTGGAAAAAAAGAAATAAACAGCTGTCTCCTCAAGATTTATTTTCGCTTTTCCTTTTTCACTAACGATATAATAAAGACCCCGCAGGCAATCAGAAAAATGATGCTGGCTACAAGGCTCAAGATATCACGATTTTTTATACTTGACGCTATGAAGAATGCGGCGCAAATGATAAAAAGTATCCAACCCCAGAGGTGCAATCTTAAGTCTTGCTTTTCGTTCATACCTGGCATCTCAATTACCTCTAATATCTTTCTATTATATATCTGCGTCTGCTGAATAGGCTTTCAAGGGGACGAATTGGAACTGCCGCAGAGATTTCAAATCCAGCCCCAAGGCACCATAAGCACCGGGCAAAAATGCCTTTGAAGCGAGAATCTAATCGCTTAATCTCGAACATGTTTCACAAGATGGCCCAGCTCAGGAAAAATAAGTTTCGAGCAGGCCAATTTGCAGGCATTGAGACTGCCCGGCATGCAAAAGACAACGGTGTTGCCGATAACGCCGGCAGTGGCGCGGGACATGATGGCGGCGGAATCGATCTCGTCCATGCTGAGTTTGGCAAACAACGGGCCAAATGCGGTCAGCTCTTTGGTAAAAAGGGGACTGACGGCTTCAATGGTCACATCTTTTTTTGTAATCCCTGTCCCGCCGCTCATCAGGACCACCTGGGGGTTTATATTTTTGACCACATCTCTCAGCGTTGCGGTAATAGCCTCAATGTCATCCGAGATCACCTGGTGAAAAACAACCGCATGCCCCATTTTTTTGACCTGCTCACCGATCCATTGTCCGCTGGTGTCATTAATCAATGCCCGGGTAGTGGATACCGTAATGATACCCAGCGTAACCGATTTCGGAGCCTCTTTTTTATGTTCGTGTACGCCCATAGTTATGAATATGGAGTGTTGGAGTGATTGAGTAATGGGTCTTTCAACGGATCGGATCCTTTTTTAATATTTCCCAGATAAATTTTATAAATACATCATATTTTGTTTTTTGATCAAGAAATATATTATTGGATAAGAAAGCAGTTTTTAAAACCCCCTGATTTTACCTTGATTTTGCCCCACTTTTTTCTTAAGCTGAAATGTTGCCGCTTGCAATGCGATAATTTGCGCTTTGCGTTTTGTTTTTTTTAAACCCATCATTCCATTATTCCAATTGTGAGCGAAGCGAACTAAGTTCATTTACATCATGCCTTCAAAAATGAAAATTCCCTGCACCGGAGTGATCTTGTCCGGCGGTTTGTCCACCCGTTATGACGGCACGGAGAAAGCCCTCCTGCAAGTCGGTGGGATCAGACTCCTGGATCGCATATATGATATTTACACCGAACTGTTTGAAGAAATTATTCTGGTAACCAACAACTCTCAAAAATTTCTGGAATGGGACTTATTAATTGTACCGGACCTTTTTCCGATTCGAAGTTCACTGACCGGTATCCATGCCGGCCTCTTTTTTATGACAAATCCGTTTGCGTTTATATCAGCCTGCGATACACCCTTTCTGAAAAAGGAGGTTGTCGAAACCGTTATCGGAAAAATTGAATCAGAAATCGATATCGTTATGCCCGAAACTTCAGCCGGTTTAGAGCCCCTTTGTGCGGCTTATTCCAAGCGCTGTCTCGAACCGGCACAGCAGCATCTGGAACAGGAAAAACTAAAAGTTATAAAAGCGTTCCGAAAAAGCCGTATCAAAACAATTTCCGAGAAAGTCTTGCGCAAAAAAGATCCCGATCTGCTGTCGTTTTTTAATATTAACGCACCGGATGATTTGAAGCGTGCCGAAGAGATGTTATGAAAAGTTCAATCATACTGATTTGGGCCTAAATATAACTTGCAAGGGGAATATCATGTCAAAATTTACCCACATTGATGATGAGGGCCGGGTCCGGATGGTGGATGTGACCGCAAAGAAGCCGACGGTTCGTACAGCGGTTGCCGGTGGAATGATCTATATGAATCCGGAAACATTCGACCTGATACAAAATCAAAAAGTGAAAAAAGGCAATGTCCTCGAGACCGCCCGTATTGCCGGTATCATGGCC
>JAUVTR010000060.1 GCA_030601425.1 Desulfobacterales bacterium
TCCGAGCACCGTGCCGAAAAAACCCAGATAAAAAATATTCCACCAATCGGAAATCGAATAATAGATACAGTCAGCCAGACCCTCTCTTAACGCAGGTGGAAAGAGTAAAATGGTGCCGGTGATCGAACTGTAGGTTACAGATGATAAAGGCGAAAGATCGGCCATAACGACTTTTCCCAGCAAAGAAAAAATAACCCAGCTGACCACGCACAGAAATATATAAAATTCACCCAGCCCCAGATTGCCTTGCAGAATTTCCAGCACATCGCCTCTTGATATGGCGATAATGGCGCCGGATACGGATATAAGAATCCCCGTAATTTTTAGCGTATTTAGTTTTTCCTTAAAAAAAATCGCTGAAAACAGTGTGATAAATATGGGGTTGTTGGCGATAATGATTGCAGCGCGACTGGCCTCGATGAGCTTCAGTCCCTTAAAGAAAAACAAATTATAGCAGAACACACCGGTCAATCCGAGAAGAAAGACCGGTAGAATTTGTCTTTTCTTTATAAGCGTAATTTTGCCTTCAACCTTCCAGGCCAAAAGAACAAGGAAAACGGATGCGATAGCAAATCTGAAAAATGCCGCGGAAAAGGGCCCGACATTTTGGGCCAGACTGCGTCCGGCAACAAATGTTCCACCCCAAAAGACAGCAGTTAACAACAATTTCAAATACGTTATCATTTTTTATTTTTTCAAATCTGGTCTTTACAATTTGAATTTAAAAATATAAATTAAGTACCATAAAAAATACAAGTTTTCATATCATCATCGAAAAATAATCGGCCATAAAATGTTTACGGTATTCTCTATTTCAGTTAAAAAAAGGAGGATAAATATGAAAGGTTTAAATAAATTCCTTATAATAGGTATAATGGTTTTTACGGTAAGTTGTGCTACGACTGTAGAGATCCCCAAAGATGTTACCTACGATTATGACGTGAATGTCAATCTCACAGCCCTGAAAACCTATGACTTGCGCCCTGTTTCAACAACTGTAGGGATAGAAAATCTGATGCTAGAACGAATAAAAACTGCGATAGACTCAGAATTAATGTTTAAAAATATAAAGAAGACATCAAACAATCCCGACTTTTTTATAGCCATTTATGGCGTTCGATCCAAGCTATTTACAACTGCCTGGCGAGGACCTGACGCTGACCTTATTGTTGAAAAGGGAAAACTTATCCTGAAATTTGTAGATCCTAAATCAAACCAGGTTATATGGTGGGGTGAATCAAGAGCCATTTTAGACCCTGATATGAATCCAGAACATGAAACCAAAATGGTAAAAGAAGTCGTCCATAGAATTCTTCAAAAATTTCCACCGGCGTCTGCATCATAATTTTTTATTTGGTTAGGTATTTTCAAACCCGCACCGATTAAGGCACTGCCGTGCTTTTGTCTTTTCCCGCCTACGGCGGAAAAATCCAAGCCACTCGCTCCGCGCGGGTGGTCCGTGACTCAATCGACAACGCTGCAATTAGAAAGGGCCGAGGATAACTCGGCCCCTTTTTGTTTTCTAAATTCTCTTTAATCAGCTGCTAAATTTCGTTGTTTTCATTCTTAAGCAGAATATTGATCATTTCGGGAATATATTCATCCGCCTTGCTGACGTGGAAGCGTGTGGAACCTGCACCGCGGTGGCCTCCGCCTTCAAAATCTGCCAGCATCAGTCCAACATTCACATTGCAGTTCGGATTAAAAATACTGTGCCCGACATTGACCACGATCGTTTCCTTATTTTTATCCTCATACCGAATTCTCATATTGGCCACTGTATCAGGGAATAAAGAGTATACAAGAAATCGATTCCCACCGGGCGTTTTATCCAGAGCTCTCAAGTCTGTAATTGAGACATTCTGATTTAGGATGGTGTGCTTTTTTACAAAATCAACATAGCGATCATTTTGCGCCACCACACTTTGACAGTGCAGCTTCACTTCCGGATCTTTTAAAACCTGCCCGATATCATATTTTCTGAAAAGCTCAACCAGCTTATTCCAATAGGGCTCGTCCGGTTGATCATCGTTTGAAACTGTCAAAGAAAGAAGCACGTAAGGATAATTTTCAGGGTGAAGAACCTCATCCAATGTTAGGTCGGCCGAATCTATCTTGTCTGCTGCTTGTACCAGTTCGCTGTAATCTCTCTGCAACCGGTGTTTATAATAGGCAAAAATGATCCCCGCGGCTGACGGCGCATCTTTAAAAGCGCCCTTAAATGGTGTGTCGATTTGATTGGTATAGTGATGATCAAACCACAATGCGCATCTCTCATCATAAGGCAAGTTGGCAATAATATCTTCGTTTTGAATGTCGACCAGGCCATTTTGCACGTGGTTTGGTTCAACCCATATTACAGGATGCTTTATATCTAGTGCTTCAAAAAGCAGAACTGCACAAACAATTCCGTCAAAATCCGGTCGGGTAACGATACGCATTGATCACCCCACAAAAGAAAAAACAACCAATGAATTCGTTAAAATTATATTGATGTTTTGAAATGCTTATTTTAACCTAAATTGAGCGAGACGCTCAATTATAAAACTATATCCATAATCTTGCTAAATGACAAGGAGGATTAAAGTCATGGCACTTTATCTTATTCAGCATGGAAAGAGCCTGCCAAAGGACCAAGATCCCGATCAAGGCCTATCTGAAGAAGGAATCGCTGAAACGGAACGCATCGCAAATCTAGCCAAAGACTATGGCGTTACTGTTTCTCAAATTAGACACAGCGTTAAAACCAGAGCCCGTCAGACTGCTGAAATACTTGCCCGGGAGTTGAGACCGCAAAACGACATCCAAGAAGTTAGTGGAATAAAGCCTATGGACGACGTGGCCGCTTATGCTGCCAAAATAGATCCTGATGAAAATGTCATGCTGGTAGGTCACCTGCCGTTTATGGAACGGATCACTTCTTATTTGATAACAGGATCGATCGATCAAGCGGTATTTAAATTTCAGAACAGCGGAATTGTATGCCTGGATAAGGATCCCGAAAAACAAGGATGGGTGATTCTGTGGGCTTTAATGCCAAATATCGGATAAACACAAATTGGAAAAAAATAGCCGTTTGCGGATGGACACTAATTGAGTCTTTCGACTACGAGCGCCACGCCGTTGCCACCTCCGATGCAAGCGCTCACCAATCCGAGTTGTGCGTTGCGATCCCTCATGGTGTAGAGTAATGTCGTGAGAATTTTAGAGCCGGTTGCTGCCACTGGATGGCCCAACCCAATCGCGCCACCGCAAACGTTAACTTTGCTGCGGTCAATATTCAACTCCCTCTCGCAGGCTATATACTGAGCGGCAAACGCTTCGTTAAGCTCGATTAAATCGATATCGGATAGCTCCAGACCGGCCTGCTTTAGTGCAGCCGGTATCGCCTTAACCGGTGCTATACCGAATCGCTTTGGTTCGTAACCTACGAATGCATACCCACGAATAAGGGCTAAAGGTTCCAACCCCATCGCCTTGGCCTTTTGACCCTCCATCAATATCTGTGCGGAAGCAGCATCGCATAGCGCGCAGGCATTGCCGGCCGTGATGGTACCCTCTCTATTAAATACCGGTTTGAGTTTGGCTAACGATTCAGCGGTGATACCTGCGCGGAAGATCTCTTCATCCTTGAAGAGATGCACCTGACCTTTGCGTCCCGGTACTTCAACCGGAACAATCTCTTGGTCGAATTTACCTGCTTTTACGGCTGCTTCGGTTTTATTATGACTTTCAGCCGCAAACTGATCCTGCTCCTCGCGGCTAATCTCAAATTCTTTAGCCAAGACGTCGGTTAACTCACCCATGAGACCGCCACCCAGGGGGCATAAAAAGCCATCTTTGTGTATCAAATCCAACATGTCGCCCTTACCCATACGATAACCAAAACGCGCGTTCGGCAAGGCATAAGGGACATGGCTCGTGCTCTCGGTGCCACCAACTAATACAGTGCTGACATCTTCAGCCTTGATAGCCTGTACCCCGAATATTAATGCCTGGATACTGGACCCACAGCGTACGTTAATGGAAACCGCAGGCGTATCGGTGGGAACACCACCTTTTACAGCGGTAATGCGCGCAGGGTTAGGTCCGACTCCGGCCTGCCAGGCATTGGCAAATATTGTCTGGTCAATATCTTCCGGACTAATACCCGACCGTTTAATTGTTTCTCTGACGATCACCGCACCGAACTCAGGGGCCGTCAACGGGGCCAAAGAGCCGCCAAACTTTCCGCCCGCCGTTCGACCAGCACCCAATATTACAACTTCTCTCATTATTCCTCCTAAATATAAAATGAGTGATTGATAACTATAACCTATCGCAAAAAGGATATTATGTGTCAAGCCACAAGAATTCCTATCGAGATTATTTGATTAGAACATAATCTGAAAAATGATGAAAATCGAATGAAATATGCAAAAATCAATGAAATATTGCACTAAAATGACTTATTTTAAAAAAATAATTGATTTCTACCAATTTTCACTATTTTTCGACTTTGTATAGCATCCTCAAATGTGATCTATGAAAAAAAATCATCAACAATACAAATAATGAAATAATTTCATCATCAAAATGAAATCCATACTCGATAAAATATACACAGAATATAAAACGTTTACCCCATCCCAGCAAAAAGTCGCCGAATATCTCTCGCAGCATTTAGATGAAGCCCTGATTTTAAAGGCCAATCAGCTTGCAAAGGAGGCCGGAGTATCTGAGGCAACCTTTACACGGTTTATAACGAGGCTTGGATTCTCAGGATTTTCTGAATTCAAGCGGGAGATTGGTAACTTCATCATTCAGGGCCATTCCACAACGGAAAGATTAGCCGAATCAGCGGAAACTTTTGGAATTTCTGACTCTATATTCTTAGAAATATTGCAGGGTGATATCGAAAATATCCACAAAATTACGAATGGCATATCCAATGAGCTATTTGAAAAAGCGGTTGAGAAACTATCATCCGCTAAATCAATATATCTCCTGGGTTTACGAAGCAGTTACTCTTTGGCCTTCTATTTGGCTTTCAATCTGAGATTTTTTTTAAAATCGGTCAACCTTATTAAACCAGGCATCGGAGATATCCCCGAGCAGGTTCTTTCGGCCGCAAAAGGAGATGTTTTAATGGCGATCAGCTTTAAACGCTATACACGGGACATCGTCAACATTGCGAAGAAGATGAAAAGAAAAAAAGCGTACATCATCGCTATCACCAATAGTCATCTATCACCCATAGCTCAATTAGCCGATATGTCACTTGTTGTAGAGACTGAGATACCCACGTATATTGAGTCTTTTACAGCCCCTATGAGTTTGCTAAATGCCTTTATCACTGCAGTTGCTCTTAAAAAGAAAAAACAAGCATTGCCTGCATTAACAAAACTCGAGACAGAATTCGAGGCGTTTGAAACGTATATTAGTACAAATTTTGGTTCGGGGCATAAACTTAAATGAGGACCCCCCCTAGTCGCTTCGTCAGCGATTACCTTAATTAAGCGAAAGATGCTCAATTGAGGGTTATTGGTTATTAGAAGCTATCTCAAATATAGGCGGACTAATGTTAACAGGTTGAGCCCGTTGGCCCGTTAGCCCGTTAACCGGTAAACAAAATCGGATATTTTTCCTAATTTTAACGGGCACACCGGCTCAACCGGCCAACCTATAAAGAGGTATTAATGGACAAATCATTGGAGAGTGTGTTTAACCCTCGCTCGGTTGCCGTAATCGGTGCTTCTGAGGTTCCGGGAAAGGCTGCGGAGCGAAGAACACGAAGCCTCCTTGAGGGAGGATTTGATGGAGATGTGTATCTCATCAATCCGAAAAGATCAGAGCTTTTTGGGAGAAAGGCCTATCCCAATATCACGGATGTGGGCAAGGAAGTTGACCTTGCCATGCTGGTCATCGCTCCCAGATTTCTGGTTTCTGCTATTGCTGATAGTGTAAAAATGGGCGTTAAAGGAGTCATTATCATTACAGCCGGTCTGGGAGAAACCGGAGAAGAAGGAAAGAAAATAGAGGCCGACATACTAAACGCGGCAGCAAAAACCGGAGTCTGTGTTATTGGCCCCAATTGCAGTGGCATGTTCAGTGCGTCTGCGAATATGAACCTGTTAGGCGTGCCGCGATTAGCGAAGGGACCGATTTCCGTTCTGGCTCAAAGTGGAAATGTGATTGATTCCCTGACCCATTATGCGCGCATGAGGGGGTTGGGTTTTAGCAAGATCATTAGCTTGGGGAATGCGATAGGCGCAAGCTTTCCTGACTACATTGATTATCTCAAAGACGACCCCGAAACCAAAGTAATCATCACCTACCTTGAAGGAATTAAGGACGGAAACCGCCTGGTCAGAACGGTTCGCGAAACTATTAAGAACAAGCCAATCATTGCCCTAAAAGTAGGAAGATCTGCTGCCGGGGCAAGGGCGGCTGCTTCCCACACCGGATCGTTGGCAGGCGATGACCTCATTGTGGATGCCGCCTTCAAACAGGCCGGAATTGTGAGGGTGACCAACATCGATGAGATGTTCGATATGGCGGAAGTCTTTTGCAACTGCCCTCTTCCCAACGGAAATCGGGTGGCCATTCTGTCTGAAGGCGGTGGCGACAATTCCATTGCAGCGGATAACGCAGAGATTCACGGCATGGAGGTGCCGGTACTTTCTCGAGAGACTCAGGAAAAGATTAAGCCCTTCTTGCTTCAGGGCATGCCCGCCTCTAATCCCATCGACTATGGAGGAACAGCTGAAGAAAATCCCCACATGATCACTGAATGCGTCAAGGTTTGCATGCAAAGCGACGAGGTTGATGGCATCTATATTACAGGCTTCTTTGGGGGCTTCAAAGATATTATTGCCCCCCATGTGGCGGAATTAGAGGAGCAAACCTCAAAAGATTTGGTGAAATTGGTCAAACAGTTTAAAAAACCTCTTTTTGTAAACACGAGCTATGCAAGAGGAGCCATCAAATCTTTGGATATCCTCAAGAGCGCGGGTATCCCGGTCATGGAGTCTTCCCAACGATCCTCTCAGTGCCTCAGCGATCTGATGAAGTTTGCCATAAACCGGAAAAAAATGGATCAGATGCAAGTCCCCGAGCCGCGCATGAAAGAACGCCCCGAGGTAAAGCAGATCTTTGCAAAGGCAGGTCGAGAGAAACGAGCCAATCTTCTTGAAACCGAATCAAGGGATATCTTGGAAAGATATGGGCTCCCGTTACCGGAGGCGGAGCTCATCTGTAGCGTCGACGAGATAAGTGAAGCGGTTTTAAAGATTCCTTATCCGCTGGCAATGAAAGTTGTTTGCCCTGATATTATCCATAAATCCGATAGCGGTGGAATTAAATTAAACCTGAATGGCGAAGAGGAAGTCCAAAAGGCATTTGAAGAAATCATGATCAACGCCTGTAAGGTTACGGCGAGGGATCGTGTTTTAGGAACCCTCATTTCACCAATGGTTGCCGAGGGGCAGGAATGCATTATCGGGATGATACGGGATCCCCAATTTGGCCCGGTGATCATGTTTGGATTGGGTGGGATTTTTGTTGAGGTATTGAAAGATGTCGCCTTCAGGGTAGCTCCGCTTACAAATAAAGATATCGATGAAATGATCAGGGAAATTAAAGGCTACAAGGTCTTAACCGGGATAAGAGGGAAGAAACCCAAGGACATTGAGGCCATTCGACACATCCTTGCCAGGCTTTCTGATGTTGCGATCGACAACCCGGAAATAGAGGAGATTGATCTCAATCCTGTTATTATCCATGAAAAAGGTGCATCCATTGTGGATTCCCGAATGATACTCGAAACCTAATCGCATGCGTTCAGAGGTTCAGGGTTCAAAGGTTCAAAAGTTCCTATATCAAGTGTCAAGCTAATCACTTTTTGTTTAATTGGTTTGATTAGTTTGATTCGTTCGATTGGTTAAGATTAAACTAATAAAACCAATTCAACCAATGAAACTAATGAAACGATATATTAAGCCTGGTACAACCTTGAACGTTGAACTCTGAACCTGTGAACGCTTACGAAAGAAAGGTAACCCTGAACGGTGAACCTAGAACCTTTGAACGCCTACCAAAGAAAGGAGAATTTTACAATGTCCAGAGAGGATCTCGTTGCTGAATACAGCAAAAAAATTGAGGACATCTATCGGCAAAAATCGCCAAAGTCTGCGGAAGTGATCGAGTACGCCAGCAAGTACGTTCCTGACGGTGATATGCGCATTTCTGTTTGGTTTGAACCCTATCCCACGGTTATGGCCAAAGGAGATGGCTGTTATCTCTACGATGTGGATGGCAATGCTTACTTAGATTTTTCCAATAACTGGACCTCAATGATATTGGGCAATAACCATCCCAAAGTCGTAGAGGCAATTTGCAGGCAGGCTCCGCTGGGATCCGCCATGGCAGCACCCCATGAGGCCGTCTTTGAATGGGCGCGTATTCTGTGTGAAAAAATCCCTTCGGTGGAAAGGGCGCGCTTTTGTACTTCAGGTACCGAAGCCTTGATGTTTGCCGTACGTGCCGCCCGGGCCTATACCGGCAAAGACAAGATTTTAAAGATGGAAGGAAACTATCACGGCAGTTACGACATAATGGAGATGCAAGTCGGCTGGAGAAAGCTGCCGCCCGGGCTGCCCAAGAGCGTGGAACAAGACGTGCTGGTTACACCATTTAACGACAAGGAGACGGCTGAAAGGATCATTAAAGAAAACAAGGATGATCTTGCTGCGGTAGTTGTTGAGGGCATAATGGGGGCCGCCGGAATGATCCCGCCCGAAGACGACTACTTAAAACACCTGAAGAAAGTGGCCAGCGAAAATGATGTGCTCCTGATCGTTGATGAGGTCATCAGCTTCAGGTTATCTACCGGTGGCGCTCAACAGATCTTTGATTTAGAGCCCGACCTTACCGCACTGGGGAAGACCATTGGCGGCGGATTGCCGGTCGGTGCCTTCGGCGGCCGTGAAGATGTTATGGCGGTGTATTCGCCCAAGCATAAGCGTCCGGCTCACCACGCGGGAACCTTTGTAGCCACTCCCATTGCCGTGGCAGCCGGCATCGCGGGTCTCAAGGAGATGACGTCCGAAACCCTTGATAGAATAAACTCACTGGGCTGGTCCATGAGGGAGAATTTACAAAGCGTTCTCGATGATTTAAAGATCAAGATACAAATTAAAGGCTATGGCTCATTGCAGCAGCTTCACTTTACATCAGAGCCGGTATTCGACGCTCAAACTGCATTCTTTACCCAGGATAGAGATCTGCTCAGGTTATTCCACCTTTCATTGATGAATAAAGGTATATTTATACCCAACCGGGGCTTCTTTGCCATATCAACCCCAATGTCTGAGGCTGAAACAGATAAGGCAGTTAAAGCTACAGCTGAGTGCCTGTCGGAATTGAAGCCGCTTATTGAGCAGATTGCTCCTCAGCTCATCGGCTAATTGTCACGGGTATCTGGCTTCGGGTCTCTGGCTACCGGCTGCGGTCTTTATCAGCCGGTGACTGACGCCTGGTCGCTGTAAGTTATTCGTTATTTGTTATTAGTGGGGTCATCTTCTACTCTCAATGTTATTTGACTTAAGGAATTTTTAGATTGTGGGAGCGGCTTCCAGCCGCGATAAATAGCCAAACAAAAAATGAACTCGCTGCTGGAAGCCGCTCCCACAGATAGATCAAACGGCATAACTGAATATAGGAGAGTTCTAAAGTAGGGCTGGCGCCGGCCTGATAATTCATGATTATCTTTGAAAGCAATTAGGAGGAAACTTCAATGAAAAAAATTGTATCCACGGACAATGCACCCCAAGCCATCGGCCCCTATTCCCAGGCCGTTCAATACGGCGACTTTCTATTTGTTTCCGGTCAAATCGCCATCGATCCGCAGACGGCAAACATTATTGAGGGAGATATAGAAGTGCAAACCGAGCAGGTATTAAAAAACATAGCGGCCATCATCGAAGCAGCCGGCATGTCGCTGCAGGATGTGGTTAAATGCACCTGTTTTTTAAAAGACATGAACGATTTTGCAAGATTCAACGCCGTGTATGAAAACTACTTTGGTGAAAGTCTGCCGGCGCGCGAAACCGTGGAGGTTTCAAGACTTCCAAAAGATGTGCGGGTGGAAGTGTCAGCGATTTGCGGTAAATAGTTCGCAACGTACTACTTTTGACATTCTTCAAGATCACAAAATGTAATCTTATTGCACCATTGAAAAAGAGAAGCGCAAAGCTGCAATGATGCATCAGGGATGAATGAAGAAGATTCTGCCCGAGATTAAGTATTGGATAATAGCAATTCCAGATCAGCTTTATCCTGAATACGATCAGATAATGCAATAGCGGACCTTATGCTTGTTTAATAACGCTAAGAACTCTTCGTAATCTTTTTCCGCCTTCACGAAACTTCAATCCCGTGGATTTAAAATGCATTTCCCGTAATAACTGAACGGTTTCTACGCGCACTTCACTTGAAAGACCCTTATAATATTCTGCTTCAAATTTATTGGCCTCTTCAAGTGAGCCGGCCTTGTTGACCCAAATTCGTTTCATGTGAAAATACTACCATTCAAAGGTTTGAAAAGCAACCATTCAGGAATCTGTTACCGGTGTTTGAAATAATGAATTCACGTCGGTTTCAACTATTAGAAATCTGTCTTCTGCTGTCTCACATCGGTTGCCCAACTTCTTTTCGCTGAAATCAGGCCACCACCAAATTTCTGACATCTCTGACGATTAAATAGAGGGCCGGCACGTAAAGCAGTGTCAGCACAGTCGCCGCCAGTAATCCAAAACAAATGCTGATCGCCATTGGGATTAAAAACTGGGCCTGAAAACTGCGTTCCAGAAGAATGGGCAGGAGCCCGGCAATGGTCGTAACCGATGTCAGCAAAACCGGTCTGAATCTGGCCTTGCCGGATTCCACTACTGCTGTTTCAATATCGACGCCGCTGCGCACCGCCCGGTTGATAAAATCGATTAAAATCAGTGAGTCGTTGACCACAATTCCTGAAAGGGCGACGATACCAAAAAGACTGATGATGGTAAATTCCATCCCCATAACCAGATGACCGAAAACAGCCCCGATCAGGCCGAAGGGAATCGCCATCATGATAATCACCGGCTGGATGTAGGACCGGAACTGGCTGGCCAGCAAGAGAAAAATTCCCATCATCGCAAGTAAATACCCTGATTTAAGACTATCAATGGACTCGCTGGTGCGTTTCTCCTGCCCTCCCAGATCAAAGGAAATGCCCGGATAACGCTCTACCAGTTTGGGCAGAAAATTGGCTTTCAGATCGCCCACAATCCGGCTGGCGTTGGCAGTGGTTTCATCAATATCGGATATCACCGTAATGGTTCTTTTGCGATCCACCCGATTGATGATCGAATAGGCCCGGCCGTGGGAGATATCGGCCACCTCTGCTATTGGAATTTCGTGGCCGTCATTGGTGCGAATCCGCATTTCTTCAAATCCTGACAGGCTGCTGCGTTGTTTATCCGCATACCGGACCATGACCTTGACATCATCCCTGCCACGCTGAATGCGCAGAGCCTCTTCTCCGTAAAATGCCTGGCGAACCTGTTTGGCAAGCCCCCGCATGGTTACCCCGATGGAGCGGGCACCTTCTTTGACACGCAGCTTTTTTTCTTGTTTGCCGGGTTTAAAATTATCGGAAATGTCATAGGTCCCGGGAAAGGTTCTGATCTCGTTTTTGAGCTCATCGGCCGCCAGGCTGAGCTGATCAAAATCCCGTCCGCTAAGTTGAATCTCAATCGCATTGCCGGCCGGTCCCCCTTCCAGCGTAAAAAACGCCAATCTTTCGATACCGGGCAATTCGCCGACCTGGTTGCGCCATTTATTCTGAATATCATTTGTCGATAACCCCGAGCGTTCCGCGGAAGTCACCAGTTCCACCCAGACTTCCCCGACATGGCTGCCAATTTCTGCGGGTTTCCAGTCGCGGCGCGGAATCAGCCCCACCAGGGCAAAGGTGTTTTTAACCAGATCACCGTTTTCTTCTGAAAAATCGGGAAATGCGGAGTTCAGATCAAAGGCTTTTGTTTCAAGATGCTTAACGGCTGTTTCGGTTAGGCTGACCGGAGTGCCCAGCGGGTAGTTTATTTCGGCAATGAGCCAATCACTTTCGCCTTTTGAGAAAAATACAAACGGCACATATCCGCCGGCCACGATCCCGAGACTGATGATCAAAACACCGATGCCGATGGAAAATGTAAAATATCGATTTTTGACGACGTAGTTTATGGCCGGTGTATAAAGCCGCTTGATGGTGGTTTGCAGAATCCCCTCGACGCGTTTTCGCAAACGCTCATGCCACGAATTAAACTTCGCTCTTTTTTTCTCCGATCGCTTCAAGGCATGATCCAGGTGAGCGGGAAGAATGATCAGAGCTTCACCCAAAGATACGATTAAAATAAGGATAACGGCCATGGGCATAACGGCGATGAATTTGCCCATGATACCCGCGAGAAACATCAACGGCATAAAGGCAACAATCGTTGTTGAAACTGCCATGACGACCGGTCCGCCGACCTCCTTTAGACCGTCGATCACTGCCGCTGAAGGCGATTTACCCCGGTTATAGTGGGTATAGATATTCTCACCCACAATAATGGCATCGTCCACAAGGATACCCAGGGTCATAATGAACGCAAAAAGAGAGATCATATTAACGGTTTGATTAAACCCGTTGAGCAGCAGAAATGCCGCCAAAAATGATATCGGAATTCCGATCGCCACCCAGAACGCCAGCCGGAAATTTAAAAACAGGGCTAAAGCAATAAAAACCAGTGTAATTCCCTGAAACCCGTTGCGCAGCATTAAATCGATGCGGTCCCGCACCAAAATTGACAGATCGCCCCAGATAGCCAGGTCAATGTCATCCGCCATTTTGTGGTTGTGGGTTGCGACGTAATTGCGCGCGATGTTGGCAATTTCGATGATATCCTGTTCGCTGGTCCGATTGACCTGGACAACTGCAGCCGGTTTGCCGTTAAAGCGGGCCTTTATATCGACATCTTTAAATCCATCAATCACTTTGGCAACCTGCCCGAGCCGCACCACGGCCCCATCCGCCAGGGTAATTAATGGAATGGCTTCAAATTCCTTACCCGTATAAAGCTGGCCTTTGGATCTGACCAGAATTTCCCCCTGCTCGGTCTTGATCGTTCCTCCCGGCAGGTCAATACTGCTCGTCTGTACGGCGTCGACAATCTGATCAAAGGAAAGCCCGTAGCGACGCAGATTGTCTTCGGACACTTCAACTGCGATTTCATAATCCCGCACTCCCACAAGCTCGATCTGGGTAATCACTTCGGGCTGCTTGAATTTTAAGCCCCTAAGGATTGCGGGGAAAAACCCATCGTCGGTTCCGGATTCCATCTGAGAAGTAATACGCGCATCCAGCAGATCCTCACGAATTTTTTCAGCGGTCTGTCGCAGTCTTCTTTCAGCAACATCCCCATAAGCGGCGATGTATATGGTCGGGTCCCGGTTAATGATTTCAAGGACTAACGGTTCCTCGGCTTCCTCGGGGAATGTATCGATGCGATCCACTTTTGCTTTAATCTCATCCAGCGCCTTCTGCACATCCGTGCCGGATTCAAACTCCACCACGACTTCGCCGTTGCCTTCGCGCGCGGTGGATATCATGCGATCAATGCCTTCGATGCCTTCAATCTGCTCTTCAATTTTAATGCAGATGCCTTCTTCCACCTCCTCGGGGCTTGATCCCGGGTAAGCTACGCTGACAACGATCATATCCAGCGCAAACTGAGGAAACATTTCCCGGCGCATCTTCAAGACCGTAAACAGCCCGGCCACGATGATAAAGATCATGATCAGATTGACGGTAACGTTATTTTTTATGGACCACTTACCGAGTTTTTCCATGTTATTCAGGTGTCAGAGGTCAGAGAACAGAAAACAGAAGTCTGAAGTCTGAAGTCAGAGGTCAGAGAACAGAGGACAGAAGTCAAACGTATGAGTTCCAGTTACGACTATTTGTTTCATCTGTCATCTGTCATCTGACTTCTGTTACCTGCCCTTTGTCATCTGTCCTCTGTCTTCTGCCCTCTGTCATCTGTCTTCACTCTGACCAGCATCCCATCCGTAGCAACCGACAATGGGGTTTTGATAATGCGCTCGCCATCTGACAATCCCTGGTTGACAATGACGGAATCTTTAAACGATCGCAGGATATTAACGGACTTGATTTTCAAGCGATCCCCTTTAACCGTATAAACCATATCTCCCGGATAAACCACGTGCCGCGGAAGCACAAACGCCCCAGCGACTTCTTTGCCTTTAATCTTAACGGTTACAAACATCCCCGGTCTCAGGCGCAGTGAGCTCCTGTTTTCTTCGGATTTGGATGTCTCGTCAACTTCGATGACCACCGGCAGCGTTCGGGTTCTGTGGTCCATCTCCGCTTTGACCCGGGACACACGCCCGTTCCAGATCTTTCGGACTCCTTGATTTTCAAAAATAACGTCCGCCTCAATGCGGGCATCCGAATTCAACTCCGCGGGCAGCCATTTGAAATCCTTGACCGGAATGCGCACCTCGATATCCAGCTCGCCAGCGCTGTAAATTCTGCCCATACTCTGTCCGACCGTAACATGTTGACCGACTTCAATGGTTTTTTGGAGAACCCAGCCGTCAAATGGGGCAATCGTACCGGATCGTTCAAGATCCAACTTTGCTTCCTGAAACAACACTTTGGCTAAATCACGCTGGGCCAGCAGCTGTTCTTTTTGGGGTCCTGTCAGGGCCAGTTGATTTTCAAGAGCCTGCAAACGCTCCCGGCTGGCCAGATATTGCTGCTCGGTCTTATCCAGGGTCGACTGAGCGATGACCTTTCGATC
>JAUVTR010000216.1 GCA_030601425.1 Desulfobacterales bacterium
TTGCCGCCCTGCTGATTAATCTGGTGAACGATGGCCTTGTTGACCTTGCCGCCCAAAACCATTTCAACGACATCCATGGTGCGTTCATCGGTCAGGCGCATGCCGCGGACAAATTGGGGCCGGATTCCCATCTGGTCCAGCACTGAATTAATCTGAGGCCCCCCGCCGTGCACCACAACCGGGTTGAGACCGACAAATTTTAACAGCGTAATGTCACGGGCAAAATCCTGCTTGAGCTGCTCATCCACCATGGCGTGCCCGCCGTATTTAATCACAATCGTCATACCATGAAAGCGGCGAATATAGGGCAGCGCTTCAATGAGAATATCGGCCACACCAGGGGTCGTATCATAATTGTTTTGCGTCATTTTTAGCTTAAATTAAAATATGATCTGTGTCTGAAAATAGCCATTTAGGAATCGGAAACTAGTGTTGTGTCCCATAAATATATTACAAAAGTCATGCAGTATATTTAAGTCCAGTTGAGTTCTTTAAACAACTCAATGTATAGGGTGTCAGATGACAGATGACAGATGACAGACGTCAGATGACAGAAAGCAGAAAAAGTCCGCTCTTTGTCTTCTGTCATCTGTTTTCTGTGCTCTGTCCTCTGCATCTTCCTGACACCTGACACCTGACACCTACTTATTCCTGACACCTAAAATAAAACGAATTAACATTAATAAACTCACTCCGTATTTTGTAAATTACTTGTGGGACATAACACTAGAGGATATAGCGGCTCAGATCCTCATCGTCCTTAATATCTTTTAATTTGGATTCGACATAGTCTTTGTCGATCACCATGCGTTGATTTTTCATATCCGGTGCATCAAAAAGAGGGTCTTCCAGCAGACGTTCCATAATCGTATGCAGCCTCCGAGCGCCAATGTTCTCGGTGCGGCTATTAACTTCTTCGGCAATTCTCGCGATGGCTTCAACGGCATCATCTTCAAAGACAACGTCCACCCCTTCGGTTCTTAGCAGCGCCATATATTGAAGCAGAAGCGCATTTTTCGGTTCCGTCAGGATTCTGACAAACTCTTTTCTTCCCAGAGCGTCGAGCTCAACGCGAATTGGAAAGCGGCCCTGCAACTCAGGGATTAAATCGGATGGCTTAACCATAGTGAACGCTCCGGATGCAATAAATAAAATATGATCGGTCTTAACCGGGCCATATTTCGTTGTGACGGTACTGCCCTCAACAATAGGCAAAAGATCTCTCTGTACGCCCTCCCGGGACACATCCGGACCATGTGTGCTGTTTCTTCCTGCAATTTTGTCTATCTCATCTAAAAAGATTATCCCGGATTGCTCGACCTTATTAATAGCCTGCTTGACGACTTTATCCATATCCACAAGCCCCTGAGCTTCCTCCTGGGCCAGAATCTCCATGGCCTCCGGCACCTTTACTTTACGGCGTTTGGTTCCTTTGGGAAATATGCCGCCCAGCATATCTTTAAAATTGATTCCCATCTCTTCCATACCGACATTGGAAAAAATTTCTACCATCGGCAGACTGCGGTCGGCAACGTCGAGATCCACATATCGATTATCCAGTTTACCCTGGCGCAGCATGTTACGCAGCTTTTCCCGGGTTGATGAGGATTCCTCTGTTCCGGACGTGACCAGCTCGAACTGGACCTCTTTCGCTTCTTCGTTCCGCGGAGTCGGCGGTGCGCCTGATTTTGGCAGCAACAGATCCAGCATTCGCTCTTCAGCAATCTGCCAGGCCTTATCTTTAACCGCCTCCTGCTCTCGCGATTTAAGCGAATTAATCGTCAACTCTAGTAGATCTCTCACCATGGACTCAACATCCCGCCCCACGTACCCAACTTCGGTAAACTTAGATGCTTCGACTTTTGAGAAAGGTGAATCTGTGAGTTTGGACAATCGCCTGGCAATTTCGGTTTTCCCCACGCCGGTGGGACCGATAACAATGATATTTTTCGGAGCAATTTCATCGCGCAGTTCAGCGGGAACCTGTTGCCGCCGCCAGCGATTTCTTAATGCAATCGCAACAGCGCGCTTGGCTTTGTCCTGACCGATTATATATTTATTAAGCTCTTCTACAACCTGAGAGGGTTTCAAGGGATTCATATTTTCTGTATCCGTGTTTAGTGATTAGATAATCTTTAAGATTTTATTCGTTCCGCAAATAAGCTGCTGAGCAATATAAGTAATGAATAGCCACTTAGAGTTCCTCAAGTGTAATTCTATCGTTGGTATAGATACAAAGGGACGCAGCAATCTTCATTGCAGTTTCCACAATTTTACGGGCATTGAGATCCGTATGCTCAATCAGGGCGGCTGCGGCTGCCTGAGCACTGACGCCGCCGGACCCAATGCCGATGATAGATTCATCAGGTTCAATGACATCGCCACTGCCGGATATTAGATACATCGACTCCTCATCCACAGCAATCATAAACGCTTCGAGACGTCGTAGATATTTGTCGGTTCGCCAGTCCCGTGCCAATTCAACAGTTGCTCGAGTTAGATTTCCATTGTAGCGTTCAAGTTTTTGTTCCAAACGTTCAGACAGATTCAAGGCGTCGGCTGTAGCACCGGCAAATCCAACAATAATTTTTTCTTGGTAGATTTTTCTGACTTTTTTGGCCTGATGCTTAATGACCGTATCCTTTAGAGTGACCTGCCCATCGCCGGCCACCGCCGCCTTCCCCTTATGTCGAACCGCCAAAATTGTTGTACCGCGTAGCTTCATAACTTAATTGCTCCAATAATTTAATATCAATTTTGATAGACTCGTAAAAAGTCAGAAAAGCAGCCTTTTTACGAATTCATCAATTTTTATAACTGTTTTTTATTTTCTTGGGTGAGCCTTGTCATAGGTCTCCATCAAACGGTCAATGCTCACATGGGTATACTTCTGAGTTGTCGAAAGGCTTTTATGACCCAGAAGTTCTTGTACCACCCTTAAATCCGCTCCAGAATCCAGCATGTGCGTGGCGAAGCTATGTCGTAATGCATGCGGTGAAACCGGTGTCAGAAGTCCGACGGCGTCCACCAGTTTTCTTAAAATTCTGGCAATCGAACGGACAGTCAAACGCTTGTTGTATCTATTCAGAAATAATGCACCATTTTTCAGCGCTGCGGAATCCATCTGCCGGCCTAGCTGCTCCCGATAAGCAGTTATGGCCTTAAGCGCCTTCTGACCGATGGGTATAATCCGCTGCTTACTGCCTTTTCCCAAAACTCGGATAAGCGCAGATGAAAAATCAACATCAGAAAAACTCATGCCTGCAAGCTCGGATACGCGAATGCCACCGGAGTATAGTGTTTCGAAAATCGCGCGGTTTCTTAGACCCAGCAGGGTATCCGTCTTAATTGAATCAAGAAGCCGAAACATTTCATCAACCGAAAGATAGGTCGGAATGGTTTTATCCTGCTTCGGGGTAAGGACGAGTTCGGCCGGGTTTTCTGAAATGACGCCCTGTTTAACCAGGAATTTAAAAAAAGACCGGATCGCTGACAGCTTGCGGGCAATGGTTGTTTTTTTGTTCTGGCGGTGTAAAAAACCCAGGTAGCCCCTGATGGTTATCCCGTCAATCTGTGTGGGTGAGACGGCGCGCGTGTGTTTTTGACGGCCTTCGGCTGAGGCTTGGGATTCAGCAATAAATGAAAAAAAAGCTTCAAGATCGTTACCGTAGGCTCGAAGTGTGTGATCTGAATAACCCTTTTCAGTGGCAAGGGATTCTAAGAACAGGCCTATCAAACTTTCTTCGGGATGGGATTCCATTTAGGTTTACCCCCTAAAACTCGATTAGGGCTTGCAGTTCATCCCAGGAGCCCACTTCTACAAATGGGTGCGGCTCACGATTCCAAGGCTGTTTGAAAAGAACCGGCCGCACGCCGGCATCCTGAAGCGCAAAACAAGTTTCGAGGCGATCATCTATAAAATAAGAAATATTTCTGTCGAGCAGAATGTTGGTCTTGCCATCATGGGAGCCGGTGGAAATGACTTCAACCGCTGCCGGATCCAACGCCAGTGTTCGCTGTATCCAATCACAAAGAGGGCCCAGGTAAGGACGGGCGGTGACAAAAATAACAGGGCCGTAAAGCCTTCCAAGTCGACTTAAAACTTCAGGAGCACCTGCAATCGGCTTTAATGGCGCCGTATAATTTCCATCCAATATCCGGGTGACAATAGCATCGATGATTTTCGACTCAATCTCAAGACAATCTGTTAAATTGTAACACGTAATGTCTTTATAGCAGATGCCGTCAACATTAAATTCCTGATGGGCGATATCAAGAAACAATGTCATGGTGTCTGCAAATACACCGTCAATATCAAAGGCCACCGAGGCTGGATCGATCATCAGGCTGCTGCCCGCCGTGTCTTTTTTTTGAGTCTGGAAATACGACGTTTATAAATCGTTGCCATTTTCTTATCCCTGGCTTCCAGCGCGGCTTGACGTTTCCCCTTCAGGGCTTTGATCTTTTTCTTTAAAACGGTAACGGTGGCATCCGTCTTTTTTACCGGTGCCGCCTTAATGCCCTTTGTCTTTTGAATTGCGACGATCAATTCTTCTTTTTTCATCCCGTGCACACCGACAATATCCGGCATTTCCTTGGCCATTTCTCGAAGTTCCTTGACCGTCATTTTTTCCAAAGGCTTTTCTTTGGCTTCAGCCGGCTTCTCCCCGGCTTCGGCCGGCTTCTCCCCGGCATCGGCTGGTTTCTCCCCGGCTTCGGCTGGTTTCTCCTCGGCTTCGGCTGGTTTCTCCTCGGCTTCGGCTGACTTCTCCCCGGCTTCGGCTGGTTTCTCCCCGGCTTCAGCTGACTTTTCCCCGGCTTCAGCTGGTTTCTCCCCGGCTTCGGCTGGCTTCTCCGCGGCTTCGGCTGGTTTCTCCCCGGCTTCGGCTGGTTTCTCCCCGGTTTCGGCTGGCTTCTCTTTGGCTTCGGCTGGCTTCTCCTCGGCTTCGGCTGGTTTCTCTTTGGCTTTTGCTGACTTCTCTTTGGCTTTGGCTGACTTCTCTTTGGCTTTTGCTGACTTCTCTTTGGCTTCGGCCGGCTTTTCCTTGGCTTTAGTAAGTTTCTCCTTGTCTTCGGCCGGCTTTTTTTTGGCCTTCGCTGACTTCTCCTTGGCTTCGGCTGGTTTCTCACTCATTTCTCTTAATTCTCCTTTGCTCTTTCTTGTTGAAAGCATAAACGGAGGCGCAAGGCCCCCGCCTATAACTCGTGCAGGTTCAGTTAAGTTTTCAATTTATTTAAAAAAAACTTAACCGTTTCTGATATCAGAAAAAAAAGTCTAATTCAATACCTATTCTTTTTTTGCCTTATCAGCTAGACTTATAAATGACTTGAAAAGCTCAATTGGAAATGGAAAGATAGTCGTCGTATTGTTTTCGGTAGACATCTCCCTCATGGTTTGCAAATATCTTAGCTGTAAGGCCGTGGGATGGTCCTCTATAATCTTGGATGCTTCTGCCAATTTGCCGGCCGCTTGGAATTCGCCTTGAGCATTGATCACCTTTGCTCTCCGTTCCCGCTCGGCTTCGGCCTGTTTGGCCATTGACCGCTGCATTTCGGACGGCAAATCAATGTGCTTCAGTTCCACGGTCGCAACCTTAATGCCCCAGGGATCCGTATGCGTGTCCAATATTTCCTGAAGTTCGGTATTGATTTTTTCCCTTTCAGCTAAAAGTTCGTCGAGTTCGGCTTGGCCGCAAACACTTCTCAGGGTGGTTTGAGCCAGCTGGGACATGGCGTAGCTATAATTTTCAACTTCCACAATTGCCTTAATGGGCTCAATCACTCGGAAATATATAACGGCATTGACCTTTACCGATACATTGTCGCGCGTAATCACATCCTGGGGATCCACATCCATGGCCACCAGCCTCAGGCTCACCTTTACTATTTTATCGACGAGTGGGATCAGAATGATTAAGCCGGGTCCTTTGGCGGCGATAACACGCCCCAGCCTGAATATAACGCCACGTTCATACTCATTTAAAACGCGAAGCGCCGCAGAAAGGAAAAAAATGACAAGAACAATTATGGCCCCTGGAACAAGAAAATTCATGCTGTCCTCCTTTAGTCGGTTATTGGGTAAATATACTTAGAAGTGGTTTCAAAACCCCATCTAAGGCCCAATGGCTGCGTTGCGAGCCTCTTCAAAATGCTCACATACTCCCATGTATGCTGCGCTTTTTCATCAACTCGCGCCTTGCCCTTGGACCTAATCTGAGGTTTTGAAACAATTTCTAACCATTTTAGACATTAATAATCTTTAGCTTTTATGTTTTTTTTATGACACCCGGCGGCTCATCCGCGGATTCGACCTCCAGCATCAAATTCATTACATTTACGACCCGAACTTTTTTACCTTCTGCAATCGTTTGTTCGGATCTTGCGTTCCATAGCTCTCCGTGAACAAATACCTTGCCTTCCGGCGCCAGCGCGTTTTTGACAAGCCCCATTTCCCCCACCAATCC
>JAUVTR010000208.1 GCA_030601425.1 Desulfobacterales bacterium
CAAGGCTTTTGGCTTCGAAATTGTTAAGCGCGGGAATGGCCAGGAGTTTTTGGATATTTTCAATGTTATCCTTCAGGTATCTTGATTCAAGCATGAATTCCTCCAGGCGGCCACGACCGACTTTGAGTAAAATAAGTATAACATTCATATTTTATACCGCACACCCCGAAAGGGCAAGGAGGAATTCGCAACTGCTTGAAATTTAGGTACTTTTTAACAATAAATTCGATTATACTCTCTTGCTCACTCAGTAAAGGAAATTCATATATTGGGTTTCAGGTGTCAGGTGTCAGTAAACAGAAGACAGAGGTCAGACCACAGAAGGCAGATGGTAAAAACTGGAGGGAAACACCCTATCTGACATCTGTTCTCTGTCATCTGTCATCTGACACCTGCTAGTCCGTAAATTCCAGACAGTGCTTCGACACCGACTCATCAAAACTCACCGGATAACAACCATCGAAGCAGGCTTTGCAAAAATGTTGTTCCGGATTTTCGATTCCGGTAGACTGCAACAATCCTTCGATACTGAGATAGTGTAACGAGTCAAGGCCTAAATAATCCTTGAGCTCTTCCACCGATTTACGGGCTGCAATCAGTTCTCCGCGGGTGGAAAAATCGATGCCGTAATGACACGGAAACCGATGCGGCGGTCCGGCAACCCGCATGTGCACCCGCCTGACGCCCAATTTTCGCAGGGATTTTACCCTCGTTTTTATGGTTGTGCCTCTGATGATGGAGTCTTCAATAATAATCAGATCTTTGCCTTTGAGAAGTGCCTTTACCGGATTCAGTTTAATTCGCACGCCGAAATCCCGCATGCTTTGAGTGGGTTGAATAAAGGTGCGGCCGACATAGTGATTTCGAATCATTCCCATCTCAAACGGAATCCCGGATTCTTCATGATAGCCCAGGGCGGCATAGGTGCCGGAATCAGGAAACGGCATAACCAGATCAGCATCTACAGGCGCCTCCCGGGCCAGGCGACGGCCTTGTGCTTTGCGTGTCTGATACACGTTTTGACCGTAAATGGTGCTGTCCGGCCGCGCAAAGTAGATAAACTCAAAGATGCAAAATGCCCGGTTAGGAGCCGCGGGCGTTTGAATGCTTTTAATTCCGTCTTCACTAATAATAACAATTTCTCCGCGGTTGATTTCACGGATAAATTCAGCTTCAACCAGATCAAATGCGCAGGTTTCCGATGCCAGAACATAATTGCCATTAATTTTGCCCAGACAAAGAGGTCGAAATCCATGCGGGTCTTTCACCCCGATGATTTCGCCTTTGCTCGTCATCATAATAAAAGAAAAAGCGCCCTCCAGCCTGGACACCGTTTCAACCAGAGCCTGTTCGAAACCTGATTTCAGGTTTTTGACGAAAAGATGCAAAAAAATCTCGCTGTCCATTGTGGACTGAAAAATGGAGCCGGCCTGCTCGAGTTCATTTTTAAGAATACGGGCATTGGTAATATTGCCGTTGTGAGCAACCGCATAAGATTTTTTACGGTAGCGAACCCGAAACGGTTGCGCATTTGTCAATATGGAGCTTCCGGTTGTCGAATAGCGTACATGCCCAACGGCGCTCCCGCCGTCCAGCTGGGCCAGTTGCTCCATGTCGAAAACATCCGATACCAGCCCCATGCCTTTGTGCTCTACAATCTGCATGTCTTTGGCGACTGCAATGCCGGCACTTTCCTGTCCCCGGTGTTGCAGGGCATAGAGGCCAAAATAAGTCATGGCCGCTGCTTCCGGATGATCGTAAATTCCAAAAATCCCGCAGGCTTCCCGGGGTTTGTCGTCATCGAAGCGTGACATTTGAAACTTGGAACTCGTTGGTTTATTATCCCCCATTTATCTGAGTACTCCTAATAAAAGCATTACGTTAGGAACCGCATTCATTGATTTATGGCAGATTATTCGACCCGGTGTAAAAACCGACGACGAGGACGATAAATGTGGAGTCGAAAATCCTACTCGTTCTCGTCCTCGTGATCGTACTCGTCCTCGTGCTCGTAATCGAGAAACTACCATATCTCCACCTGAAAGTGTCTCAGGCAGTTTGTATATATAACCCGTTCAAAGATTTGCTTCATCCATGCCCCCAGTTTCACATTTCAGAATTATATTCTTGCAGGGTCTTTACATTCAGCTTTTTTTTCCGCAGCCTTTCGATTGCTTTGTAAATCGCCATTCCGCCCGCAGTTGTGGTGGCGTAAGGAATCTTATACCGCAGCGAATTACGCCGGATATAATATCCGTCCCGCCGGGTTTCACCACCGATCGACGTATTGATCACCAGCTGGATCTCTGCGTTTTTTATGGCATCAACTACGTGGGGCCGCCCCACGGAAACTTTGTTTACGGGTTTATTGGCAATACCGTGTTCTGCTAAAAATTTAGATGTACCATGGGTGGCCATAATTTTAAATCCGGCATCGCGATACTTGGCGGCCACCGGCAGGACCGTTTTTTTATCATTATCGATCACACTGATAAAAACCGTCCCCGTCGTCGGCAGGTTTTGACCGGCTCCCAGTTGCGCTTTGGCATAAGCGGACCCGAAATCCGAGCCGATTCCCATGACCTCCCCGGTGGATTTCATCTCCGGACCGAGTAATATATCCACACCCGGAAAGCGATCAAACGGTAGCACGGCTTCTTTAACCGATATGTGTTCGGGAACGACTTCCGCGGTAAAGCCCAGTTCTTGCAAGGTGCGGCCGAGCATCACTTTGGTCGCAAGCTTGGCCAGGGGCACACCGGTAGCCTTGCTGACAAACGGAATGGTCCGTGATGCTCGGGGATTGACTTCCAACACATACACTTGGCCGTCCTTTAACGCGTACTGGACATTCATCAAGCCGACCACATTTAATTCACTTGCCATGGCTTTGGTAGCCTGGGTCATTTGCTCGATAAAATGCGGTTCGATGTTGACCGGCGGCAGAACACAGGCTGAATCACCGGAATGCACACCGGCCTCTTCGATATGTTCCATAATACCGCCGATAATCGTGGTGCGCCCGTCGGAAATGGCATCCACATCGAATTCAAAAGCGTCCTCAACGAATTTATCGATCAATACCGGATAATCAGGTGAAGCCATAATTGCCAGGTGGGTATAATTTTTAAGCCCGGCTTGATCATAAACGATTTTCATGGCCCGTCCCCCCAGTACATAAGAGGGTCGCACAACCACCGGATAACCGATGGTTTCAGCAACCTTGACGGCTTCTTTTACGGTTAAGGCCGTTCCGTTTTCCGGTTGAGTCAGACCGAGCTTGTTGATCATGGCCTGAAAGTGCTTGCGGTCTTCGGCACGATCAATGCTGTCGGGCTGGGTGCCCAGAATCGGAACCCCGGCGGCGTGCAGTCCCACTGATAGGTTTAGCGGGGTTTGACCGCCAAATTGAACAATGACCCCCATGGGTTTTTCAGTTTCCACAATGTGGAGTACATCTTCTTGGGTCAGGGGTTCAAAATACAATTTATCGGACGTGTCATAATCCGTGCTGACGGTCTCCGGGTTGCTGTTGACCATGATGCTTTCAATACCCTCTTCGCGCAATGCAAAAGAGGCATGCACACAGCAGTAGTCAAATTCAATCCCCTGGCCGATGCGGTTGGGGCCGCCGCCGAGAATCATCACTTTTTTACGATCTGAAACCCGGGCCTCATTTTCCAATTCATAGGTTGAATAATAATAGGGGGTCGCCGCCTTAAATTCAGCCGCACAGGTATCCACCAGCTTATACACCGGTCGCAGTCCCAAATCGGTGCGCCTTTTTTTAATGTCCGGCTCACTCACCGTCGTCAAATGCGCCAGCTGAACGTCTGAAAAGCCCCATTCCTTGGCCTGTTTTAATAGCGCATCGGAAATATCCGTAGCGGCTTTTTGAATTTCACGTTCAAGGGCAACAATTTGCCCGAGCTGATGGATAAACCAGGGATCGATTCCGGATAATTCGTAGATGGATTCAATCGTCATCCCCTGCAAAAGCGCATAGCGCAGGTAAAATATGCGTTGCGAGTTCGGAGAGGCCAGTTTCTGCTCGATTTCAGATCGAGACGGCAAACTGTTTTCGATGTTCGGATCTCCGGGAAGATCTTTGCCGTCGGCTCCCAATCCGTAACGGCCGATTTCAAGAGAGCGCAGACCCTTTTGAAGGGCTTCCTTAAAGGTCCGACCGATGGCCATGGTTTCGCCCACCGATTTCATCGATGTCGTCAAAAAATCCGGCGTTTCGGGAAACTTTTCAAATGTCCAGCGCGGCACCTTGACCACACAGTAATCCAGCGTCGGTTCAAAAGAAGCCAGGGTCTCAGCGGTAATATCGTTGGAAATTTCATCGAGCGTATAGCCGACCGCCAGCTTGGCTGCAATTTTAGCAATCGGAAATCCGGTGGCTTTGGACGCCAGTGCGGAACTGCGGGACACCCTGGGATTCATTTCAATCACCACCATCTCACCATCCGCCGGATTGACGGCAAATTGAACATTGGATCCACCGGTTTCCACCCCGATTTCCCGCATGATGGCAATGGCGCCATTGCGCATCATCTGGTATTCTTTGTCGCTCAGTGTTTGCGCCGGAGCCACCGTGATGCTGTCACCGGTGTGGATCCCCATTGGATCCATGTTTTCGATGGAACAGATAATGACCACATTATCCTGTTTGTCGCGCATGACCTCCAGTTCATATTCTTTCCAGCCCATCACGGATTCTTCCAGCATCACCTGTCCGATCAGGCTGGCATCCAGACCGGCCCTGGACAGCTTGTAAAGATCATCGGAATTATAAGCCACACCGCCGCCGGTACCCCCGAGGGTAAAACTGGGGCGTACGATGATGGGAAATCCGATATCATCGCCAATTTTGCGGACTTCTCCCATGGTTTGGGCGATCCCGCTATTTGGAATTCGCAGTCCGATGTGGGTCATGGCCTTGCGAAAAAGATCGCGGTCTTCTGCTTTTTTTATGGCGGGTATGGAGGCACCGATCATTTCGACGCCGAATTTTTCCAGTACCCCCGCCTTGGCAACTTCGATTGCCGTATTCAAACCGGTTTGTCCGCCGAGGGTCGGCAGCAAGGCATCCGGCTTTTCTCTTTCAATAATCATGGCCACCACTTCGGGGGTGACCGGTTCAATGTAGGTTCGATCGGCTGTTTCCGGATCGGTCATGATGGTGGCGGGATTGGAGTTTACCAGGATGACTTCGAAGCCTTCTTCCTTGAGGGCCTTGCACGCCTGGGTACCTGAATAATCAAACTCACACGCCTGGCTGATGATGATCGGGCCGGCACCGATGATTAAAATCCGATGGATGTCGGTTCGTTTGGGCATATATGCTCACTTCGTTCGCAGCTAAAGGAGAGCTGCGCTTTAGGATTACTTCGTTTGAGGAGCGCTGCGCTTTAGGCTTATAAGCTTGCCTCAAACCTAAAGTTCCGAAGGAACGCTCCTCGAGGCCCGAAGGGCCGCTCCTCAAGTCTCCGCCGTAGTCGGAGACGATCCTTAAGGCTTTATCGCATTAATTCTTTAAACTCATCAAAGAGATAGCGCGCATCGTGCGGACCTGGAGATGCTTCCGGATGGTATTGCACTGAAAATATCGGGTATTTACGGTGCCGAAAACCCTCCAGGGTATTGTCATTTAGGTTAATGTGAGTAATTTCAACATCATTTCCCTGGAGTGATTCCGTGTCAACTGCAAATCCATGGTTCTGGGAGGTAATTTCGACCTTCCCGGATCGAAAATTTTTGACCGGTTGATTAGCACCCCGATGGCCGAATTTCAACTTAAAAGTTTTGGCACCTAAAGCCAGCCCGAGGAGCTGGTGTCCGAGACAAATACCGAATATGGGCCTGTAGTCCAATAACGATTGAATGGTTTCAATTGCATCGCTCACCGGCTCGGGGTCTCCCGGCCCGTTTGACAGAAAAATGCCATCCGGTTCCATGGCTTCAATGGTGCCGGCGCTGGTGGCAGACGGGACGACTACCAGCTCAAAACCGACCTGCTCGAACTGCCTCAAGATGTTAAATTTGATGCCAAAATCAAAGGCAACCACCGATCGTTTTGCCCTGCGATGTTGCCAGATAGTTTTGTCCAGCGGGTGGCGGTCGGGATTAATAATCTGCGGTTTGTCATTCTCCCAGTAAAAAGGATCCGGGGTTGTCACCACTTTCGCCAGGTTTGAACCCGCCATATTTGGAATTTGATTGGCCTTTTTCACCAGAGAAGCCGGCGTTAAATCGCCAGTGGAAATAATTGCCCGCATGGCGCCGGCATTTCGGATATGCCGCGTTATGGCCCGCGTATCCAGCTGTTCAACACCAAGAATACCGTGGGTTTTTAAGTAGTCGGCCAGTGTTGCCGTCGATCGGAAATTACTGGGATACTCCTGATACTCTTTAATTATAAAGGCCGCAACCTGTATGCGGCCGGATTCAATGTCTTCCGGGTTGACCCCGTAGCTTCCAATGAGCGGATAGGTCATCACCACCATTTGCCCGTTGTAAGATGGATCGGTCAGGACTTCCTGGTAGCCGGTCATGCCGGTGTTAAATACAACCTCACCCGAGGCTTCCCCCGGTCCGGTAAATGACCGGCAGGGAAATGTGCGGCCGTCCTCAAGCGCTAATAATGCATCCATAAAAATATGATTTTGTTTTATTGGTTTTATTTGTTTAGGGCCTATGGTTCTTAAACTCAACCCATCAAAGCAATTT
>JAUVTR010000258.1 GCA_030601425.1 Desulfobacterales bacterium
GAACCGTTTGATATCTATTTTTGCAAGACCAAATATAATGCTTATAAAATCCTGATGGGACTGTCAAAAGAAGAAGTGGAATCCCGCATGGCCCAAAGAAGCAAAAACGATCTCGAATTTATGAATAATGCCGAAGGTTCTTCGGTAAAAATTGATCCCAAGAGCTAACGTCTAAAGGACTCTCATGTGGTTTTAAATTTTTTCCACTCGCTTCGACCAATTTTGATGTTTATAAGGATTTTTCAAAGTTCCCCTATATTGGGTGGTAATAAGAAGAAGTGGAACCATCCGGGGGAATGCTTAATAAGTGGTTTGAAAGTCCCGAATCATGCTTGAGGGCAAGGCGGGATTCGGTTCAAAAACGGAGCGTACACGCTAGTACGCGAGTACTTTGAACCGGATCGCAACACAGGCATCGGGCATTAGGCGGGGCTTTGAAACCGCTTATTTAGGGGCGATAGGAAGCCAGCAGCGCCCCTAAAAAATCCCACACTTTTCGAATTGAGGGGATATAAAGGCGCTCAGAAGGCGAATGCGGATCTTGGATCGTGGGCCCAAAAGATATCATATCCACGCCCGGGTATGTGGCTCCGATAATTGCGCATTCCAGACCGGCATGTATGATTTCGACTACCGGCTCGCGGTCAAACAGTTTTTGATAGATCTCTTTACAGCGTTGCAGCAGCGCTGAGTTCATATCCGGCTGCCAGGGTGGATATTCGTTTTCAGTTTGGGCTGTCGCTGCGGCCAGGCTTGCCGTGGCATTGATGGAAGCGGCTATTTCATCGAGTCGGGACATCACCGAACTTCGCTGGCTGGTCAAAATGTCCAGGCTTTTGTTTTTGATTTCAACCGTTGCCAGATTATTAGAAGTTTCAACCAGTTCTTTGAAATTGGCCGACATCCCTGCGACTCCGTGGGGCAGAGCCAAAAGCATGTTTATGACCTTAGCGGCATCCCCCGATGCAAGGGCCGGCGGATCAATATTATCAGAGGTTATCGGGGAAATTGAAAGCGCCAGAGTTTTTTCAACGGCCTCATATTCGGCTTTTACGGCATGCTCAAATTCGGAGACGGCTTTTTGCACGGGTTTGACCGCTGCCGGCTCGCATCCAAAAATAGTCGTTGCATCGCGGGGTATGGCATTGTGCGCGGTGCCACCTTTGAAAGACAACAACCGGATGTCGGCGAGAGATTGCAGGCGATAAAGCGCACGGGCAAGAATCTTGTTGGCATTGGCACGCTGCTTGACAATATCGATGCCGGAATGGCCGCCTTGCAGGCCATGAACTTTAAGCTGATAGGGTTGGAAGTTGTCCGGTAGATTTGAAAAACTGAGGTCACAGCTGATACGGGTATCGCGTCCACCCGCACAGCCCACGGTAAAAACACCCTCGGTTTCCGAATCCAGATTTAACAAAACCTTGCCCTCGATAAATCCGCTTTGAAGTTTTTTGGCACCGTTGAGGCCGCTTTCTTCATCGACGGTAAGCAGCAGTTCAATCTGAGGATGGTCAATACTCGGGTCACCGGCCAGCGCAAGGCCTATGGCAATTGCAATGCCGTTATCGGCGCCGAGGGTTGTTTCCTGCGCCCGCAGCCAGTCACCGTCATAGACCAGTTGAATGGCATCCTTTGTGAAATCATGCTGCGATTCCGGAATTTTTTCGCAGACCATGTCCATGTGGCCCTGGAAAACGATCCCGGGCGCCTGTTCGTATCCTTTACTGGCGCTGAGCGTAAACACCAGATTGCCGGCTTCATCTTTTTTTACCGGCAGCTGTTTTTTTGCAGCCCAGGATTGCAGCCAGGTGGAAATTGAATCCTCTTTTTTGGAGCAGCGTGGAATGGAGTTTATGTGTTTGAAATAATCCAGTATCTCACGGGTTTTATCATCCATGGGCGACCTCCTTGCTGTTCATCATGCGAGCCATCGGTTAGCGGCTTGATTTAATTTATGAATTGCTTAATAATATCATGTAGAGACCAAACCACTAGAAATAAAGCGAGGCACATACAACCTATTGCATCGGCGCAAGACCAAAGCAGCAACTTATGTTTATCAATAAGGGGCCTTTTGGTCAATTAGCCATTTAGGAAACCCATAATGAGAATAGAATGTCCGGAATGTCGCGGAGTCAGTACGATTTCCAGCGAGTTGATTGTTACCCGTAAGCGGGCCTTGGAACTGATATGCTCCAAATGCAAAGCCGACATTTTTATACAATTGTCCCTGCCGTCAGTCTCTAAACAGGATAACCCATTTAGCGCGCTATCAGATGATAACCCGGCCCGCTTGACGTCGCCTATTGTTGAAACCGAAGAAGACACCAAAATCTTATCATTGAAAAGCAAAATATTGCGCAGTCTGGTCGAATTGCCGCCGATGCCGAATATAATTTTGAAAGCACGCGAAATTATGGAAGATCCGGATTCCAGCCTTAAGGAGCTATCCGGTGTCATCGAGCACGACCAGGCCATCGTTGCCAGAGTTCTCGCTTTGGCCAATTCCTCCTATTATGGGCTAAGCGGGCTGGTGTCATCTATTCAACACGCTTCCATTTTACTGGGGCAAAAGACGCTGGGAGAGCTGATTACCATTGCCGCCTCCTCGCGGCTTTTGAGTAAAAAATTAGAGGGTTACCAGCTAGATCCCGGCGATCTGTGGAAACATTCGCTGGCAGTTGCCCTGGGGTCAAGAATTATTGCAGAGAAGAAAAACCTCGAATTGGTTGAAGATGCGTTTATTGCCGGACTGCTTCACGATGCGGGCAAAATAATACTCGATCCTTTCGTACTGGAACGCAAAAAAGAATTTAAAAAGTTTCAAAAAACCGGGAAACAGACATTTATTGAAGCTGAAAAGAAAATTTTAGGTTTTGATCATGCCGAGGTGATGTCACGCGCTGCCCGGTTTTGGCGCTATCCTGAAACCCAGTCAATTGCCATACGATATCATCATTACCCATTGCGCTCGCGTAACAGCGAACTGGCGTTTATTGTTCATTTAGCGGATTTTGCCGCTAAAGAAGCGGGTTTTAACTCAGAGGCCACCTCGTCATCGTCTGAAATTGACCCGCAAACCTTAACTATTTTGGGACTTCAGAAAGAAGAAATTAACGCAATTTCTGCTGAGATTTTCGCGTCCGTTGAAAAATTAGTCACGGAATTTCGATGATGCCGCAATATGATTTAACCGAGTTTTTAAAATTGTCTTCGGTGCTTAATTATAACCTGAGCGCCGCATCTCTAAATCGCTACAACGTGATGATGTATATCATCGGTGGCAAAACACTGGATCGGAGTGCCTCAAAAGACAAGCAGAAAAAAAGCCTTTTAATGGATGCCCTGGGGTATCTTTTCAGCGCCTATCATCAAAAAAGACGACATCTGGGGCCCATGGCCGTGCTGCACCCTTTGCGGGCAACGGCCCTGTTTGCACGCAATCAAGACCGTTTGAACTTGATCGGCCTGTTGAGCGTCCTGTTTCATGATATTATGGAAGATATCAATCCATATGATTTTGATACCCATCAGTGGATGGATATGGAAGGCAGGCTTTACAGCCTTCTGGAGCGCATGGGTGATGAGGATGAGTCAAAACTGCTTGAGAATATCATATCGTTGACCCGCATCAAAACCGAATCCTATTATCAATATATCGGCCGGCTGCTTGAAAGCGCCGGCCGTTCGCCGCAGCCGGTACAGGTGAAATTAGCCGATCGGCTCGACAACACACTGGATATGCGAATTGACCTTGAAGATCCGCTGTCTGGGGTTGATTTTTTTCAAAACATTTTTCAGTTGATGTTTGTCAATAATTATCGCGGATATATCCCCGCAAATGACCATCCGCCGACTTCAGCCCTAAACGGTGCCCGCAGGCTGTATCAGCTTTTTAAAAATACCGTCCTGCTGTCTATGATACGACAGCATAAATCCATCGGCTATGATCGTGCCTTGCGAATTCTTTTTGAAGCGGTCTGTGATGCCGGTTTGAAAGAAGCTCAAAGAACCTTAATGCATTTGATCGGCTACCATCTTAAGGACCCGCACGATCAGCGCAATCTGCTCCTGGAGACCATGAACTATTGTTTTAGCGGTCGAATCGATTTGGTTACCAAACCGGACCGCGATCAGCTGTTGGACGGCCTATTTTCAACCTATTTTGCACATAACTCAAAAAAAGTGCTTCACCAGCAACTTGATATTTTATATCTAAACAAGCCGCTGATGATTCAAGCCTCCATTGCCTTTGTGGTCATTTTTTTACATTTTTTAAATGATTCCAAATACTATATTCATGGAATCAGCGCCGAAGGAATTGAGCCGAGGTAAGTCTTTTAACAGAAAACAGAAAACAGTTGAAAGGATCCAGGAGGATGCTTTTGCTCCAGTATCTGATATCTGATATCTGTCATCTGACATCTGTCTTCTGTTTTCTGTCCTCTGACTTCTGACCGATGATGCATCAGATTGCCAGATCACTCGGCACCTTTTTATCAAAGTCTGTCAATCGCATGGCCATGAGGTGATCGACAATTTCAAAATCTTTGAAAGCTAAAGAGGACTGTTTTGGATTTGAAAGTACAGAGTCACGACTGTGGTAGGCCGCACCATATTCCGGGTCGATCTCAAGGGAGGTGTCAAAATCTTGAAAAGCCCGGGCGAATTGTCCCAATTTTTCATAAGCTAACCCGCGCAGGTGATAGGCGCGAGCATATGTCGAGTTCAGCTTAATTGCCTGATTAAAGTCACCGATCGCGTCACGTGCTCTTCCCAATTTTAGCCTGGCAGCGCCCCGACACACGAAAAACAGTGCCAGGGTTGGGTCGTATTTTATCGCCCGTGAAAATAGATCAACGCTTGTTTTAAAATCCTTTTTGACATAGGCGGCAACACCTTCATCAAACTTCTTTCTGGCTGCATATTTATTGGCCACGTTAC
>JAUVTR010000220.1 GCA_030601425.1 Desulfobacterales bacterium
TCTGTAACCTACAGTTCGATCACCGGCACCATTTTACTCTTTCCACCTGCGTTAAGAGAGGGTCTGGCTGACTGTATCTATTATTCGATTTCCGATTGGTGGAATATTTTTTATCTGGGTTTTTTCGGCACGGTGCTCGGAATTGTCTGGTTTTATGAAGGTATCAATCAAATCGGGCCGACCAAAGCCGGATTGTTCATTAACTTTGTTCCCATCAGTGCGATTTTACTGGCATTCTTTATTTTAGGTGAACCGCTAACGCTTTCCTTATTGATCGGGACGATCCTGGTGACTTGCGGTGTTTATCTAACGAATCGACCGGATGTTTAGGACATATTCCAGCTCCTATTCCAAGATCAACTCTGCCTACAATTTCCTTAAAGTCATAAACCAACAAGAATTATCTGAATCACATGATGAGTTTGTAATCACAAAATTACCAGATATTGTTTATAAAATTTTTAATTGTGCAATTGAAACCAATGCGCTAAAAGTAGCCCGAGTTTGCCGTTAGGGTCTGAAATCCGATTTGTTGGATAATTCGAACGGTTGCGATAATTTTTAGTCTCCATTGAGGCCAAGAGGTTGCTGAAAACTTTTTGCAGGAGTTTATTATGAAAAATATGGCCGTCATAATTTGTATTTTAACGTCTTTTGTCGGCGGAGGAACCGCAATATCGGTAGAGGTTCCGATCAGCGAGGCCAGCGCTGAATGTATCGATTGCCATTCTGCAACTCATCCCGGTATTGTTAATGACTGGCAAAACAGCCGTCACGCTAAGATCACGCCAAAAGAAGCCATGGCAGTGGAAGGTGTTGCGCGCAAAGTATCCAGCAAAACTGTTCCCGAAAATCTGCAAAATGTGGTGGTCGGATGTGCCGAATGCCACACGCTTAGACCCAAAGCCCATGCGGATACGTTTGATCACAACGAGAATAATATTCATGTGGTGGTCAGCCCGGATGATTGCAAAACCTGCCATGCCACCGAAAGACAGCAATATTCCAAAAATATCATGGCCCATGCTTATGGCAATTTAGCCGATAACAAACTGTATCAAAAGCTGGAGCACAGCATCCTGGCAGAAACGAAGTACAAAAACGGGAAAATTAATTTGAAGCCAGCGAATGATGCTACCAAATCGGAGACCTGCTATTACTGTCACGGCACCAAACTTGAGCTGAAAGGATACGAAACCCGAGACACCGAAGCAGCCGGTGAATTGGAATTTCCGATAATTAAAGGCTGGCCCAATCAGGGTGTGGGTCGCATTAATCTGGATGGCAGCATGGGCTCCTGCTCGGCCTGCCATACGCGGCACGCTTTTTCGATCGAAATGGCGCGCAAACCGTACACCTGCAAAGAATGCCATGTGGGGCCCGATGTACCGGCCTTTAAGGTCTATGCTGCCAGCAAGCACGGCAACATCTTTTCGGCCATGAATTCCTCCTGGAATTTCAAGGCGGTGCCATGGACGGTTGGAAAAGATTTTACCGCCCCCACCTGTGCCACCTGCCACGTCAGCCTGCTGGTCAATACGGAGGAGGAAGTGGTGGTTGAAAGGACCCATCAGATGAACAATCGGCTGCCGTGGCGCATATTGGGATTGATTTACGCTCATGCGCATCCCCAAAAGCCGAATACCAGCATTATCCGCAACAAAGACGGATTGCCCTTACCAACAGACTTCAGTGGTGGATTCGCGACCCAATATCTGATCGATAAAAAAGAAATGGAAGGCCGCAGGCAGACGATGCAAGCGGTCTGTCTGAATTGTCATGACTCCTCCTGGGTTAGCGGTCACTGGAAACGATTTAAAAACACTATCAGAGAGACCAATGCCAAAACCTTGACCGCTACCCAAATCATGGAAGACATCTGGCAGCACGGCTGGGCTGACAAAAAGGATAGCTTTTATAACGAAGCCATCGAAAGAAAGTGGAGTGATACCTGGCTGTTTTACGCCAATACTATCCGTTTCGCATCAGCCATGGGAAGTGGGGGCGATTACGGGGTATTTTCCGACGGTCGCTATCAGCTATCAAAATCATTGATGGAACTCAACGACTGGCTTGATTTGCGCAAGCAACTGGAATCAGCTTCCAAAAAATAAACCGGAGCCTATTGATGAATAAAAAATTGCAAAAAAAGAAAGCGAATGAAGCGTGTGTTGAAGAGCAATTAATTCCCCGGCGCAGTGAGCGGTTCAAAAGACAGATTGAATTTGTTCTGGAGGTGGATAAGCTTAAAAAAATTTTACGACGAACGACGCTAATGGATCGCTCCCGTCATGAGAATTCAGCGGAACACTCCTGGCATATTGCTTTGATCGTTCTGGTTTTATCTGAATATGCGGATGAGAAAAATTTGAATCTTTTGCAGGTAATAAAACTGCTTCTTACCCACGATTTGGTCGAAATCGATGCAGGCGACACCTATTGTTATGATGAGAGCGGTGTTCAAGATCAGAAAGAGCGTGAAAAGAGAGCTGCAGATCGAATCTTTAATATCCTGCCTGAAGACCAAGCGAAATCGTTTCGTGTCCTATGGGATGAATATGAAGATCGAAAGACACCTGAATCTCGATTTGCCAACGCTTTGGATAGATTTCAGCCTTTACTTCATAATTATTTCACCAAAGGGCATTCCTGGCGTCAGCACGGAATCCAAAAAAAACAGGTCATTTCCAGAATGCAGCCGGTAGATGAAGGCTCTTCCTTCCTTTGGGATTATGTTGCCAGCCTTATCGATGATGCTGTCAGGAAAGGTTTTCTGGGAAAATAATCAGAGCTATCTCAAAAATGCATTAAAGTAAGTGCGCTAAAGTTAAAAGTGAACTAAAGTGACTAAAGTTGAGGAATTCTACCCGTCGAGAGCCTCTGGGTCGAACGACTGGGTCGAACGATCATTTTAATAAAAAAGATGGAGCGCAGCGACACCTCAACTTTAGTCACTTCAAACTTTAGTTCACTTTAGTCACTTCTTTTTTAGGACAGCTTCTAAACCTAATTAAAACCAATTTAAGCGCTATGGACCCTGAAAAACCACAACCGGTGATCTCGGCCAAAGGATTAACGCGAATTTACACACTGGGTGACAGCGAGGTCATCGGAATAAGCCAGATTGATCTTGAAATCGCGGCAGGTGAACTGGTGGTTTTAAAAGGCGACAGCGGTTCCGGCAAAAGCACCTTATTGTCTCTGCTGGCGGGTCTGGATAGACCAACCCGTGGTGTTCTGACGGTTGCAGACCATGATTTGAATAAAACCTCGGATACCGAGTTAACTCATTTTCGCCGCCAGGTTGTCGGCATGATTTTCCAATCCTTTAATTTGTTGCCCACCTTAAATGTGCTTGAAAATGCTTGTCTGCCGGCGCTTTTAGCCGGCAAATCGATTGCCAAAAGCCGGTCCAAAGCCATGGAGCTACTCAAATGGCTTGGGCTCGATTCCCGCACAAACCACCTTCCGGCACAGCTGTCCGGCGGCGAGATGCAGCGTACAGCCATAGCTAGAGCTCTTATTAATGATCCGGCGATCATTTTGGCTGACGAGCCCACCGGTAATCTTGACAGCCGTAACGGACAAATCGTCATCGATCTATTAGCCGAGCTGAATCGAAAATGGGGACGGACCATTATGATTGCAACCCACAGCGCACTTGCTGACCCCAAGGCTACGGTTAAGATAGAACTGAAAGACGGTATGATCACAGACCACTCATGAGAAATTACCTATTCTTCTTTCGCCTTTTTATCTGGTTCAGTCTGCGGGATATGCGCAAGCATATGGGCCGGGCTGTGACGGTCCTTTTTGGGATTGCATTGGGAGCGGCTGTTTTTACCAGCGTGCGCCTTTCCGTCAACGCTTCTCTGGATTCATTTATCAAAAGCATGGATCTGATTGCCGGTCAGGCCGATTATGTCTTAACCCGGCCCGGGGGTTATGTGCCGGAAAATATCATCTCTAAGCTTTTAAATCATCCGGCTATCCAAAATGCATCACCGGTTTTAAAAACCTATACGCAAATTGCCCAAGAAGGCGCGAAGCCTTTTCTACTGATAGGGTTTGATCCAATTTTAGACCGGCCCCTTCGGAACTGGCGGATTGCCCCAAAAAACAATCAAGAGGCCGTTGTCTGGCTGGACCTGTTAAAAGAACCCTACACCTTAATTCTGGGAGAACCCCTCGCCCGCCAACTCAAGCGTAGTCCCGGGGATGTGTTGCTTCTGGAAAATGCGCGTCAAAGGGTGACGTTTAAGATATTAGGGAAGCTGGAGCGGGAAGGACTTGCTCTGGCTGAAGGGGGTAGGGTTGCTTTAACGGATATTGCCACCTTTCAGGAATTTACCGGCCTTATTGGCCAAGTGGATCGAATTGATATAAAGCTGAAACCGGATACCACAGCAAAAGATCTGGATGAAATCCGCGACATGCTGCCTGAAAGTATCACCCTGAATCCACCATCTGCCACTCGTGAAAGCGGGCGAGCAATGATCAGAGCCTATCAGCTGAATCTCTCTATTTTAAGTTTTGCTTCATTGTTTGTGGGCATGTTTTTGGTCTATAGCCTGGTCGCCCTAAATGCAGCTTCCCGTCGCCAGGAACTGGCTATTTTAAGGTTTACCGGCGCATCCGGCTATCATCTTTTTTTTATCTTTTTAGCCGAAGGTGCTTTGTTTGGAGTCGTCGGCTGGCTGGTGGCCATCCCCATCGGAAATTTTTTGATCAAATATTTGCTGCAGGGCGTCAGTCAAACGATCTCGACCCTTTTTGTGCGTGTGCAGGTGGAAACGCTTTCCCTAAATCTGTGGGAAATTTTGTTTAGTTTTGGCGTTACGGTTTTTATTTCTGTATTAGCCGCTTATCAACCCGCACGGGAAGCCATGCAAGTTTCACCCAAAGAAGCACTCGAAATTTCCCAGCTGGGGATGCAGCCCCGAAAATCGCCAGGGCAGCTTGCTCTGGGTGGTTTTATTTGTATCTTTTTGGTGTTGCCGTTATCCCGGTTACCGTCGGTTCTGGAAATGCCTCTCCCGGGATATTTATCCATTTTGCTGCTCTTTGTCGGTTTTTCGCTGCTGGCGCCCTGGGCGCTCCAGAAAGTCAGTCATACTTTTTCATCCGTGCTGCTCAAGCGGATTGGCATACAAGCTTACCTCGCCAGCCGCTATGTTCGTGATAGTGGTACACGTACGGCTGTCTCAGTTGGCGCCCTGATTACCGCTGTGGCTTTATTTACCGCATTGGTTATCATGATTTTTAGCTTTCGCCAGACGGTGGAATACTGGACCCATGAAACCCTCAAAGGGGATTTATTTTTAACCTCTAAAATGGGAGAAATAAATCGATTTCGCTACCCCATTCCACGGCAGGTTATTGACAATCTGCAAGATTATAAAGCCAAGGTGGATATCTTACCCAATCGGCGGTTTTTCTTAAAATATGGAAATTTTCCCTATGAGTTTGAGCTACTGGACATGCGGGGATTTATGCAATACGCGTCCTTTTTCTGGCTGAAGGGAAACCCGGAAAGAATCCGTCCTGTGCTCATGCGCGGTGAGGGCGTTATTGTTTCAGAGGTATTCTCAAATCGTACCGGATTAACCGTCGGCGATTTTTTTGAGGCCCAAATTGAAGAATCCTTTGTCGAACTGCCCATTCTGGGAATTGTTCGTGATTATCGGACTCAGGGCGGTGTGGTTTTTTACTCCTTGCCGCATTTTGAAGCGCGGTACCATGAAACTTACTGGGGCGGGTTGCGCTTCTTTTTTAAAGACCGCTCCCAGGATTTGGACCTGGCCGTCTCAAAACTGCGCAACGAGATCATTGACCGCATGGGTGACAAGGTCGATATGTACAGCGGCAAGGGGCTGCGCGGTGCCGTTTTGAAAATCTTTGATGAAACTTTCGCAGTCACCACCGTCTTGCTTCTCATTGCCTTAGTGATTGCGGCTCTGGGTATTGCTACCACACTTACCGTTCTGGTTTTGGAGCGATCCAGGGAGCTCAACACCCTGTTTGCTGTCGGCGCAAGTTTCAGGCAGATTCGCACAATGATATTCTGGGAAGCCGGTTTTATGGTGGTCATTGGCGAGTTGGCCGGAGTCGTTTGTGGCTTTATCTTATCGTATCTGCTGGTATATGTCGTTAATCGCCAATCATTTGGTTGGACTTTTTTATATGGCGTCGATTGGAGATCTCTCGGATTTTCAATTCCGCTGATTGTCATAACAGCGCTGGCCGCAGCGCTGCCGGCCGTGAAGATGGTTTTCCGCAAGTCACCGGCAACGCTTTTGAGGGAACGTTGATA
>JAUVTR010000110.1 GCA_030601425.1 Desulfobacterales bacterium
GATCCCTGCGGTGAATGGTTGGATCCTAATCGCTTTTTAAAATCATCGATCATATCAGAAAGAAAAGTAGCGGATCCGATTTTTAGGACATTGCCTTCAAATTCGCCGGACACACCGTTTTCTTCTGTTCGGATTTTGTCAATTGCTGCCGGCTGAATATTTCTGTTTTGAGCCTGCCGCAGAATTTCCCGACCGATAAAATGATCTGAGTTTTTCTCCAGTCCCGCCGCCATTTCGAGGGCCCGCTTTTCGTCAAAGGGAGCGAACGCCACAATTTCCTGCAGGGTCCAGTTGCCCCGGGTGACGGTTCCGGTTTTGTCAAAAACAACGGCCGTAATCCGCCTGGCCATTTCAAATGCCGTAAAATTCCGCACCAGGATGCCTTTTTTGCCGGCGATGGATATTCCGGCCACCCTTGCTAAAGGGATGGCAATTCCTAAAGCGCACGGACAGGATATGACCATTACGGTGACCGCTCTGAGGATCGATGTCTCCAAAGATAAACCGATTAAGCGGCACACAATACCGGTAGCTGCCGCCAGCACCAGAATGACGGGAACAAACCACTGCAAAATGATATCGGTTTTGCCCTCAATCGGCAATTTGGTCAGCAGTGTCTTTTCGATGACCTGCATCATTTGACCGAGGGTGGAGTCACTGCCAACTTTTTCGGCTTTGATTTTAAAACTGCCCTGCTGAATCCGGGCACCGCTTCTGATAAAGTCACCGGGCTTTTTGGTGATGGGTAAGGGCTCGCCGGTCAGTGAAGATTCTTCCACAGCGCCGTTGCCGGTCAGTATGCGTCCATCGGCCGGTACAAGTTCTGTTTCAGTCACCCGAAAAATGTCACCTTCTGCCAGTTGACCCATGGTCGCATAACGGCCGTCGGGAAAATTGTCAGTGCATATTCTGACCTTGCTGGGCATCAGCGCAAAGAAATTCTCCAGATCGGCCAAAACTTTTCCTTTCGCCCGGCGCTCCAGTGTTTTGCCCAGCAGCACGAGGGTGATCAGCATCGATGCGGTGTCATAGTATAGGTGAATGCTTCCGGTAAAAAGATTATAGGTGCTGTAAAAGAAAGCGCTTAACACACCGATGATGATTAGCGTTTCCATGCTGAAAGCCGCGTTTGTGATCCCGGCCCATGCCTTTTTATAAAATTCATATCCACCGTAAACCAGAACGATTCCGGCCATGATAAATGCAGGCCAGGAGAGCTTGGTAATCGTATCGGCTGTCAGCTGTGTAAAAAAGCCTGAGTAAAGCGTAAAAGAAAGCATCATCACATTGGCTGTCAGAAATGCTGAGACAGCAAAGCGGAAAAATTCTCGTTTACGTTCGACAGCATCGCGGGTTTCTCCCGGAATGGCTGCCTGATAACCCAATTTTTTAATGGCGGCAATAATCCGGTCCGGAGACGTTGTGGTGGGTTTGTAGGTGAGATGCAGTCGGTCGGTTGAAAAATTACAGCGTGATTGGTCAATGCCGGGTGCTTTTTTCAAGGTTTCATCAATCAACCAGGCACAGGCCGGACACCACATATTGCGGATTTTGAGGGTCAGCGAAAGGAATTGTTGCGACACCTGGTCGGATAAGGTTAGCGCTGGATCGGATGGTTGGCGGTCAACTGAATCGACATCTTCTGCATTGGTGGTCCGGGAGCGGCCGGCAAGTTCGGTTTCAGACCTGGGGATGATGCCTTTTTCCTGGCATTGCTTGAAAAGATCGGTTTGTTTAAACGTTGCCGGGTTTCCGGAGCCGGCGGCCTCCAGAAGGATATTAAAAACCTGGCGGCATCCAATACAGCAGAAAGAATAGGTGGTACCGGATAATACAGACGTAACCGTCCCATAACGCAAAGGCAGACCGCACAGGTCACAGGTTTGGGGGATGGGGGATTGTTTGGGGTCTTTTTTCATGACGCGGTGGAAATTCTAAATTACAAATCTCTGTAATCAAGGTGTCAGGTGTCAGTGTTCAGGTGTCAGGAAGATACGGAGGACAGCCTGCGACGAGTCGTTCGACCCTGAGCTCACAGCCGAAGGGCTCAGCCGAGTCGAAGACAAAGGGCAGACTGTTTTCTGTCATCTGCCATCAGTTATTTGACACCTGACACCCGACACCTGAAACCGGGAATTAATTTAAACGTATTAAAATAAACACTGTAACTTGGTGTTCAAGGAATTCAATCGCGCATACCGAGAGATTTAACATAGGCGACCACTCGCCAGCGGTCCAGAACATCTATGGTGGTTGCCAGTGCCGGCTGGCGGCCCTTGCCTTCCGGAAGACCGTAGCTGATATCCCAGAAAATATTGCCTTCAGACTCGGCTTGAACTTTTGGGCTTCGCAGGTCAGTGGGAAGGGGGTAAAAGCTCTGCCCCACCGGGCCCTTTCCATTGTGGTTTTTACCATGGCACTGGGCACAGAAAGTGAAGTAAACAGCTTCTCCGCGCTTGATGGTTTCTGGATTGTTCGTTTCCAGGGGGGACTTCAAATCTTCCGGCTTCTGAGTCCGATAATTCATTTCACCGCCTGAAAAGGGGACAACTCCGGCTTCCATGATCAAAAGAGGTTTTTCGTAAGATCTGACAACAGGGGTTTCGCGCATGCGGCCGTATATAAACTCATTATCGTAATACGTCAGGGCTTCATAGGCTATGTAAATAACGAATCCTGCCGCGATTATTATTAGTAGAACTTTTTTCATCTATTCCCCCTTAGCGCCTTCGACATGTTGCGGATAAGGGACCTTTGGATAAATGGCATAGGGTGATTCGCCCGGAACATCACGGACGATACCGTAACTCCAGGAGGGTTGACCTGCATTTCCAATGACTTTATAGGCCAGGAAGCTTTGGATAGCGAATAATAACACCAGGATCAAAATAAATACCCAGGTGGCAACGACGGATTCATCTGATGTTTTCATTTATATCTTTACCCCTAATATTCCGGTTAACAAGGTGTAGCTAATCGTCCACATTAAAAACCCGACGATAATTAAAAATAGGATGAGCGGAAAGGGAGAGTTTCTTGATTCCAGATTCCCAGGGTAGCTATGTACGATTTTCATTTTTCTTTCTTCTGTATTTTTCCCCATAAAATGGGAACGCGATAATCCCACGTACAGCAGAATCATGAATATCAACGCGGGAAAAACAAAAAGGATGACATGCTGAAATCCCAGTAGTTCGAAATATCTCATGGCGATTTATCTCCCATCACTTCTTGCAAGTTTATGACACGGCAGAGCAGGCAACCAAAAAATATATTTACCACGAAAGCACGAAAGAAAGAAATCACGAAAAAGAGAAGAAAAAATAAAATTTCGTGCTTTTTAAATTTCGTGTTTTCGTGATTAAATGCAAAAGTCTTGTTATTGAAAGCAAAAATTTCATTTTAAGAAACTAAAGCCGCCCGAGCTTAAATTGTGGCCACCCACTTTAGATAAAATAGGCGTACACAACAACCGACGCAACGACCACCAGGCCGAATATTAAAATACCAAACAAAACGTAGGACTGCAGCTTGCTGGAGCGGGATACTTCTTTATTCGGCGCTTCCGGCTCATCTTCAAGCGCTAAATATCTTGCCCGCTGCTGTTCTTTAAACTGGCCGCTTTTCAGGGCCCATAAAAAGACCAGAATTCCAAAGAATAAACCGGAAAAAATAAATAGGATAAAAAAGAAATAGTACATGTTTTGGTAACTCGTTAATTGGTTAATTCGTTGATTGGTTTATTATGATTTTATCTATTTTAATCAGAATGCATCCTTTTTAACTATTCAACCAATCAACCATTTAGCTATTCAACTAAATTAAGGTTCCCAGGATGCATCAATGCCTTTGGGTTCTTTATTGGCATCGGATTCACCGATAAAGTAAACTGCCACATAATCGCCGACTTCCCAGATCTTTTGGGATTCCAGATCGCGCTTGAAATACGGCATGGCCGTACCGGTGATGCCGTTCATGATCTGGTAATACAGGATGCCGCCGGTAACACCGCGGTCCTTTAAGATGGTGAAATTAAGGGGCGGCGGATAAATCCACGGTTGGGCCGGCCCCATCCCGTCCCCCACCGGCCCGTGGCAGCCGAGACAAAAATCCTGGTAAATTTTATGTCCTCTGGCCAGTCCGGCTTCGGTTGTGGGGTATGGATTGGGAACATTGCGCCAACCTTCGGGTATGTGGGAATGAAGCCATTCTACATTTTCATTCGGTCCGGCTTCATAGGCTTTAATGGATTCGGCCTTCCAGAATGTTTGCCGTTCCATGCGCTGATCGGCCATTTTAAACCCCAATCCCTGTATGTAGCGGGTCAGGGTGTTAATCTTGTCCATCCCCAAAAATTTCCAGGGAGGCATGATGGAGTTGGGTCGTGTATAACGCGGGTTAATAAAATGAGCGATATGCCAGTCGTCCGGACGTTCGCCGCCGGCCTGGGAGAGATCGGGTCCGGTGCGTTCTGAGCCCAGCAAAATGGGCCGGTCGGCGACGTAATCGCCTGCCTGAGCAATGCGTTCGGCGCCCAGACCCCAATCGACCAGTCGAACCGATTGGGTGTGACAGTATGTACACCCATTGGCGATATAAATTTTTCGGCCTTCGGCTTCTTCAGCGGTTCGCACTCGAAATATAGCCGAAGGTTGTTCAACCTTGGTAGCCCATGGCCAGTAAACAACTGTAAAAACAATGACTGCTAAAATAAAAATTCCGCCTAAAACAATAACCGCCGGCGTCATTTTCAGATTCATGCGGTTTCTCCCGGTTTATAAAATATGGTTCTGGTGATGTTGTACAGACCGATGATTGCACCGGTAACGATCAACATCCCGAGCCCGGCGCGCACAATGTTGTAATGATGCAGCTGGGGCAGCATACGATAAACGGTTTCGCCATTTGCCCAGCCATGGCCCTGAACCAGTCCGGCCATCGTCAGCACCACCATAAAACCGGCCATTCCTAGCAGGACCAGCCAGTACTGAAAGTCGGCCAGCGTTCGGCTGAATATGGGCTTGCCGGTTATTTTGGGCAGCATGAAATAAATGCCGCCCAGCCCAATCATGCCTGAAAACCCCAGAACGCCCATGTGGGCATGAGCCACCACCCAGTTGTTGAAATGCGTCAGCCGCTGCACCTGTGGCAATGACTGCAAAGGTCCCTGGATACAGACAAACAGATAAATAACGCTGCCGGCAAAGACGAATTTAGCGCCAATGTTTTCATGGATGAGACCCAGTTTGCCTTTAGCGGTGAACCACAGATTGATCAAAACAACCATTACCGGAATAATCATACCGATACTGCCGGTAATAGCGACCACCTTCAGCCAGGTGGGGGCCGGGACCTGAATCAAATGGTGGGTCCCGATGTGGGAGTATAAAACCAGCAGGGACCAGAATCCCACCAGCGAGAGTGTATGACTGTAAAGCGGGCTGCGCGTTGCGCTGGGGATGACGTAGTAGGCGATTCCCACCGCCAGCGGTGTCAAAAGCAGGCCCAGGACATTGTGTCCGTAAAACCACAGGATAACGGCATCGGGCATTCCGGTTAAGGCACCCGTACCGGGCACCCAGATCACATTGCCGATGGCATAAACGATCAGGCTCAGGATAACAGCGGCGGTGATGTACCAGACCGATACATATAAAATTGGTTCCTGCCGGCGGCGGATGGTCATGATCATGTTAACAAACATCAGCGCAAATACAATCGCCACCATGATATCAATCGGCCAGATGGCTTCGGCATATTCTCTGCCCTGGGTCATGCCCATTGACAGCGTTATGACAATGGCCGCCGTGAAAATATTCCACAAGATCACCGTCAGCACCCCCAGTCTTTCACTGAACAGATGGGTTCTCAGTAAATGGGGGACAATGAAATGGCCCGTTGAAAGCAGCGCCGGAGTTACGAATCCAAAAATGGCCAGATTGGTGTGTACGGCACGAATACGGCCGAAAACCAGCCAGGCGATGTTTCCCAGAAGATCCGGAGCCACAAATTCAATGGCCCCGATGAATCCATAGAGGGTGGCGACCACCATCCAGAAAGCAGCCGTGAGGCAAAAGCCTTTTGCGGTCGCATAGCTCGGTTTCACATTTTGATCTGGAGTCGACAATTTCGGTTCTCCTTAAGCGCTTCGCGCTGTTAATAGCTATTTGTTATTAGTTATGGGTTGGCGGCATACTGACTTTTTATCTTTTAAACGAATAACAAATAACCATTAACCAATAACCTTCTAGTTGTGACACGCCAGCCAGCAGTCCAGGTTCGCCTTTTTTTTGCGGTGGCATTCCACGCAAAATCCCATTTTAAATTCAACCCCCTGGAGCCGATCCTTTTTCTGCACCTCACCATGGCATTCCCGGCATTCAATCTCGCTTCGAATGTGCCGCTGGTGGTTAAAGACCACGTGTTCGGCTAAATAATTCACTTTGACCCAGGGGACCGGGCTATTGGCATTGAAGTATTCGTGCTCCTTGAGGATCTCGGGATGTTTGGGAATAATGTAATTGTGACAGTAGAGACATTTTTCCACCGGCGGGATCCCGGGATGATTGGAGTAGCCCACGTATGGATGACAGAACTGGCATTGAATTTCCTTTACACCGGCATGCAGCCGGTGACTGAAAGGGATCGGTTGTTCAGGACCGATTTTGAATCCCGCTGGCGAGTAGAAATAGTAGAGAAACATCCCGATGAAAACAACACACGCGGCGGTAAATAAAACAGGTCTAAAATTGCTTTTTGAAATGTTGCCATATGCGGTGGGGGTGATCGGTTCCATCAGGTCACCTCCCTTGCATTTATCCCGGCCAGTTCAGGAAATCGATTCAGAAAAAAGGATACCGCCATTACCATTAGCCCCAAAAACCCCAGAGAAATCAGCCCATCCGATAGATTCAGCGGCAGCTTTGTTACTTCATGGCTCAATGCCGGCCCCAGCAGCAACAGGTGCTCAAGCCAGATGCCGACAATGACCACCGTGCTGATAACGATCATAAAAGCCGGTTTTGTCTTTACTTTCTTGTTCAATAAAATCAAGAAGGGGAAAATAAAACTGATGATAAATACCGTCCATGCCAGCTTATTCCAGGGAACCCTCAGAGTTCGTTCGATCACATAATGGGTCTCTTCAGAAATGTTGCCGTACCAGATGACCATCAGCTGGACATAGAAAAAGTCGGCCCAGAGCAGACAGAAAGCGAAAAACAATTTTCCGACATCATGAAAGTGAGACGAGCTCAGACCGGAAGCATTCCCCTTTCTGAGCTGGATGATGCTGGCCAAAATGATCAGGGCGCCCAAACCGATGTAGAAAGCCTTGATAAAGTTATAGGCGCCAAACAGTGTCGAAATCCAGTGGGGATCCATGCTCATGATCAGATCATAACCGATCAGGCTCAGCACCAGCGCAAATGCCAGAATATAAAGGCCGCCCCAGAGCGTCATCTTTTTTTGCAACCGCTTTTTGTTGCGGCTGTTTCGTTGCCAGTGCCGGTGGATGAATTTGCGGAGGCCGATTTGGGTTTGATTGGGGTCATATTTGAGCTGCAGGGCATTGAACAGATAAGCAAGGCCGATACCATACAGAATCAGCAAACCGATACAATCGCGGGTGAAAAGAAACGGTATATTGAGCCAGACTTCCTTTCCATGAAGATCCTCATGCAGCCACGGAAAGATATGGGATCGTCCCAAAAATAACAGCAGAAACAATACAAATGAAAGTGGGAAAAAGGCCGCAAAGGATTCGGATAGACCCGACAGGGGGCCGCTCCAGCGGGCTTTGGTCATATGCATGACTGCTGAGAACAGTACGGCTCCCTGGGCGATTGCAGACCATAAAAGGAAATTAATCAGATAAGCCTGCCACGCGCGTTCGGGATGCGGGCTGGCAAGACCGTATATAAAAGAGGTCAGGCCGATGATGATCAGCGCGAAAAATATCCAGAATACGCTAGATTTTCTGGAAACTACGTTATTCGAATTGTTTTCTGGCATAAAGATTAACTCTCGTTTTGCCTTTTGAATATCGAATATCGAATCACGCTAAAGACGTGATCTAAAGTCAAAAAATTCGAACAGCAGAAGGTTTTAATATTAATGAAACCAATTTTTATACTTCGATATTCTGCGGTTCTGCGGTTCAAAAAAATGAACTGCAATTCTTATCAAATACGGTTTTACGATTGTTCGCTAAATGTCCTGATTTCTCCACCACTTTTCTTAAACAGATCTTTCAGTCCTTCTGTCTGTCCCGGTTCACAGGATGCCAGAATGCCAAAATACTCCCCGGAACACCGTGGGTCGTAATGCTCCAAATCCTTGAAGCTGGGCAGCCGGGTCTGGGTGAGCATGCCGATAATATTGCCGAATACGGCAAAAAGAATGGTAGCTTCAAATCCCACGACAACAAATGGAATGATGGCGACAACCGGCTTGCCGCCCACGATCAGGTTCCATTGAACCGCCGTATAGATAGCCAGGGCGAACCCTCCCAGAAAACCGAATATCCCGCCGCCCAGGGTGAACCAGCCCACCTTGCTTTTTTTTAGCTTCAAGGCATCCATAATCTTATGGCTGGGGATCGGGCTGTTGACGCGGTGAAATTGATAGGATGATTTTTCCAGCTCGTTTATTGCGTTTACGGTGCTGTCTTCTTCTTTAAATAAACCCATTATATATTGACCTGGATTCATGTTTGACTCCTTAGCTAACCGTTTCTTTCATCTCGGTCATGGAAACAGACGGCAGGTGCTTTGTAAATAGGAGGAAGAAGAAAAAGAACAGACAAAAGCTGCCGAGCATAATTCCATATTCAATGCCCGTTGGCCGGTACAGCCCCCAGGCGTGCGGCGAAAATCCATGGGCTACGCCGCCGATGATAATCACAAACCGCTCATACCACATACCGAGGTTAACAAATAAGGAGATTCCCAACAGCAGCGGAATCGTCCTGCGAATTTTTTTAAATAGAAAAAAGAGCGGAAGAATCGTATTACAAACCACCATAATGAAAAATTCCAGGCGGTAATCGCCCACAGCGCGCCACCGAAATGACTCTATTTCGACGATATTGTGGCTGTACCAGGCAATGAAAAATTCTGTTGCGTAGGCGAACCCCACAATCAAGCCGGTAAAAACGATGGTTTTGGCCACATTTTCCAGCACATCTGTGGTAATCATTTTTTCGAAGCCGAAGATCTTGCGCAGCGGAATAACCAGCGTCAGCACCATGGCCAGCCCTGAGTGGATGGCGCCGGCCACGAAATAGGGGGCAAAAATGGTCGTATGCCACCCGGGTGTTATACCCAGTGCAAAATCCCATGAAACCACGCTGTGAACCGAAATAACCAGAGGAGTGGCCAGAGCCGCAAAAAATAAGTAACCCCGTGTATAATGCCGCCATTGCTCGTGAGTTCCGGTCCAGCCCAGCGAAAGGATTCGGTATATTTTTTTGCGCATTCCTTCAGCCCGGTCTCGGGCTGTGGCCAAATCGGGCAACAGTCCTGTATACCAAAACAGCGTGCTCACAATGAGGTAGGTGCTGATGGCGATGACATCAAACATCAAGGGGGAGATAAAATTGGGCCACAGCAGCCTCTGGTTTGGAATGGGCAACATGTAATAAACCTGCCAGACACGCCCCAGATGGATGAAGGGGAAAAGCCCGGCAATGCACACTGCAAAAACGGTCATGGTTTCTGCCGCCCGGGCAATTGGATTGCGCCATCCGGCCCGAAACAGATGTAAAATAGCGGATATCAGTGTCCCCGAATGGGCGATTCCGACCCAGAAAACAAAATTGATCAGATAGGTGCCCCAGGCGACGGGGTTGTTTTGGCCGCCGACCCCGATGCCGACGAAGATCTGATAAGTCCAGCAGACAGCTCCGAAAAGCACTCCCAAAAATAAAACGGCCACGATTGCCCAGTAATATTTTTTAGCCGGGCTTAAGGTATCCAGTATGGTTTGATCAATACTCGCGTAAGTTAGCTGACTCATATCTAATCTTTCTTTATTAACCACAAAGGCACAAAGTTCACAAAATTTCTTTTGATAGCAAATCGCTTTTTTTCTTTGTGTCCTTTGTGACTTTGTGGTTCACCTACAATTCCTGTAAAACTTTTGAAAGATAAATCACGGCCGGTTTGGTGTTCAAGTATCCCAGCATTTGATATCTGCGTTTGTCTTCCACCAGTTGTCGGACGCGGCTGTTTTTATCCATAATATTTCCGAAAGTGAACACATCGGTCGGACAGGTTTGCAGGCAAGCCGGCTGGATTTCTCCATCCCGGATCTTTCGGTTTTCATTTTTAGCGAAATCGCGAGCTTTCTGGATTCTCAGAAGGCAAAAGGAACATTTTTCCATCACACCCTTGCTGCGTACGGTGACATCCGGATTCAGCTGCAGATTAGACGGTTCCGGCCATTGCCAGTCAAACCAGTTAAAGCGTCTTGCTTTGTATGGGCAGTTCTGGGAGCAAAATCGGGTTCCGACACAGCGGTTG
>JAUVTR010000224.1 GCA_030601425.1 Desulfobacterales bacterium
CCGATGCCGTTAACCCGACATAGTTCCCGGGGCGAGGCTTCGAACACCCCTTGAAGCGTTTTAAACCTTAACAGGGCCTCTTTTGCTGCATCTTTACAATCTTTTCTTGGCATCGCCAGGGTGAGCAAGAGTTCGATCACCTCGTAATCGTGAAATCCATCAAGACCGCTGGCAAGAAATCGCTCACGCAGCCTTTGCCGGTGGCCCTCGCCCTTATGCGCTTTTTTTGCTTCCATCAGTGGGTATAGAAGTGCTTTCGGTTCTAAGTTATTTTTGGTATCAAATGCCTATTATACTAGGTTCAAGGTTCAGGGTTCAGGGTTCAGGGTTCAAAGGTTCAGGGTTCTGGGTTCAGAAGTTTCAGGATTTAAGTAACAGGTTTTTGGCAGCCGCAGAGGGTTGCCCTACGCTCCGGTTTTCATCTGTCATCTGACCTCTGTCTTCTGTTCTCTAACCTTTGAACCTTTGAACGCTGAACCTTTGAACCAGAAGACTGACACCTGACACCCGAAACCTGAAACCTTCATTTCAAACCCCGTAACACGAAATTCGCAGCACGTCTCCCAGTTTAATTCTCATCCAGCTCTTGCCTGAGCGTACGGGTCATTAAACGGTAAACTGCATCTTTGGGTGCCAGATCTTCATAAAGAATCCGATAGATCTCGTGGCATATCGGCATTTCAACGCCCAGTTTACGAGAAAAATTATAAACGGATTTCGCATTTTTTACACCCTCAGCCACCATGTGCATTTCATTCAATATTTCTTGAAGTTTTTTTCCACGGCCTAATTGCATGCCGACCGTATAGTTTCGGCTGAGATTACCCGTGCAGGTTAATACCAGATCTCCAAACCCCGCGAGTCCGGTAAATGTTCTTGGATTGGCACCCAGATGAAGCCCCAGGCGGCGAATTTCGGTCATTCCTCTTGTCATAAGGGCAGCTCGCGTATTCAAGCCCAGTCCGAGGCCGTCTAACATACCGGCTGCAATGGCAACAACATTTTTAACCGAACCACCCAGTTCAACACCGATAATGTCATCACTTGTGTACACTCTGAAATACGATGTCGCAAATACAAGTTGAACTAAAGAAGCGATAGCCGGATTCTTACATGCGACCGTCACCGAAGTTGGCATTTTTTGGGCGACTTCTTTGGCAAAACTGGGGCCGGAAATCACCGCCAGTCGGTCTTCCTTAACTTCGGGAAGCGTCTCTTTGATGACGCCTGACATGGTCAGATGTGTTTTTTGCTCGATGCCTTTGGAGGCGGACGCTATAATAGTATCCGTGGAAAGATGCCCGGCCATTTTTTGAGTCACGTCTCGCATCACATGTGAAGGCACGACGATCACAATTAGATTCTTATCCGATACAACACCGGTCAGGTCATTTGAAGAGGAAAGATTGGGAGCAAGAGTGTGGTCCGGAAGAAAAAGTTTATTTTCATGAAATTCTTCAATTTGGCTCTTAACCTCTTTTTCAAAGGCCCAAAGTTCGACTTGATAACCTTTGCATGCCAGCAGATCGGCAATGGCCGTCCCCCAGCTTCCGGCTCCCACAACAGCTATTTTGAATTTCTTCGGATCAATTTCACTTTTTGCTTCCATAAAAATATACAAAATCTATTATTAAGCGCCTAATCTTCTTTTTCGGCCAGCCTTGCGGCGCCGACAACTCGTTCGACAATTTCCATCCCCATAACTTTCACACCCTGGGTATTGCGGCTAATTACCGATATTGAACTAATCGGCGTTCGAATCACTTTACCGATGTTGGTCATCAGCATCAAATCGTCATCTTCTGTAACCAGCAAGATTGCCACCACCGGCCCGTTACGCTCGCTGGTTTTAATCGAAATTACGCCTTTACCCCCACGTTTCTGGACCGGATATTCATCAATAGAGGTTCGCTTTCCGTATCCATGCTCGGTAACGGCAAATAGTGTTTGACCGTGGCTGAGTACTTCCATGCCCACGATTTGATCTCCTTCAGCCAGACGCATTCCCCGAACCCCGGTGGCGATTCGACCCGATGGGCGGATATCGGATTCGTGAAAGCGGATGGATTTTCCCATACGCGCTCCTAAGAATACATTCAGGGTTCCATCGGTAATACGTGCTGCAATCAATTCATCGCCCTCAAGAAGATTCAGCGCAATGATGCCGCCGGATCGCGGGCGGCTGAACGCCATTAAATCTGTCTTTTTAATCACTCCATTTTTAGTTGCCATCAAAACGTGATAGCCCGGCTCAAATTCCGGTACCGCCAACACAGTAGTCAGCCTTTCATCTTTTTCGAAATTCAGCAGATTCACAATTGCCTTCCCAAGGCTCATACGGCCGGCCTGGGGCATGTCATAGACCTTGCGCCAGTAAACTTTCCCCTGATTCGTAAAGAATAGAAAGGTGTGGTGGGTGGAGGCCACAAATAAATGTTCGACGAAATCATCTTCTTTGGTCCCCATCGCGGTTTTGCCTTTACCGCCCCGGCGTTGGTTTCTGTAAAGTGTGATGGGATTGCGCTTAATATATCCCTGTTTGGAAATGGTGACCACCATATCCTCTTCAACAATCATATCTTCGATAGTAATTTCTTTGGTCTCTTCAATAATCTCCGTATAACGCTGATCTCCGAATTTCTCTTGTATCCCCGAAAGCTCATCTTTAATAATATTGAGCACCTGTTTTTCGCTGGCAAGGATCTCTTTAAATCTGGCAATATTTTTGATAATATTTTTATAATCCTGCTGAATCTTATCGCGCTCAAGACCGGTGAGCCGCTGCAACCGCATATCCAAAATTGCCTGGGCTTGTTTTTCGGTCAGACTAAATTTCTTCATTAGCTGGGATTTGGCCTCCGCCGGCGACTTGGATGCGCGAATCAAGGCCACCACTTCATCCAGATTATCCAATGCAATCTTTAAACCCTCAAGAATATGCGCCTGGTCTTCCGCCTTTCTCAGATCATAGCGGGTCCGCCGGGTAACGATATCCTTGCGGTGAAGAATGAAATAATGCAAAATCTCCTTAAGATTTAGAATTTCAGGCCGTCCATTGACAACCGCTAGGAGAATAATTCCAAAACTATTCTCCATGCGGGTATGTTTGTAAAGCTGATTGATGATCACGCCGGCGATCTGATCTTTTTTTAGGCCGAGTGCGATTCGCATCCCCTCACGGTCTGATTCATCCCTGACATATCTTATGCCTTCGATTTTTTTATCTCTTATCAGTTCAGCGATCTTTTCAATCAGCTTGGCTTTATTTACCTGGTAGGGTAGCTCCGTAACGACCAGGGTCTCTCTCTGGGTGCGTTTATCTTTTTCAACAATAAGCCTTGCCCTTATGCGGACCGTACCTCGTCCGGTTTGATAGGCAGCTTTTATGCCCTCAGTTCCATAAATCATACCGCCTGTAGGAAAATCAGGACCCGGCACAAGTTCAATAAGCTCATCAACGGAAATCTCCGGGTTATCGATAAGGACTTTTAAGGCTTCAATTACTTCAGACAGATTGTGGGGCGGAATATTAGTGGCCATACCCACGGCGATACCGGACGACCCGTTGATCAGCAAACTGGGGATCTTGGCCGGCAACACGGAGGGCTCAAACATGGACTCATCATAGTTGGGAGCGAAATCAACCGTCTCTTTTTCTAAATCTTCCAGCATCTCATGGGCCATCCGCATCATTCGGATTTCCGTATACCGCATGGCTGCCGGAGGATCGCCATCAATGGAGCCAAAGTTGCCCTGGCCATCAACGAGCCGATATCGCATGGAAAAATCTTGGGCCAGACGCACAATCGTATCGTAAACAGCCGCATCACCGTGGGGATGAAATTTGCCGATCACATCGCCAACAATGCGGGCCGATTTTTTGTATGGTTTGTTCCAGTCATTTTTTAATTCCCGCATGGCATATAGGACACGCCGGTGAACCGGTTTTAGTCCATCGCGCACATCCGGCAATGCCCTGCCGATGATTACGCTCATGGCGTAATCAAGATATGATTTTTTCATTTCTTTTTCGATGCTGATTTCAGCAAGACTATCGCTTTGATACATCTCAACTCCCAACTGCAAAAAAGTTATCGTGGATGGGCACTATCTAACATTTACTTACAATACGAATATTATTCAAAACCTGAAGATACAGGCATCTATTTTGCGCGTTCTACCAGCTGTTGATAACTCGCCTGATAAATCTCTGCCAGGGTTAAAAACGCGGTTACCACCAGCGGACCGTAAATAATGCCCAGTATTCCGAATAGCTTCAGCCCGCCAATGATGGAAAGAAACACGATCAGGCTGTGCATCCGCACTCGCTTGCCCACCAATCTGGGCTTAAAGAAATATTCAATACTACTCGAAAGGATTATATAAAATATCAGGAAAAATATACCGGCACCTATGCGCCCTTGCAAAAATAACAAAATCGCTGCCGGCACAAACACGCCGCCAATTCCCAAAATCGGCAAAAAGGCCAGCAAAACCATGATGACGCCCCACAGAAAAGGCGATTTTAGGCCAAACAGGGCAAAAACAATCCCGCCTAAAATACCCTGGATCAGGCCGCCCAGTCCATTGCCCAGAAGAATGGCAGTTGCAATATCTTTGAATTTTTGGATCAACTTTTGGTCCTGATCCTCCGGCAAGGGGGAAAGTTTGACGATAAAAGAAACCAGCCGCTCACTGTCAATCAACAGGTAAAAAATAATTAAGAGCATGAAAAAGAAGTTAACGATAAATTTGAGCACATTGGTGGTGATGGATCTGGCCTGCTCATACAAGAAAAGCCCTACCACCCGGCCGACTTCGGCAATCGCGCTGTTGAGTTGCTCACCGGTAATTTCAATTTTAAATCTGGCAAGGAATTGGTTGATGGTTTCAAATATGTCACTTTTTTCAAGAAGTTCCATAATGGGTTTGCTTTGTAACGCGCCTCTTGCCGTTAAATACAGGTCCCAGGCTTCATTGGCTAAAATCCCCACAAAAAACGAAAGAGGCAGGAAAAGAACGAAAAAAATCAGAACACAGGTCAACAGGGATGCAACGGTTGGATTAAATTTTCGATTCAAGAGTTTATAAACCGGAATAAAAATTCCGGTAACCACGATAGCCAGGATGATGACCGATATAAATGGCCACAGAAGCCAGCCCATCATGATGCAGGATAAGGTAAAAACAGCCAGAAAAAACCATAAAATCAAATTCGGGGGACTCTGATTGCTCACATTCCCTCCTAATAGAACTTAGTTCGCTTCGCTCATCCGCCGAAGGCGGAGAATGATGGGCACGAAGTGAAGCTTTAGCGCTATAATGGGTCTGTATTGCATCGCATTAAAAAATATCATGATTCATGAGATAAACCAATTATGGATCAACAACCAAAATAACCGATTGGTGACAAACGTCACAACGCAAAGTTATTGCCTGTGAAATAGGTTGGCCATTGCATTGGTAATCATCAAGAGAGGGCTCTTGTAAGGTTTGAGGACAGGCTTTTTACTTGGCGACAAACCCTCCGGCTACAAATACAAGAAGGGTCTCATAAATAAAAACAGGGGTCCAGCTGTCAAATATGGCATAGACAATCCCGCCGCCAATGATGGCCGGAACGGCACAAAAAACTAATATACCCAGCTTACGACTGACGTCCATTGGAATGAACCTCCTTTTGCTGATGGCCGCAGGGCGCATCGCAGTTTGGATAATTAAAAGCAAAAAACGGATAACTAACCGGAATTAATAAGAATCGGTCAGAAAAAAGATCATCAATAGCACGATCGTCGGCACTGTTAAAAAATCCCAATATTTTCAATGAGATTGATGGCTACAAATTTAACTAACTATTAGCAATTATTACAAAAAAAGTAAAGAAAAAAATAAAAAAACCCAGGTTTTTTGATCAAAATTAGAGCACTTTTTTCAAGATAAAATTTTTAGCGTTCTATAATCATCGCCATGCCCATTCCGCCGCCAATGCACATCGTAATTAGCCCGGTGTTATAGCCCTTGCGTTGCATATGATTCATGCCGGTAACCATCTGACGAGCCCCTGTGCAACCGATGGGATGTCCCAGCGAGATGCCGCT
>JAUVTR010000247.1 GCA_030601425.1 Desulfobacterales bacterium
AAACGAAAACCGAAACCCTAAATCCGAAACAAATTCTAAATTCCAATTTTCAAATGTTTCAAAAATAACAGCAATAATAAGAAAATAATAAAGATGTACGAATTTCCCTTGGTTTTAAGAGTTTTGAATTTATGTCATTTGATATTCGGATTTGTTTCGAATTTCGATATTCGAATTTCGATATTGAACTCTTTAAATAAACGCGCATAACAAATTAGAATTTTAGTTCGGATAGGAGAAACCAGTTGGGAAACGCTTCATATAGGTTGGGTTGTGACATCGGCGGTACCTTTACAGACTTTGTGCTGGTCAATGATGAAACCGGCGAGTTTCAGATTAACAAATGTTTGACGACACCGGCGGACCCTTCCGACGCGGTGGAGGAGGGCATTCGCGGCTTGCTGGAACGGGTTCCGGGGTTTATGCCTAAAATTGATGAGATCATCCACGGCACGACCCTGGTGATAAACGCCATCATCGAAAGAAAGGGCGCTAAAACAGCGCTGATCACCACCCGGGGGTTTCGGGATGTCTTGGAGCTCGGACGCGAGATCCGATATGACGCCTATGATATATTTGCCGAATATCCGGAACCTCTCGTACCGCGATCGCTCCGCAGAGAAGTAACCGAGCGGATTACTGCCGACGGCCGTGTAATTATGAAGTTAAATCCTGAAGAAGTTGAGCAGGTGCTTGCCGGGCTTTGTGATTCGGGGATCGAATCGCTGGCAGTATGCCTGATTAATTCCTATGAGAATCCAACTCACGAAATTCAGATCAAAGAGATTGTAAACAAAAATGCGCCTGATTTATCGTTGTCTACCTCTTACGAAGTATTGCCCCAGATCCGCGAATACGAGCGAACCTGTACCACCGCCACCAACGCTTATGTCAAGCCCATTACGGCAAAATATCTGGCCAAACTTTCTGCAAGATTAGAATCCCTCGGCTTCCAGGGGAAGCTTTTCATCATGCTTTCCAGCGGCGGTATCACCTCCGTAGAAACCGCGTGCGAATATCCGGTTAGAATCATTGAATCCGGGCCGACCGCAGCGGTGATAGCGTCACAGCATTACGGTAAAATGTTTCAGATTGAGGATATGTTCTGTTTCGATATGGGCGGTACAACCGCCAAATCCTGCCTGATCCAAAAAGGTCAGGCCGGGCTGGTCTCCACATTTGAGGTCGGTCGCGTTCAACGCTTCAAGAAAGGCAGCGGTCTTCCCATACAGGTCCCGGTGGTGGATTTGATGGAAATCGGAGCCGGCGGCGGGAGTATTGCCCGCATGAGCAAAATGGGGCTTTTGCAGGTCGGCCCGGAAAGTGCCGGCGCCGATCCAGGACCGGCCTGTTACAACCGCGGCGGCAAGAACCCAACCGTTACCGATGCCGATCTGGTGCTGGGATATCTGGATCCGGATTATTTTCTGGGCGGAACCATGCCGCTGGACAAAACCGCTTCGGAAAAAGCAATCCAAGAAAAAGTTGCCAAACCCCTTGAGACCCAGGTTACGGAAGCCTCTTTCGGTATTCACGATCTGATTAACGAGACCATGGCGGCCGCAGCCAAAACCCATATCGCCGAAAAAGGCGGCAATCCGAATATCGTCACGATCTCTGCATTTGGGGGCGCCGGGCCGGTTCACGCTTACGGCCTGGCCAAAAAAATTGGTGCCCCGCGCATTCTGGTCCCGCCCTATGCCGGAGTCGGATCAGCTCTTGGATTTTTCACGGCACCGGTTGCTTTTGATCTGACCCGCAGCCACCGGGTCGCCCTGGATGATGCTGATTTTAGGCAGATCGAACAGCTATTTGTAGAGCTTGAGAAGGAAGGCGCTGCAATCCTGCAGGAAGCGGATAAGGGCCAAAAAATTATTTTTGAGCGCACACTGATGATGCGATTCGTGGGGCAGGGTGCTGAAACCGATGTTACCATTGATGCCAAACCGTTTGATCAATGGAAAAAAGAGCAAATCAGAGAAAGTTTCGATGAGGTTTATCAAAAGCGATACGGCCGCACCTATCCTGAAACACCGGTTGAATTTGTCACTTTTAAAGTTCGCGCCAGCCTGCCGGAAAGGCCCTTTCGTATTCCGCCATTGAGAAATACCGGAAAGTCCATTGAAGATTGCATTAAAGGCCAACGTCAGGCGTTTTCTTTAATTAAAAAAAAATACATTCCCTATAAAGTTTTTGATCGTTTCAAACTCTTTGCGGGCGCAACCCTGGCCGGGCCGGCAATTATCGAAGAAAAGGAGTCAACGATTATCGTTGGTGAGGATGCCAAAGCTTCGGTTGATGAATACGGATTCGTCTGGATTGACCTGAATTTGGAATAATTTATTGGACAGGATTAACAGGATTTACAAGATTTCTTTATCGCTTTCCAGAAGAAAGCGATAAAACTCAATCCCAATAAGGCGGAAATATCTAAAAGTTTTAAATGAAGAAACATTATTTTAAGTATTGAATTTATTGATATATATAATTTTTTATGTCGTTACTTTCAGCCGCAGGCTGATGGGGTTTCTTGGCTTTCATCCGGAAAGCCAGGAAAAATAAAATATCCTCTAAATCCTGTAGATCCTGTCTAAAAAAGAAAAAGTTATGTCGCATCTCAGCCAATAAGATGGCTTTGGATAAATAATAGGAGAATTAAAGACAATGCCTTCAAGATTCGATCCGATCACGCTGGAAATTTTGTGGCGCCGATTAATTTCTATCGTGGATGAAGCAGATGCCTCTGTCGCCCGAACCGCTTTTTCAAGTCTTTTACGTGATGCCCACGATTACACCTGTATGTTTACCGACAGCCGGGGGCAGGAACTGGTTCAGGGGACCTTTTGCACACCGGGCCAGGCCGGCGCGATGGCGCTAGGGGTCAAGACAATCATTAATTCGATACCCTTAGAAGAATATAAAACGGGAGATGTATTTATAGTGAATGATCCCTGGCTGCTGGCAGGTCACTTAAATGATGTCTGCGTGTTAAGTCCGATATTTTATAAAGAAAAACCCGTTGCATTTACGGCCTGTGTTTTTCACCATTCGGATATCGGCGGAAGAGTGGCTTCCGATAACCGTCAGGTCTATGAGGAAGGGTTATTTATCCCACCGATAAAACTTTATGATGCCGGTGTCTTAAATGAATCTGTACTCAATATGATTCGGTGGAATGTGAGAACCCCCGAGGAAGTCATCGGGGATATCCGTTCCCAGGTTGCTGCGAACCATGTATGCTCCCAGAAGATTATCGAAATGCTGGAAGATGAGGGTCTGGATTCGCTCGATGATCTGGCAGATGAAATCATCGATCGAACCGAAACCAGCATGCGGGATGCCATTGCTAAAATTCCGGAGGGTGTCTACCCTTATGAAGGCGTAATTGAAGGGGCCGGGAAAAGAAAAGATATCCACATCAAACTTTCAGTGGAAGTGAAGGGCAGCGATATTCATATCGATTTTGACGGCACCTCTCCTCAGGTCGATTGGGGCGGCAATGTGGGCTATAATTTTACCTATGCCTATGTTTTTATGGCCGTTAAAAGTGCTTTTGATCCGGACATTCCGATTAATGAAGGCGCCATCCGTCCGGTTAAGATGAGCGCACCGCAAGGCACGGTGGTTAATTGCAAGTTTCCGGCGGCAGTGGCTGCTCGTATGCAAATCGGCCATTTTATGACGGAGATGGTGTTCAAAGCCCTGGCGAATGCAACGCCGGACAATATTATTGCTGAAAGCGGCGGTACACCGGCACAGACCAATATTTTTTACGGCAAGCGATTTAACGGCATGCCCTGGCTTACGATGATCATTCGCGGCGGCGGAATGGGCGCCAGCGGTAAAATGGATGGCCACCATTGCGCTATCTTTCCGGCAAACGGCGCCAACACGCCCGTTGAAATCTTTGAAAGCGATACCCCCCTTATTGTGGAAGAGCGCAGCCTGATATGCGATTCCGGGGGACCCGGTAAGATGCGCGGCGGCCTGGGAAGAAAATTTGTGATCCGGGTTCCAGACGACGACTCTGCCCCTGAACCGCCAACTTCCATTGCCATTCAGGCAGGAAGATACCGCTATTCGCCCAAGGGCCTGTTTAAGGGGGGGGCCGCCAACAAAGCTCAATTTGTTGTTAACGATCAGGCCGGTGACCCCAGTGGTTTAACCTTATGTGAATCCGGTGATGTCATCCAGTTTCACAGCGCCGGCGGTGGTGGTTACGGTGACCCGCTGGAGAGAGATCCGCAGGAAGTTGAACAGGATGTTTTCAACGAATACGTGAGCATTGAACAGGCGCGGAACGACTACGGTGTGGTAATTGATTCCAAAACACTGAAAGCTGATTTGAAGGAAACCGAAAAGCTGCGCGCATCACGAAAAGCGAGTGAGTAAACCCAACTAATTTTAGATTTTAGATCACGGATTTTGGATTTATTGACAGAATGATCAACGGGGCATTGAATCCTGGTCCATTTCAATCCGCAATCCAAAATCTAAAATCTAAAATCAAGGTGGCCGACCATGCCCAAAACCTTTATGCCGTCATTTAATGATATTGAGGAGCTAAAAAAACATCAGTTAAAAGGCCTTCAGTGGACGGTTGCCCATGCCTATCAGGGCTCTGACTTTTATCGCCAAAAACTCGATGAAGCCGGTGTGCAGCCCGATGGTATACAAACTTTGGATGACATTCAAAAGCTGCCTTTTACAACAGCCGATGATTTGCGTGAGGGCTATCCTTTTCCGCTGCTTTCAGTTCCCGAATCGCAGGTTGTCAGAATACATGCGTCATCCGGTACTACCGGTAAACGTAAAATCCTGTCATATACCCAGAAGGATATCGACGATTGGACTCATTTTTTCGCCAGATGCTATGAAATGGCCGGCCTTGCTCCGGAAGACCGGGTACAGATCGCAGTCGGGTACGGAGTTTGGACAGCCGGTGCCAGTTTTCAGCTGGGCTGTGAAAAGTTTGGCGCCATGGCCATTCCGGCCGGTCCTGGAAATGTGGACATGCATTGTCAGTTTCTGGTGGACCTACAGTCTACAGTGATGTGCTGCACCGCATCTATGGGCTTGTTGATGGCTGAAGAGATCAGCCGCGGAGACTTGAAAAACAAGATTGCCTTAAAAAAAATGATATTCGGGTCCGAGCGCAGCAGTGATGCCATGCGAACGCGGATTAAAGATCTGCTGGGCCTGGAGGAAATGTTTGACATTCCCGGTATGACAGAACTTTACGGGCCGGGCACCGGCTTGGATTGTGACAAACATGAAGGCATTCACTACTGGGCGGACTACTATATACTTGAAATTCTTGACCCGGCAAATTTGGAGCCGGTGCCGGTA
>JAUVTR010000134.1 GCA_030601425.1 Desulfobacterales bacterium
TCTTTTTTGTTAAACCGATTCATTCCGACTTTGGTACCTTCAGTAAGAATCGTTACCACCGCATCCCGAGCCCGATTTAAAATCGAGTCCAAAAGCTTGGATTCAGCATCGCTGAATGGTCCCAGAACATGATTTGAAACACTGCTTACCGTCTCGGAACGCCCAACGCCGATTCGCAGACGCACAAATTCGTCTTCGCCAACAGCATTGATAATCGATTCTAGACCTTTGTGTCCCCCATGCCCTCCTTTCTCTTTTATTTTTAAACTTCCGAAAGCAAGATCGATGTCGTCGTGAATGACCACCATATTCTCGCTTGGTATTTTGAAATATGCGGCCAATTTTTGAACCGGTGGGCCGCTGCGATTCATAAAGGCCATCGGACTGGCCAGCATCACGTCATGGTCTTTAAGGGTTCCGCGGCCGTAGCGGACGTCAAACTTGTTTTTGCTTAAAGAAATACCGAAGTCCCCGGCGAGCCTATCCACCACCATGAACCCGGCGTTGTGCCGTGTGTGTTCGTATTGAATGCCGGGATTTCCAAGCCCGACAATCAGGCGCGTACGCTTTTGTGCAATCAGTTCGTATCCTCTAGTCCCAAGGCCGATTATGCAGCAGGCCGCAAAGCCGGCGCCACATCAATGCTAATTGAGTTGCGGGGCGGGCTCTCCAGCCTGCCGGGTAGCTTAGTCTTCTTTGGCTTCTTCCGAAGGTGCTTCTTGATCAGCATCCTCCTCGGCAGCTTCTTCACCTTCTTCTAACTCTTCGCCTTCTTCAAGCTCTTCTTCTTCGACGACTTCTTCTTCAACCTTCGGTGCCAGTACCGTTACAACCGTAAAATTTACATCGGCTGGAATCTCAACATCGCCCGATAGTGAAATTTCCTCCACATGAATCGAGTCACCGATGTTAAGGTCGGTAATATCCACTTCAATGGCCTCAGGAATTGCGGTCGGAAGGCAAAGGACTTCGAGTTCTCTGCGGACGTATTGCAACAGCCCGCCGACTTCCACCCCCACTGATTTGCCTTTGGCAACCACCGGAACTTTGGCGGTAATCTTCTTTTGCATATCGACTTCATAGAAATCCACATGCAGAAATTTTCCGGTTACCGGGTGGGTTTGCAGTTCCTTAATCATAGCGGACCGGATAGAGGTCTTGCCGTTTTGAATCTGCAAATTCAACAAAACCGATCCGACACTTGCTTCTTTTAAAATTTGTTCGAAATCCTTGGTATCAATAGAAAGCAAAACCGAATCCGTTTTCGGCCCGTAAAGCACCGCCGGCGTCTTGCCTTCGCTCCGCAATGCCCGTGCAGGGCCGTTTCCGACTGTTTTTCTGATCTGTGCTTTTAAATCAATCTGTTCCAATGAATTATCCTCCTTACATTAACCGCCCAAGCTTAGACAATTTGATCTTTATATCCTTTGCTTCTAAGCTTATGCGGTAAGCTCGAAATCCGAAGCACGAAACGCGAAACAAATTCGAAATCAAATGCTTCAATGACCCAAATACAAGCTCCAGTGATCATTATTCGAATCAATATTTTGTTTAGGTCATTTGAATTTGGGCAATTTGATATTGTTTCGGCCCATTTTATTAAATCCGGCGATATTCGATATTCGGATTTAATTTAACACGTTAGGTATTGTATCTCACCTATAATTTATTAACTCAAAAAGCATAAAATATTGTTCTCAGCACCTAAACGAACAAAGAAGTTACAGAATCGCCTCGATAACTGCGGATGATCGCCTCACCTACCAGTTCTGAAATCGAAATAACAACGATTTTGCCACAAGCGGCGGCATTTTCCCTCAATGGAATGGTGTCGGTAACCACCAGGCTTTTCATTTCCGAAGCGGTAATCCGTTCAATTGCCGGTCCGGAAAGAACCGCATGGGCACAGCAGGCATGAATTTCTCTGGCCCCTTCCGCTTTAAGGGCATGCACCGCTTCAGTTAATGTGCCGGCCGTATCAGCCATATCATCGAGGATGACCACCACCTTATCTTTCACATCGCCAATGACCGCCATCGCATTGGCCTGGTTGGGAGCAGACCTCCGTTTATCAATTATTGCCAGATCCGCATTCAACCGCTTGGCAAACGCCCGGGCCCTTTCAACCCCGCCGGCATCCGGTGAAACAATGACAAGATTATCATTAAAATTGTTGCGGATGTATTCGATCAACAGCGGTGCCGCAAAAATGTTGTCCACGGGAATATCAAAAAAACCCTGAATCTGACCGGCGTGCAGGTCCATGGTGATAACTCGATTTGCACCGGCAACGGTCACCATATCCGCAACCAGTTTGGCGCTGATGGGAACCCGGGGAGCGACCTTCTTATCCTGCCTGGCATAGCCGAAATACGGCATCACCGCAGTAATTCTTCTGGCCGAAGATCGCTTCAGCGCGTCAATCATTAACAGTAACTCAACCAGGTTGTCGTTTACCGGTGCGCAGGTGGATTGAATCACAAAAACATCCTTGGATCGAACGTTTTCATCGATTTCAATTTGGAGCTCACCGTCACTAAAGGTTTTCACCTGAGCATTGCCCAGAGACAGGTTCAGATAATCGCATATTTTATTTGCCAGAGCAGGGTTCGAATTTCCCGCGAAGATCGATATACCTTCCATTTAGCCTACCGTTATCAAAGTGTGGAAATAAATGAATATTGAATATTGATTATTGACTATTGCAGGAATTCTATCATTTTATTTTCAAGTTTTTGTTTATTATTCAATCGTCAATTTTCAATTGTCAATTCGAATGGCTGGGGCGGGAGGACTCGAACCTCCGAGTGCAGGGACCAAAACCCTGTGCCTTGCCACTTGGCGACGCCCCAAAATCATGGACGGCAACATCAGCTGCGCTGTTTATGAGTTCAAGCGTTTCCTCAAATTCCGGCAGCCTCTTTCAGACGTCGATTAGCTTAAGGTCTGCATCAAGTATCGGATCTGCAAGAAACAGCTGCAAATCTTTATCCTCCTGATCGCAGCTCAGCGTCTGCTTAGCCGATTCTGCCGTTTCGGCATTGTCGAAAAGGCCGAACACGGTCGGGCCGCTTCCGCTCATCATCGCACCGACTGCCCCCAAGTTTAACAGTTTTTCTTTGGCCAAACCAATTTCAGGGTACTTGGGGGCGGTAACCCGTTCAAGGTCATTGGTTAAATGATGCGCTGGATTGAATCTGTTAAGTTTTAAATGGTTGCTTGTAGGTTTTTTTTCAACTTTTGTCAATCCCAAATTCAGGCTTTGGTAGGTCTCTGCGGTTGAAATGTTAAACCCCGGATATAACAACAAAACTTGGTAAGGCAAATCCCCCTCGAAGGCGTCCAATTTTTCACCGATGCCGGTGGCAATCGCCGGTTTTTGAAAAATAAAAAAGGGAACGTCGGCCCCGAGCTTAAGACCCATTTCCATGAGATGCTTCCTGGAAAAAGGATGGCCATAATAGGTATTTAGGGCCAGCAATATACTGGCCGCATTGCTGCTGCCTCCCCCGAGACCGGCAGCCACCGGAATGTTTTTTGTCAGGTGGATTTTAACGCCCTGCGCTGAATCCATCTGACTTTGAAACAAACTTGCTGCCTGATGAGCAAGGTTGGTGTCATCGGCGGGTACGTTGGGATGAGAACAATGAATTTCGATACTTTCTCCGCTGCCGACCTGAAGCGAAATCTCATCGAAAAGAGTGATGCAACACATCAAAGAAAACAATTCGTGATAGCCGTCAGGGCGTTTCCCGCGCACTTGCAGAAAAAGATTGATTTTGGCGGGCGAGAGTATCTTCATAAACGTTCCGTATTACTGAGGTTTCAGGTGTCAGGTTTCAGGTGTCAGCGCACTACATGTCATACCGAAACCTGAAATCTGTTTGAGACTGTTTCCAGACCTCAGGCTTCAAGATCAACGGTCGACCACCGAACCAATGACTGACACCTGAACACTGACACCATTATTTTACAACCTTTACAACCCGATAGCCCGAATTTCGTCTTTTAATTAAGAAGGCAATCGACTCACCGGATTCCACACCGTCAATGATTCTTTTGTAATCCTCAACGTTTTTAACTTCTACTCGATTCACGCCCTTGATAACATCTCCGGCCCGTAATCCGGCATTTTCGCCTCTGCTTCCGGATTTGATCCCGACCAGAATCACGCCTTCAGTGTCGGCAACATCAAACCGCCGTGCGACATCCGATGACAGATCCGCAACCTGGATACCCAGCTCAGGGTCGGCCTTTACCGGTGCCTTTTTTGCGGTCAGTTTGGCATCATTTCGCTTGGCAACCTCGACCTGAAAATTCTTGAGTTTGCCATTGCGCAGCACCTTGACTTCAACCGTTTCGCCCACATTCAAACCGGCTACCAGCCGTAAAAGTTCCCGGCTATCCTCAACCTTTTGGCCGTTCACTTCAACGATGATGTCCTTTGGCCGGATGCCGGCTTTATCTGCAGGATTTCCGGGAACCACATCGGCAACCAGAGCCCCCCTGTGATCCTCAATGTCGAAGTACTCGGCAAGATCATTCGGGACATCCTGTATGCTCACACCAAGCCATCCCCGGGTTACCTCACCACTATCTCTCAGCTGCGCGACAACATTTTTAGCCATATTGACGGGAATGGCAAAACCGATCCCGCGGCCGCCTGCAAAAATCATGGTGTTGATGCCGACGACTTCGCCATTCATATTGAGGAGCGGTCCACCGCTGTTTCCGGGATTAATCGAGGCATCGGTTTGAATATAGTCATTATAAGGCCCCGATTTGATTATGCGGCCTTTAGCGCTCACGATTCCGGCAGTAACCGTATTTTCGAGCCCAAAAGGATTGCCGATCGCCACAACCCATTGGCCTATCTTGAGTGCATCGGAATCGCCCAGTTTCACGACCGCAAAATTATCATCCGATTGGATCTTGATTAAGGCAATGTCGGTGTTGGCATCCCGGCCGATGATTTTAGCCTCATAGACCTTTTCGTCTTTCAAGATGACCTGAATCTCATCAGCATTTTCGATAACATGGTTGTTGGTTACCACGTACCCCTCTTTATCAACGATAAATCCGGATCCAAGACTGCGCTGTTTGAAGTTCCGGTCAGGCTGTTGGCCGAAGAATCTGTCAAAAAATTCCTTCATGCGATCATCTTCGCCGAACGGCTCCTTTTGAAAATGCCGAAATACCCGCCCTCCGCCTTTAGCCGTCGTGACGGTACGAATATTGACGACCGCAGGACTGGCCATTTCAGCCAGAGCGCTGAAACTTTTAGGCACCATCTCGATATTAATGGTTGTGGCTTCCGCTTCCGCGGCCACCAGGGCGGGTAGATTTTTTATCCCGCTTTGAATATCTTCAGCACCATTCGCGAGGTCTGGCGGAGAATTCTCACAGGCGATTGTTATAAATGCGAACAGGAGACTCAAAAACACAATTTTGATCTTTGGCCTCACATTTTTTTTGAAGAGGTGCACTTCATTCATAAGATCATTCCTTTTTAATCTTTCAGCTATAGCGGTCAGCGCTCAGGTATTGCGGGCAACGGTTGAAAGCACGGATAATAATCCGAGTAAACATAACCTTCAGGTAGGAAGTAGCCTGCCGGCAGAGGATATTTACAGATGGGAGGAATAAGGGCGAATTTACTGTTTCTCTTTGACATACATAATTCGCAAATCATAAAGGATATTTTTCAACAAGTTCTCTTCTTCTTCGCTTAAATTCCCGGCGGTTTTTTCTTGCAGCATACTTAATATGTCAATCGTCTGTTTGGCCATCGGCAGGTCTTTATTCTTGGTGCCGGAGGACGGATCTTCTATAGCTCCTAAATGCAATAACACCGAAGCGTTCAACGACGCCACAAAGGTCGCAAAATTGATTTCCGGAAATTGCAGTGGCGGTTCTTGCGTTTCGGCCGCCGGTTCTTTGCCGGTTTCATCAGCTTTTGCCTCCTTTTCCTTTTCAGCAGGCGGTGTCTCTTTTTCTTCTTTTGGCTCGGCGTCCAGATTTTCTTTTGCGAAAGCCCTGCGATCCTTTACCACAAAATCCTTTTTTCCCTCTTTTTCCTCTGGCATATCTAACCTCCCTGATTGTTGCCCTCCGGAAGTGGAGATTCAAAACGGTCTAATAATTTGTGTTTCCCGCCCGATTCGGGCGCTTATAACATATTAAGTAAGGTGATTTTGTCAAGTATAAAGCAGGTTTTATACATCACCAAAAGCGTACTTGCTGATCAATTCTTCAATATCCATGGTTTCAAGCACATCGATTTGCTCGGAAATGCGCAGGATTCCAATTAGAAAAGGTTTATAATTTTAGCTGATTATAGCAAAATGTGAAACGGGTTTCAAGAAATGAAGGGCATTCCGGATTTTCCTAATATGTCCTTAAATATGCATATCGCAATGTTGAAATGCAGCATTTGGCCATTGACGCCCATGACAAAAAAGGTTAACCAATTCGGTTGAGCCGGTTTAGCCCGTTGGCCCGTTGTGCCGGTTCGCCAATTGTGGCCATAAATAATAAATGAGACCATTTTCCTTTTTAACGGGCTCAACGGGAAACCGGACAACCAAAAATTACCTTTTTAAGCCATGATTCGGGTAGAAAACCTACACAAAAGCTATGGAGATCTGATCCTGTTTGAAGGCATAAGCTTTGCGCTCAATGCAAAAGATCGCCTGGGTATTGTGGGACGCAACGGTCACGGGAAGACGACCCTGTTTCGCATGATTTTGGGCAAAGAAAATCCCGATTCAGGCGCCATTATCATTCCTAAAAATTATCGCATCGGTTACGTTAGCCAGAATCTTGAATTCAGCCACGATATGATTTTGGCCGAAGCCATTTCGGCTCTGCCTGAGACAGAAAAGGATCATCACTGGAAAGCTGAAAAAATCCTGGCCGGGCTCGGTTTCAGCCAGACGGAATTCCAGCGACATCCAAAGGCGTTTTCAGGGGGATACCAGGTACGCCTGAACCTGGCCAAGGCGTTGATATCCGAGCCTGACCTTTTGCTGCTGGATGAGCCCACCAATTTTCTGGATATCACCTCCATACGCTGGATCGAACAATTCCTGCAAAACTGGCCTCATGAAGTCATGCTGATCACCCATGACCGAAGTTTTATGGACAAAATTGTCACCCATTCAATGGGAATTCATCGCCTTATGGTGCGCAAAATTGAAGGCAACACGGCAAAGTACTACGATCAAATCGCCGTGGATGAAGAGGTCTACGAAAAGACCCGTATAAAAGACGCGCGTCGCCGCAAAGAAATCAAGCAGTTCATTACGCGCTTCAGAGCCAAAGCCAGACAGGCCAATTTGGTGCAATCTCGCATCAAAACCCTGCAGAAAATGGAAAAAAAGCAAAAACTTGAAAAATTAAAAATATTAGATTTTTCTTTCAGCAGCAGCCCGCTTCACGCCAAACATGTGCTCAGCGCACAGAATTTAAATTTCACATATGATAGGACATTGCCCCTGATCAGGGATTTTAACATCACAGTGGCGGCCGGGGAGCGAATCTGTGTGGTGGGTCCAAACGGAAAAGGCAAATCAACGCTGCTGAAACTGCTCGTCGGTGAAATTTCGCCCCAGACAGGCGAAATTAACTATCATCCGGCGGTCAAAAAAGGCTTTTTTGAACAGGGAAGCGTGAAAACGCTGGTTGATAACCGCACCGTAATGGAGGAAATTGTTTTTTCGAATCCAGTCGGTGATCTGCAGCATACCCGCAACATCTGCGGAGCGATGATGTTCTCGGGGGATGATGCGCTAAAAAAAATAAGCGTCCTTTCCGGCGGTGAAAAGAGCCGGGTGATGCTGGGCAAGCTTTTGGTAACCCCGGTTAATCTCCTGTTGCTGGATGAACCCACCAATCATCTCGACATGGAGTCCGGTGACGCCCTGCTGGCGGCAATCGACAACTTTGACGGGACCGTGATTATGGTGACCCATAACGAGATGTTTCTGCACGCCCTGGCCCAGCGGCTGATCATATTTCAAAATGATCGTTTAGAGGTTTTTGACGGCAGTTATCAGCGCTTTCTGGACAAAGGCGGCTGGCGGGATGAAACTATGTCAGCCGTCAACCAAAGACAGCAAAACCTCACCACGAAGGCTTCTCCAAAACTGACAAAAAAGGACCTGCGACGTCAAAGATCGGAAATTATTTCCGAGCGATCTCGCATCGTAAAGCCTCTCCAGAAGCGCATAATAAAGGTGGAAAACCAAATGGAAAATGAAGAAGCCGAGTTGGCCCGCCTGAATCTATCCATGCAGCAGGCCGCACAGGATCAGGATGGCGCCCGGATTACTGAAATTTCCCAGGCCCTTCATCCCTGCCAGCAAACAATTGACCGGCTGTTTGATGAACTGGAAGAGTTAACCCGCGACCTCGAAACCCGCAAGGCCGAATTCGAAACTCGCCTCAACCAGCTTGATTCCGAAGCGGAATCACCCCCCTCTTCCGATAAGTAATCCGCTACACCTAATCTTCAGCATAGTATTTGTTTAATCAGCCACAGATTTAATATGCTTTTTTCTTTTTAATTTTTAGACAGGATTTACAGGATTATTCAGGATTATTTAATATTCTTTCTCACTTCCCGGATGGAAGTGAGAAAACTCAATCCGCCTTTGGCGGAAATTTTTCTATTCATTTATCTTTGCTACATTTTATAATTCCCTTGAACCTTATTTCTTTTGCCGCGCACTTTTTTAAATAGATAAAGTCTGAAGGATTACTAGAATTTGTTAGTTTCATTACTACCCAACTAGTTTTACCTTATCAGTATATTGTGATTTCCATTTTTATTCGCTGAAGGTGATTGTGTATTTTCAGTTTCATCTGGAAACTGAAAATTAAAGATAAAATCAAGTAGATCCTGTAAATCCTGTCTGAAAACAATTTCAACGATTCCGTTTTTCCTTCCAACGCGTAATCCCATAATAGCACAACCCGGCAGCCAGCAACGACGGCATGGATCCACCCAGGGGTGATTTCGTTATGGCTATCAATTCATAAACCAAAAATCCTATTGCCCAGCAGATCAGCGCAATTCCGTTAAAGCCTCTCGTATACCAGTATTTGCCTCCCGGGCGGTAAAGATCATCTATGTCCAGCTGACGGTTTCGAATAAAAAAATAGTCGGTCAGGACAACGCCAAAC
>JAUVTR010000189.1 GCA_030601425.1 Desulfobacterales bacterium
CACGGATTCTCGGTAGCAGTTTATAATCGAACAACCCACAAGGTTGATGATTTCATCAACGGGAAAGCGAAAGGAAAGAACATCAAGGGCTGCTACAGCATCGAGAAGTTGATAGACAATCTGCAAAAACCACGTAAGGTCATGCTGATGGTGAAAGCGGGCAAACCGGTGGACGATTTCATCGAATTGCTCATCCCACATCTTGATGCAGGAGACATCGTCATCGACGGCGGCAACAGCCATTTTCCGGATACCATTCGGCGCACGAAATATCTTCAGGAAAAAGGATTTTTGTTTATCGGCACGGGTGTATCCGGTGGCGAAGAAGGTGCGCTCAGAGGTCCGTCCATCATGCCGGGTGGTTCACCGGACGCCTGGCCGCAGGTCAAACCGATATTTCAGGCGATCGCAGCCAAAGTAGATGACGGCTCGCCATGCTGTGAATGGGTGGGCAGCGACGGCGCCGGTCATTTCGTTAAAATGGTGCACAATGGTATCGAGTATGGCGACATGCAGATGATTTGTGAGGCTTACGCGCTTATGGAGAAGGGGCTTGGAATGTCCCCGGATGAAATGCACGATGTGTTTGCAGAATGGAACAAAGGCGAGTTGGACAGCTACCTCATCGAAATCACGCGTGACATCATGGGGAAGAAGGAAGACAAGACCGGCAAACCGATGATCGATGTGATTCTCGATACCGCCGGTCAGAAGGGCACCGGGAAATGGGCCAGTCAGGAGGCGCTGGACTTAGGCATCCCGGCCATGACCATTGCGGAGGCCGTTTTTGCCCGCACCATGAGTGCTATTAAAGAGGAGCGGGTCGCGGCATCGAAGCAACTATCCGGTCCGGCAGCCCATTTCGAAGGTCACAGGACAGATGTGGTAGAGATGATCCGCCAGGCGTTGTACGCCTCCAAGATTTGCTCCTATGCTCAGGGATTCCAGCTCATGCGCGCGGCGGCACAGGAGTACAGATGGGAGCTCAATTTCGGTGATATTGCGCTGATGTGGCGCAGCGGCTGTATCATCCGGGCACAATTTCTGGGCAAGATCAAAGAGGTCTTTGATAAAGAACCCCATCTGGCCAATCTGCTGCTAAGCCCCTACTTCAAACAGGCCATCGAGAAAAATCAGGACGCCTGGCGCCAAGTAATTGCCATGGCCGTACGAGCGGGCATCCCTGTGCCGGCATTCAGCAGCGCGCTGGCGTATTATGATAGCTATCGCAGTGAACGGCTGCCGGCGAATCTCCTGCAGGCTCAGCGAGATTATTTCGGCGCCCACACTTACGAACGCGTCGACAAACCGAAGGGTGAATTTTTCCACACCAACTGGACCGGCAGGGGCGGCACCACCTCATCGACGACATATAACGTCTAGCGAAACAAAATCTACGGCGGAGTTTGTGAATCTTTATTCCATAGCTTATTTCACTTCAATGTCAAAATAGTTGACGGCGTTACGGTAACAGATGTCTTTGACCATATTGCCGATCAGTTCAATATCACGCGGCAATTCGCCATTTTCAACATCATCTCCCAACAGGTTGCACAAAATCCGCCGAAAATATTCATGCCGCGGATAGGAAAGAAAACTTCGTGAATCGGTCAGCATGCCGACGAACCGGCTGAGTAAGCCCATATTGGAAAGTGCGTTGAGTTGCTTTTCTATCCCATCTCTTTGATCATTAAACCACCAGCCCGAACCAAATTGCATCTTGCCAGGAACAGTTCCATCCTGGAAATTGCCAATCATCGTGGCGATAAGTTCATTGTCTCTTGGATTCAAGTTATAAATAATGGTCTTGGCCAATTTGCTGTCCCTGTCCAAGGTATCCAAAAATTTTGCCAGCGGCTTGGCAATTTCAAAATCGCCGATGGAATCATATCCTGTATCCGGTCCCAGTACCTGCATGGCGTTCGTATTCGTGTTCCTGAAAGCGCCTAGGTGAAACTGCTGGGTCCAACTCTTTTCCGCATCCATTTGAGCAAATGCGAACAGCATGGCTGATTTGAACTGTAAGATTTCTTCAGGTTGCAATGAGCGGCCCTGTCGAATATCAGCAAAAAAGCGGGAAATATCTGACATGGTATAATCTGCGGCGTAGGGATACTCAATGCCATGATCAGACAGACGGCAACCCATCTGATGAAAAAAAGTGTGCCTTTTTTCAAGAGCTTCCAGGAAGGATGTATAATCATTTATATGGTCGTCGGCCGCCGCTTCGAGTTTATCGACCCACTGATTGAAGGTTTCCGGCGATTCTACCCCCATTGCTTTATCAGGACGGAAGGCCGGGAGGATCTTGATGGTAAAGCTTTCATCCTCTTTGATCTGTTGGTGATGCTCCAAAGCGTCAACAGGATCATCGGTTGTGCAAACCACTTTGACATTCATCCGTTGCAGGATTCCACGCGTACTGAATGTCTTGGCTTGTAACATTTCTGAGCAGGTATCATAAATTTCGCCGGCCGTATCTGAATTTAAAAGTTTATCTGAAATGTCGAAGTAGCGCTTCAATTCAAGGTGAGTCCAATGATAGAGCGGATTGCGCAAAGTTTTGGGGACGGTGGTCGCCCAGGCTTCAAATTTTTCATAGTCGCTGGCCTTACCGGTGATGAAGTGTTCGTCAATTCCATTGGCACGCATTGCCCGCCATTTATAATGGTCGCCGTTCAACCAGATCTGAGTTAAACTTTCAAAATTACGATCGTCAGCAATCTCCTCAACGGGCAGATGACAATGATAATCGAATATGGGCATGTTCTCAGCGTAATTGTGGTAAAGAATTTTCGCTGTTTCAGTTTGCAGCAAAAAATCTTCCGATAAAAAAGATTTCATGGTTAACTCCTTTTGAAACTGCTATCCGTCTTCCAGGCGGTAAAGGATTTCGCCAGCATGATCCACGTAGAGGATGCCTTCATCCTCTCTTTCCAGGTAGTCCTCAATTCTGATTTCTTCTGGATTTAAGTAACCTAAATTGATCTGTTCGCATTTTTCTTTGGAAATGGAGGTGGATAGAACCACTTCGACCCGCGGCTTTTCAAAACCGTTTTTATAGGTGCCGGTGCCCCGAACATGGGTAGAGTGTGCCAGGACGCCGCGGGGGATGTCTTTAAATTGATCCATCTGCGCAAGGAAATAGTCCCGAACATGATAGCCTATTTTTTCGATATACTTTCCCCAGGTTCGGGAAATATCATGAATATGGGGAGCATAGATTATCAGTCTTCCCTGTTCGGCGACGACCTGCTCCAGCTTGTACATCACTTTTCCAGCGGTCCAAATTTCATCATACATCTGAGGTGTTCGGCCGAACACGATCCGATAGGGTTTCTTTTTGGTGACAATATGGATTTTTGAAGACAAATCCGCCGCATCAGACCAGGCCCGGTCCGCATCGCCAATATATAAGCCGCACAACCTGGCCTCTGGATTAACCACCATGGCAATACAGTGAATAGGCAGATCGATTTTTTCGGCGGCGCGATTGATCAGGCGCCGAACTGGCGTGTCCTTGATACCGATTACCTTCCGGCAGGTCATAACCGCACCCAGCCAGTGAAAGAAGTGCAGGAATTCTCCGCCAGATATGCCCGGAAATAAATATTTTGAACCTCCGGAAAATCCAACGACTTCATGCGGAAAAACCGGCCCCAGAATCACAACCAAGTCGTAATCATAGATTTTTTTATTAATATCGATGGGCACTTTTTCCCTTAAACGTCCTTGCGAAACTTTTTCAACATCTTCCGCGCTCAAATAGCCAATTCGTCGGAACGTTTCCGGCCGATCCCAGCGATGATTCAAAAACAGAGAGTTATGAAATTGCGCCTGCTTTTGTTGAATCGTTATTCCATAAAGCTTTAAGATTTTTTTTTCCGGCAGCGGGGTATGGGTTCCCAATGCAACCATAAAGTCCAATTTGGCGGCTTTTGTACCCATCACCTCCTGGATCACCCGGATCATCATAGGCAAAGGGCAGGTTCTTGTGGTATCCGGCGTCAGCACCAGGACACGCTTTTTTGCAAACATCTTCGCTGGTGTCCCAGCAGCAATGATGGCTTTCACATGTTCTTCTAAAAGTATCTTGTTAGGGCTGCCTTTGCCAACTGCCATATGATCTGGTTCTTTCTATTTGTTGTTAGAAGTGGTTTCAAAACCTCAGATCAGGTCCAAGGGTAAGGCGCAGGCCGATCGAGAAAGCGCAGCATACATGGGTATGTGAGCATTTATCGGAGGCCTGCAACGCAGCCATTGGGCCTCAGATGGGATTTTGAAACCACTTCTAGATATTATATGCCAGGTATCCGCCATCAACGGGAATGGAAATCCCGGTTACAAAACCTGAAGCCTGGTTACTGGCCAGAAACAAAGTGGCGCCGATCAGCTCCTCTGTCTCGCCAAACCGACCGAAGGGCGTATGGGCAATAATGGCTTTGCCTCGTTCTGTGTACTCACCGGTTTTCTCATCGACCAAAAGCGCTCTGTTTTGTTTTCCTAAGAAAAAACCGGGTGCAATCGCATTTACCCGGATGCCGTATCGGGCAAATTCATTGGCAGCACCCATGGTGAGATTCAATACACCGGCTTTGGCAGCATCATAGCCCCAGACGCCTGAAAGCGGGTTGTATGAGGTCATAGAGGTCAAGTTGATAATGGATCCCTTAATTTTTTTTTCAATCCAGTAAGCGGCGATCACTTTTGTAGGAACCATTAAGCCGGCAATGAGATTCAGTTTCAGCACTTCTTCAAACTGCGCCAGGTCGGTTTCCACAAACGGTGCTTTGCCCAAGTTTCCCCCAACACCATTAATCAAAATTTCAGGAGGTCCGAAGGCGGCTACAGATGTTTGCAAAGCTTTAGCCACATCCTTTTCATTTCCGCTATCAACCCGGATACCTTTAATTCGCTCCGGGGCTTTAGTTGATGCTTTTAACTGGTTTAGAGCTCTATCAATCGATGCCTGGGTGCGGGTCCAGACGACGACATTTGCCCCGCCCCTTAACAAAGCGTTTGACATGACAGTGCCGATAGCCCCCGCACCTCCGGCAACAATAGCCGTTTTGCCGCCAAGATCAAATAAGTCTTCTAAAAAATTCATTATACTCTCCGATAAGCGCTAAAATAGCTTAGAAGTAGTTTCAAAACCCCATCTGAGGCCCAATAGCTGCGTTGCAGGCCTCCGATAAATGCTCACGTACTAGCGTGTACGCTCCGCTTTCAGTCCGCGGGACGCCTTGATGCATACATTAATTTTTTAAGATTAGACATGTAATCCCGCTTCAGCGGGGCCCTTGAACCTGATCTGAGGTTTTGAAACCACTTCTAGTTAAATGCGTGGAAATGTTTATCAAAATGCGTTTCTAATATTTTGGTATAGGCCTCCTCATGAAGACGCAACGTCTCAAAGAAGGGTGCTCGTAAAGGCGGATGGTTTATGACGGAGCCATAGGTGACGTGCAGCACTTCCCGGGCATGGAAATTTTCGAGCAAATTGGGTAATTCTCTATCGGATAAGGTCTTGATATCCGCTATTTGGGAAATTTCGGCAGAAACATGGTAAGTCGTTCGATCTGAAGGATAGTAATCAATCGCATAGTAAACAATCTCTCTGAAAAGATCCGGGTTAAATTCCGAAATGGTTCTTAGTGCTTCCAGATAGCTGGTACCGGCTGTTTTGAGATGAATCAGCTCACCCGCCAGCCGGGCTGCAACAGGGTAAATGCTGAATTTGTCCGACCCGGAGTGAATACTGAGTTTGTAGGGACCTAACGCCTGCGCCACGGTGATATGTTGTTCAAAAGATTTTTCGAATTCCGTCAGATCACCAATATAATCTACCCCTTTTTCGAAGGTGCCTACATATCGCGGGGCCAGGCTTGTCCACTTAATACCCAGCCGTTTGAGCTCACTAGCGATGTAAATGTGTTCCGCAATCGTCGTTACCGAGTCGGTTTCATCCACACTTACCTCCAGTTCAAAGGGTCGACCGTTCATTCGTTCAACCAGGTGACGATAGATAGCGGTTGTATAGGCTATCACGCGTCCATACTTGGCCGCTGCCCGCATCAGTTCTTCTTCAGTGATTTGCAAGCTGAAATTCTTTAAGTCAATTCGTTTCCCCATCAATGTGCGTTTCAAATCAGCCGGTGTGCTTTCCAGTAAATCCCATGGCAATATCTCAACCTTTTGACGTAATAAGTCGTGAGAAGTTGTCTCGGCACTATTATCCACATGATCACCTGGATCAATGGTATAGAAAGTGTAACCTGCGGCCGCAAAGGCATCAACATCTGCGGTCGTTTTTAAGTGGTCGGCGTCGGCTCCGAATCCATCGCGCCAACCTTCTTGAAAAACTCCCCACATGGCATCATCCATAACTGTTTGAGGCCTACGGCCAGTGCGCTCATTTTCACGGACCGACTGTTGGGCAAATATGGGAAAAAGTTGGGTCTTGCGGATGGAGCGAATATGACCCGGGGTGGCTAATCCAAGCCGGTCGCCGCAGCCGGCTGATTTTTTCAATCCGATTGTCTGGGCATTTAAAAAGGACAGTATATTCCGCAGATGAACAGCATTTTGGGAAGAGGTCGCAGCGATGGTCGTGTTGACGCTAAGTTTGTCAATGGTGGACGATTCTTGTTGCCCCTCAAATTGAGTGCTCATATTTTTATTTGGAGAAACGATTCCGAGATATTTGTCACCGTTTCGCTGTCCCAGAAAAAAAACCGCCTGATTTATGAACACAATAGACTGTGGATAAACATGCATATGTGTCAGATTATTCAACAGCTCATCCGCCAACTGGCGTGCTTTATCGGTTGGTAATGGCGGAATGAGGTGGCTACTGTTAAGATTTTTAACCAGCAGGTTATTCATGGTCTTAAACTCCTAAGAATCCAGACCGCCAGCTTTTTTTGTCGCCAAAACGGCTGCCAGCCTCCTTCGTCCTTCTCTGCTATTAATGATTAAAGGTTATTGCTTGCGTAAGGCTTTAATAGAGCTCCGCACAATATACAGGGAGTCCGGTATCTCGATGCATCCTGGATTAGCGCCGGCACCTCTATCCAGCTTTTCTTTTCCCATGACTCGGTGGCTTTTTCCGCCAGTTGCACGCCTTTTGCCCCTTCTAATAGATTCCACCGAAAAGGTTCATCGCGTACTACGTGTCGCAGAA
>JAUVTR010000161.1 GCA_030601425.1 Desulfobacterales bacterium
GGATAGGGGCACATGGTCCCCAAACCCGGTCCGACTTCCGAGGATCCCCAGAAAGAAGTTAAATAGACGCCCATCTCCTTTTCCACCCGTGTAATCAGGCCTTCCGGTGCGACCATTCCGGCAATGAGGCCGGCCCTGAGAGAGCTGAGATCATAATGCGGTCTTTTTTTGTGATTGAGTTCAAGGATGTAATGTGGCGCAGCACCTAATTGCAGCGTGATTTTTTCGCGTTCAATAATTTGAAAGGCTTTCTCGACCTCGAATTTATCCATCAGAACAACGGTTGACTGCAACAGGATAGGTTGAATCAGAATCGATCCGCAACCATAGGAGTGGCTCATCGGTAAAAAACCGATAAAAATGTCTTTCGAGGTTGCCTGTACACCTGGCGAATATTCCCATGCGGCGCGCACCGCGGCATAGTGTCTGATCATGGCTCCTTTGGGCTTGCCGGTGGTGCCGGAAGTATACAGCAGCATGCACAGATCTTCCCGGGGATCGATCGGAACAGCAGGGGGTGTCTTGCCCACCCCTTTGTCAATTAATGCGTAGAAAGAATACACGCCTTCGCCTTCACCGTGTCCGGCGACGATAATGGATTCAAGTTCTGGCAATTTTTTTCTAAGTCCCAAAATATCATCAAAATAATTGTAGCCATCCCATTCGCTGAAAATAAATATACCTTTAACCTCCGAATTTTTTAGAATGAATTCGGCCTCGTGCATTCGATAAATCGCATTTATCCAGACAACGATGACCCCTATCTTTTGCAGGGCGTAAAACGCCACCACGAACTCAAGGGAGTTTTTCATGTATATGGCGACGCAATCGCCCTTTATAAATCCGATATCTGCAAGGCCGGCGGCCATTGCGTCCGCCATGGCGTTAAGTTCTGAATACGTTTTGCGCGAGTCTCCGTCGACAACCGCAATTTTGTCAGGAGATTCGGCTGCACTTTTTTCTAAAACCTGTCCTAGCGTTAGTGAATCGTAAATTTTCATCTTATAACCTTATAATCGTTCAGGTTTCAAAGGTTCACGGTTCAGCGTTCCCCGTTCAGGGTTCAAAGGTTCAGCGTTGAAGTGAACCTCTGAACCTAGAACGTTGAACCTTAGAACGCTTAGATCTTGAGATATCCCAGATCGGATGAAATGGTTTCACAGGTTTTTTTGACCCATTCGACCAGATGGTCCAACCCTTTCGCTCGGTTATGTGAACTTAGGGGTAGAGCGATACCGAGGGCGGCGACGACCTGGCGGGAATAATCCCGGATGGGAGCGGCAATTCCGAAGACACCCTCCACCGCCTCTTCTTTTTCCAATATGTAGCCCTGGGCGCGAATTTTTTCGAGACGCAGACTAAATGCATCTTGATCTGTAATCGAAAAGGGCGTATGCGCTTGCAACGGCGTTTGCCTTAAAATTCTGCGAACATCTTTTGCATCAAGGCCTGCAAGCAAAATCATCCCCAGCATGCCGTAATGCAGCGGTCTTCGCCAACCGATATCCGATGAAATTCGAATCATGCCTTTGCCTTCACGCTTGTCGATATAAACTAATTGTTCTTCCATGCGAATACCTAAAAGCACGGTTGCGCCGGTTTTGTTCTGCAATTGGGTCATGGGATAGGCCGCTGCCTGCCGCAGGGAGAAGGAGGAAAAAACAATGCCGCCCATCTCAAACAACCGTATTCCAAGCTGATACATTTTGGATTGAGGGTCCCGTTGAAGGTAACCGCGAGCCGTCAGATTGGCAATCAGTCGTTTAACGGTTGTTTTGTTCAGCCCGGTGCGGTTGACGACATCTGTTAATCTCAATTCTCGGTTTTGAAAACTAAAGCATTCGAGGATATCCAGGGCTCTTTCCAGGACCTGTACCTTGTACACTGTTTTATGCGCTGTGGATGGTTTCATATTATGAATTATTATTTTGAGATATGAAATTTATAACAGATATTTTAAAAAGGTCAATATAAAAGTGGAATCGTTCAGAGGTTCAGCGGTTAATTAACAGAAGACAGATATCAGAGGTCAGAGGACAGATGAAAACCGGAGAGCAGGGCAGGCCTCTGCGGCTTCCAGAAACCAACCCAAAGGCAACCCGACTCGACTGCCTTCGATAAGCTCAAGCCTCGAGCATGCCAAGGGGAACTCGTCGCAGGCTGAACGGTGAACCCTGAACGCCGAACCCTGAACCTGTGAACCCCCATGAATACATTTTATGCTTGACAATAAAAGCGGGAAAATATTTCAGGTAGACTATCATAAATTATTTTCACAATATGAAACAAAGGTTCAAATCATATTAGGATTGAATATTGAATAATGAAAATTGAATATTTGCGGAAGTCGCTCGCGCAGCGCAGGCGATTGCGCCGCGTGTCGCTCCAACGTTTTTGATAATCATATTCAAATCAGAAGCATTCCATAAATATTCAATCTTCAATTTACAATCGTCAATTAGAAAGGGGAGGGCAGTTGTGAGATTACCAAAATTTGAATATTTTGAGCCAAAGGACATTAAAGAGGCCGGCGAAGGTACGCAATTGTCCCCGGCACCGGCTATTGTAAACGCCATCTATGACGCCATCGGTGTTGACTTTATGGAATTGCCGATAACACCCGAGAAAATACTGGATGCATTGGAAGAGAAGAAGAAAAAAGCATAATCGCAAAGATTTTCAGACTTAAAAACCTCATGCAAAGACGCAATAGCTACCGCCTTCGTCGTCGTCCTCGTCTCCTATCAAATTCTGATTTACGGAGGACGAGGACGCCATCGAAGATGAATGGAGGAGAACCGCAGCGTAAAATCCGAATATCGCCTGATTTTATAAAATTGGCCGAAACAAATAAAAATATCGAATGCCAAAATGCCCAACACTCTCGGGACTGTCTGACTTCGGTCAATTTAGACGAAGCCTTAATAATATTGAACCCCTGTCCATTTTTGAATTTTGAATTTCTGTCATTTTATATTGTTTCGAGTTTCGGATTTCGAAATTTTACTCTCAGTTACCGCCGGCAGATATGCTGCCACGAGAAAAGTTAGCTAAATCCAGCTGAATTTAAGCATCATCTAAACTTCCATAATAAACGGAAGTATAACTGGCCGGCGTCCGATGGTAAAGAAAAAATATTGCCGCAACGCGGTTTTAATCTTTGATCGGATTTTATCTACCCGATTGGCAACATCCGGCGTCACCTCTTCTACAATCTCCAAAATCACACATTGAGCATCTTCTAGCAGGTAACCGCTTTCGGTCTCAAAGACAAAACCACGGGAAACAATCTCAGGTCCGTAAACAACCACGCCGGTTTCTTCGTCAAACGCCATGGTCACAGCAACCATGCCCTCTTCTGACAGCACCCGACGTTCCTTTAAGACGCTGCGGCCGACGTCTCCGACGCCTTTACCATCGATGAGCACCCGGCCGGTGGAAACCCGGCCATTCACCCGGCCTCCTTTTTTATCAAATTCGACAATCTGTCCGTTTTCGGCCAGTAAAATGTTTTCTTTGGGAATACCCACTTCTTTGGCCAGCCGCGAATGAAGAATGAGGTGCCGGTATTCCCCATGGACCGGTATAAAGTACCGAGGCTGGGTCAATTTAATCATCAGTTTGAGTTCTTCCCGGAACGCATGCCCCGATACATGAATATCAGATATTTTCTCGTAGATAACATCAGCGCCCTTCCGATACAGGTTGTTGATAATCTTTGCAATCGCCTTCTCATTGCCGGGTATGAATTTAGAGGATAGAACCACTGTATCCCCTTTTTTTATTTTTATTTGCTTATGGGTGCCGGCTGACATTCGCGCCAGGGCGGACATCGGTTCACCCTGGGTGCCGGTGGTAATGATAATGATTTCTTCATCACCATAGTCAGCGATCTCATCAATTTGGATGATCTTGTCATCCTTGATGTCCAGGTATCCCATCTCCCTTGCAATACGCACACTGGCTTTAATGCTTCTGCCGTCAAATATGATCATTTTACCGTTGGCTTTGGCAATATCCAGGATCACCTGAATGCGAGCGATATTGGATGCAAACAGCGCCACAATAACACGGCCGCTGCTTCCGGTTATAATCCGCATCAGGGTTTCGCAGATCTCTTTGTCCGAAATCGGGTACCCCTCCCGTTCCACATTGGTGGAATCTGATAACAGGGCCAAAACCCCGTCTTCACCGTATTTAGCAAATTTGTTTACATCGGTTGCCATCCCATCAGCGGAACTATATCCAATTTTAAAATCACCGGTATGAATAATTCTTCCCAAAGGGGTCTGAATGGCAATCCCCACACCGTCTAAAACGCTGTGGTCGACCCGAATAAACTCTAAAACAAAGGGGCCCAGTTTCAACGTCTCATCCGGTAATATTGAATGCAACGCCGTTGAACCCATGAGCTCGTATTCTTCCAGTTTTTGCCGGACCATCGCCAGCGTAAAGGGTGTACCGAAAACCGGTGCTCTGAGCTCTTTTAGCAAGTAAGGCAAAGCGCCAATATGGTCTTCATGCGCATGAGTTAAAACGATTCCCGCGATGCTGGATTGGTTCTGACGCAGATAATCGATGTCCGGGATGACAAAATCCACGCCCAGCATATAATCTTCGGGAAACATCAACCCGGCATCGATCACAAAAATCGTGCCCGCATATTCAAATACCATCATATTCAGGCCAATTTCTCCAAGGCCGCCTAGAGGGATAATTTTTAACATGCGCGTTCATCCATTTTGCTGGTTTCAGAACTGTCGCATATGACGCGACGAACGCTTTCCATAAGCGCTTCTTTCGTCTCTCGCGTGTAAGCCGAAGTGTCAATCGGCTTGTGGATAACCATGCTGACATGGCCCGGATTGATTCGAAACTTGCCTTTGGTCATTATAGACCGGGTGCCCGTTATAACAACCGGGACAATGGGAACACCGGAATCGACCGCCAGGACAAACCCCCCTTTTTTGAAAGGCCGTATTTTACCGTCCCGGCTGCGGGTGCCTTCCGGAAATAAGAGCACCGATACGCCGCTTTTAATCTTGTTTGCTGCCACTTTAAGACTCTTAAAAGCCGATTCGCGATTATATCGGTCAATACCGATATAACCGGCCTTGCGCATGGCGCGACCAAAAATCGGAATTTTAAAAAGTTCCACCTTGGCCAACCATCGAAATTGAACCGTAAGATGTCCCAGCAGAACCGGTATGTCAAAATTACTCTGGTGATTGGGCATGTAAATATAAGGAACCGCATGGTCAATGTTGGACAGCCCTTTGACGGAAACTTTAATCCGGCTGACCATCAGAATTGATTTCCCCCAAAACCGGGCAATTTTGTGCAAGGGGTTGGCCGATCGGACAAAAAATGACAGTCCAATGACCAATACCCCCACCACCAGGGTGACAAAACCGACCCAGATCGTAACGTATAGGGTCCGAATCATCTCCACCTCCCCTGTTCGTAATTGAATATTGCCGATCTCTTGAATTGACAATTGAATATTGGCGATTGACTATTTAAGGATTTCAATCAATTTTATCTTCGTTTTTTTTAGACTTCGGGTTTCATTTCTACAAATATTCAATATGCAATCATCAATTGTCAATTATAACAATCGTCAATCAAAAATTTTCAATCATTTGTTAGGTTGCAATATCCAGACGTTCAAATATGACATCAACGGCCTCCATAATCCAGATTCGCTGGTCTTTAGAGGCATACCCGATACAGGCGCATCTGACCCGCTTTTTGGTGCGGACTAACAATTCGAGGGCAAACCGATTATCCTCCAAGTCTATGGAAAAGTAATAGGGCTGACAATCGATATGCTCACGTTGGATTTCAGTCAGCATATCTACTGCTACCGGCACCCAGTATATAGCGCCCATTTCAGCAGCGCCATAGGCCTCATCCAAATATTCCTTAATTTTATTATGGTCCTCGGGCCTGAGTTCATCGATCACATATTGTTTCATGGCAACCTGGGTCAACATTTCGGAACATTATTATGGAAAGCGGTATGTAGGGGTTGTCAAAAAAACGTTCCGGTATTCAAACGTTTTTTTCTACAACCCCTTATGCCGCAATTCCGTCATTCGTAACATTATTATGGAAAGCGGTATAAAATACCCAATTAACATAGTTTACTGACGCAGGCAAGGTGAAGATAAAGCGGCAAGCTTCTATTTTTGATGATAAATCAGTGCCTAATGAGATCCAATCTCATGTGAGGCAAAGGATTGTAGCAATTCAAATTCTCCCAGCCTCAAGCCGCCCTGCAGAGTCAACGACCACCCGGTTTGGAAAACCCAATAAATCGAATCGACCTGATAATTATTTTATGCGAATTTATTTGATCAAAAACGAGACGAGCGGGATGGGATGTGGGTTTCGATATGGAGTCAACAACCACCCGCATAGCGGGTGGCCGGTGGCCCGGAACATTATTATGGAAAGCGGTATAAACGTTGCGGTTGGAACCGGGTGCTTCGCACCCGGTTTGAAAACAACCCATCAAAAAGATTAGCTATCCGGCGTATCAATAGAAATAGACCCTCTGACCCGGCTTACGAAATAGGATCAAGGGTCAGAGGGTCAAAACGAGTTAAATCTCTTCTACGGTAATGGCGCCTTCTTCACAAACCTCGACACAGCTTTCGCAGCCAAGGCATTCATCCTCCTCCACGACTACTGACTTATCGTCTTTCATTTCAAATACTTCAACCGGGCAAACATCTACGCATTCTTCGCAACCTGCGCATTTTTCTGCGTCTACGACAACACTAAAACCCATTATATAAGTCTCCTTTCAAATAAGGTTTTTATTAAGGTGCTGGATATCCACCTTGGATTCTGTTTTAGAGGAACGTCAATATACCAATTGAAAAAGCGAGTCAAGCCTTGATGATATTTTTTCGCAAAATTTAATGTTGAGCGATGAGTCCGATCAGGGTATTTTTAAATCCAACCCGCTGATTGGGTTTAATTGGATTGACATTCTGATCCTCTAAAACCTGGGCAAATAAATCCGCCGGGCTTTGGCCGGGCAACAGATACAGCGTGAGCGTAACCTTTGAGCGCTCACCCTTTAACGGGGGCACCCCGGCAAAGACGCCCTCGGCTGCCGACCACCGGGTTTCGACAAGTCGTTTCATTTGTTTTAAAAACGGATCTCGCCAGGTGATGGCGGCATCATCTAAAGCAGCCATGACCGGCAGCCCTTCAGATTGGATAATCTTTTCAACTGCTGTCAGGTTTTCAATCAAATGATCGAAAACCGATTGGCTGCTGGTCACAAAAAGCCCCGAGTTAACCGTATCTTCCAAAAATAGACGAATCCAGGCTTGAAGCCGACCCAGTGCCATGTATTCACCGGGATCATCGACTTTGATTTCAGCCGTAAGGGGGGTGACAGGTAAACCCTTATCTTTTTCGCCGCTTAGTTTTTCTAGCAGATCGTGCGAACGCCGCTTATTAACACCGAGCCCTTGATTTAATTCATCACTCTGCCGGTCGAATTGCTGGGCAAAATCGAGAAAAACCCGCGCGCAAAACAACGGATCGAAATTCGCTTCGGCAGATTCCGACTTGCTGCCTTTTTTCACATCCGAAACAATCTGGGAAGCCGCGGATTCACCAAAAAAAGGAATGCCAAATTCCTGCCCAAGCAGGACCGCCGTTTTCAGGCTCTTACGATCATCGTGCAGGCTGGCAAAAGGTTGGAAATCTTTGAGGACCTTTCCAAGCGCTTCATCCGCTGTCTGCACAGGCACACGGACTTCCATCACATTCGCATCGACCCAGAGCTGCATCTCATCCGGCATTTTTTTGCCCGTGGGCCGATAGATTGTAAATTGCTTAAAACAGGTGGCCAAAGTTTCCGCCACCCATCGGGGTACATAGGTAAAAGGGAAATAGATCGGTTTTATCATTATAAGCGTTCCATCCTAATAGGGTTCAATGGTTCAACGTTCAAAGGTTCAGGGGTTAGATAACAGTGGACATCTGATTGCTGGTCATCTGGCCTCAGATTTCATATGCATAGCAACCTATCAATTCCCCTATTTTGAATATCGAATCACGCTAAAGACGTGATCTAAAGTCAGGAATTTCGAATGATGAAGTTTTCTTTTCCTTCGATATTCAACATTCTATATTCGATATTCGATTCGACTGAGCTCGTCGCAGGCTGCGGTTCTCTGT
>JAUVTR010000257.1 GCA_030601425.1 Desulfobacterales bacterium
ATCGTGATTGCCGGTGGCGGCACGGGAGGTCATTTGTTTCCAGGGCTGGCCATCGCCCAGGAGTTTATGACGCGCAATAACAGCAATAGCGTTGTCTTTGTCAGCACGGGAAACCCCCTGGAGCGATCGGTATTGTCCAAAACAGATTTTAAACTGGAAACCATAACGGCGGAAGGAATCAAAGGCCGAGGTTTATGGAATCAAATAAAATCTGCGGTAAAAATTCCCAAAGGGGTTATGGAGTCAATTCGGATTCTAAAAAACTACAAACCGGACCTGGCCATTGGCCTGGGCAGTTATTCGGCGGGACCCGTCGTGGTCAGTGCATGGCTTCTGGGCACCAAAATTGCGCTGCATGAGCAAAATATTTTACCCGGGATTACCAACCGAATCTTATCCCGTTTTGCGGATCGAATTTACGTGTCATTTAAAGATACAAAAACACGCTTTGTCACGGAAAAAACCCGGCTGACGGGCAACCCGGTGCGCAAGGAGCTCCTGAATCATCAACCCAATGATCATGCCTCCGATTCAAAATCGTTTTGCGTGCTGATCATCGGCGGCAGCCAAGGTGCGCACAGCATCAATATGGCCGTAATGGAAGCTTTGAACCATTTAACAAAAAAAGAAAGCCTGTACTTCGTCCATCAGACCGGCACGGCCGATGAACAGATGGTAAAGGAAGCCTACCGGAGTCTCGAAATCCCTGCCAGGGTTCAATCATTTTTCAGGCAGATGGCGCCTCAGTACAAACAGGCAGACCTCATCATTTGCCGGGCCGGTGCCACCACTGTGGCCGAAGTGACCGCTCTTGGAAAAGCGGTGATTTTTATCCCCTTCCCTTTTGCAGCGGATGATCATCAGACATTAAATGCAGATACGATGGCCAGGGAAGGCGCTGCTGAAATAATTCTGGAAAAAGATTTAAATGCCAGGATTCTGGGCCGGAAAATTGAATATTACGCCTCTCATCCGGAAGCGCTTAAAGCAATGTCGTCAAAAGCAGAGCAGCTGGGTCACCCGAATGCAGCCAAGAATATTATAGATGACTGCTATGAATTGCTGGGTGTTGACATTTAATACCAGGAGTAGAGCCGGTAAAATAATAAAAATTCGAAATACGAAATCCGAATTTCGAAACAAATCCGAAATACGAAAATAAAAATGTTCAAAACAGGTAGAACAAGCCAAATGAAGAAATTAACATCGGACGTCTCGTTTTTGTCATTTGAATTTTGATAATTGAAATTTTGTTTCGACCAATTTTATTAAATCAGGCGATATTCGAGTTTCGGATTTGACTCTGTTTTCGTAAGGATAGATCGAAACACCAGGAATCTAAAAATAGATAGAGGCTATCAACTCGAAAGAAATGTATTTAAAAAAATACCATATTCATTTTGTGGGTATCGGTGGTATCGGCATGAGTGGTATCGCTGAATTGCTGCTGAACCTGGGCTACAAGGTGTCGGGTTCAGACATTAAAAGATCGGATATTACTGACCGCCTGGAAAGTTTGGGGGGCGCCATATTTAAAGAGCATGCTGCCGAACATATTGAAGGTGCCGATGTGGTGGTGGTTTCTTCTGCCATCGATCCGGACAATCCTGAAGTCCAAGCAGCCGGGCAATCTTCCATTCCGGTAATTCCACGCGCTGAAATGCTGGCCGAACTGATGCGCTTAAAGTACAGCATTGCGGTTGCCGGCGCCCATGGCAAAACATCCACCACCTCGATCGTTGCTTCGGTCCTGGCCGAAGGCGGCCTGGACCCAACGGTGGTGATCGGCGGAAAATTGAAAAGCATCGGCTCCAATGCCGTTCTCGGGCAAGGAGATTTTATTGTTGCCGAAGCGGACGAGAGTGACGGCTCCTTTCTGAAATTTTCACCCACGATCGCCGTGGTAACCAACATTGATAAGGAGCACCTGGATTTCTATGAGGATTTGGATGCCATTAAAACCGTTTTTTCAAAGTTCCTGGATCGAATACCGTTTTACGGCCTGGCGGTTCTGTGCCTGGACAACGAGCCCATTCAGGATCTTATTCCCCGGCTAAAAAAGCGTTATACAACTTACGGAATGAGCACCCAGGCTGATTTTCATATCCGCGACGTCTCCTTTGCAAATCAGAAAAGCGGTTTTAACATTTATCATCACGGGGAAAAACTGGGGCACATTAACCTGAATCTTCCGGGAATTCATAACGTCTATAATGCAACCGCCAGTATCGCCGTGGGCTTGGAACTCAATATTGCCTTTGATCAGATTAAAAGCGCCCTGGAAACCGTTGAAGGCGTCCAGCGCCGATTGGAAATCAAAGGAGAAACCAACGGTGTTATCGTGATCGATGATTATGGGCATCATCCCACTGAAATAAAAATCACGCTCAAGACGGTCGAAGAAAACTGGCCGGATCGACGCAAGGTGGTCGTATTTCAGCCCCACCGTTACAGCCGAACCCAGGCGCTCTTCGATGAGTTTAGCCGGGCATTCTACCAATCAGACATTCTGCTGGTGATGCCAATTTACGCGGCCAGCGAAAAGAAAATCGAAGGCGTCAGCTCGCAGAATCTTTGTGAAGAAATTAAAGCTCACGGGCATAAAGAGGTCATATACGTCGACGGATTCAAAGCCGCCCTTTCGCATTTAAAGCAAACCCTGCAGCCCCGAGATCTGCTGCTGACCCTGGGTGCCGGTGATGTATGGAAAGTGGGCGAAATGTTTCTCAACAAATAATCGAAAGAGCGGCCCGCTGGGCCTTGAGGAGCGCCCTGCTTCGCAGGACTTTAGGTTGGAGGCCATAACATGCCTAAAACGAAGTGCTCCTAAAGCGAAGCGCTCTTTAAGTTTCCCCGGAGGGGGAACGGTCTTTAAGCGCAGCGATCATAAATTAATGAGGTGATTTGTGTTCAAACGGGAAAAGCCACGCAAAAACTATCGTAAAGGTGCCAAGAGAAGACAACACTTTGCATTTTTGCGCCGTTTTATGATCGGTTTTAACGTGGTCGCCGGTCTGGCGGCATTGATCGCCATAAGCTGCTTTTTTATTTTAATTCACGATGTCATCACCCAGTGTGACTATTTCAAAGCGAAAAGTCTGAAAATAGAGGGTATGCAGCGCCTGACGACAAAACAAATCCTCCAGCAGGCCCGGGTGCGGGAAGGCATGAATGTACTGGCTGTCAATCTGTCAATGGTCAGAAAACGCTTGATAGCACATCCCTGGATCGCTGCGGCCGAAGTCCGGCGCGAGATCCCATCCGGGCTTTATATCCGCATCAAAGAACATTCGCCCCTGGCCATTGTCAATCTGGATCGCAAATACATCATCAATGAGCAGGGCCAGATCTTCAAAAAATGGACCGCTTCGGATCCTGATAATTTACCGCTAATTAACGGACTACAATTGGCTGATTTCAGTGTTCACGGAAAAACCACAGATCCTTTCCCGCAACGGTCGGCCTGGCAGGTCAAAGGTTCGCAGAATAATCATCTCAACACCAGGCCGCTTGAAGCTGTGATGCAGGTATTGATTTTGGGAAAGCAGACCCGCGGCATCCTTCCCAACCGCAAAATCAAACAAATCCGCGTGGATCGGGAAATTGGTATCACCCTGCAGGCTTTTAAACAAATCAAAACCATTGTTTTAGGGTATCACAATTACCCGCTCAAATATGCCATGCTCAAAAATATCCTGAGATATCGGAAGCAAAAACGAAATTTTCCGGATTTCGATCGCATTGATCTCAACAATATAAACCGCATTGTTGTAAATCCCGTCCGACTTAAAACCCCGGGTGGAGATCAGAAGGAGGTATAAGATGCAAGGAGAGGTTATCGTCGGCCTAGATATCGGAACAACCAAAATATGTTCCGTCGTGGGTGAGGCATCCGGAGATAGAATAAACATCATCGGCATTGGAACGAGCCCCTCAATCGGCCTGCGAAAAGGCGTGGTGGTCAATATTGAGTCGACCGTCGATTCCATCAAAAAGGCTGTAGAAGAGGCGGAACTGATGGCCGGCTGTGAGATCTCTGCTGTCTATGCCGGTATTGCCGGTGGGCACATCACCGGTTTCAACAGCCGTGGGATCGTGGCGGTCAAAGGGTCGGAGGTTAGCGAGCAAGATGTCGATCGGGTCATCGATGCCGCGCGCGCGGTTGCCATACCCATGGACCGTGAGGTGATTCATGTGCTGCCGCAGGAATATATGGTCGATGATGAGCGCGGCATTCAAAACCCTATGGGAATGTCCGGTGTGCGTTTGGAGGCTAAAATTCATATTGTCACCGGTGCGGTGGCATCGGCCCACAACATCGTTAAATGTGCCAATCGTTCCGGACTGGACGTCTGCGATATCGTCCTGGAATCGCTGGCTTCCGGCGAAGCCGTGCTTACAGACGAGGAAAAGGAACTGGGCGTTGCCCTGCTGGACGTTGGAGGCGGAACCACCGATCTGGCCATCTTTGCCGGAAATAATATCAAGCATACCTTTATTTTGGCGCTGGGCGGAAACAACCTGACCAATGACATTGCTATCGGGCTGCGGGCACCGCATGCCGAAGCTGAAAAAATTAAAAAGAAATACGGCAACTGTGTGGCTCAGAACATCAGGGCCGAAGAGACCATCGAGGTGCCCGGTATGGGCGGCCGGGAGCCCCGCAGGCTCTCACGTCAAATTCTGGGAGAAATTTTGGAGCCCCGCATGGAGGAAATTTTCCAGCTGGTGCACCGCGAAATCATCCGGGCCGGCATGGAAAATATGATTCCGTCCGGTATTGTCATCAGCGGGGGAACGGCGCTTTTAGAGGGCGTCAACGATATTGCCGAATCCATTTTCAATCTCCCCTGTCGGATCGGCAAACCGCGGGCCATCACCGGTCTGGTGGATGTGGTCAACAACCCCATGTATGCCACCGGCGTGGGACTGGTGCTCTACGGCGCCCGCAATCAAGATTCACGCAAATTCAGAATTCGGGATAAGAACATTTTTAACCGCGTCATGACCCGTATGAAACGTTGGTTTAATGATGT
>JAUVTR010000053.1 GCA_030601425.1 Desulfobacterales bacterium
CCGGCAGCCATATTATCTGCTACTCGTAAATTCGCTTCGAGCGTACCTCTATCCAACTCAATGGACACCATGTCCCCAGCAGCCAGGTTCAATTTCTCCGCATCAGTTCGACACATGAAAATACCTGGGCTTCCCTCAAGACCTGTTAGACACTCGCCATAAGAAGAAAGCTCCTCGGTGCCAAATAGCCACTCCACTGCAATCAGTTCCAGGCGGTCATCGATATCCGAACCGCCCTTAAGCCGTTTAATCGAGAAGCGTGCGGATCCGTCTTTTTCCCGATAAATGCGCATACCGTCATCAGGAATTTTTTCAATCGTCGCCATCTCTTCAAATGCGGATTCGGTTTTAGCCAGCCAGTTCCAAATACCGGCCCGCAGGTCCTTTGCAGTCGGCTGCCGCTCAGCATCTATCAAATTGGCCAGCAATTGCCAGGCTGCTGCAGGCTCATTTCCCGGGATACCCGTGCCATAGATCCGGGCTGGATGGTCTCCGCTGCCGACTTGCGCGATGGGGATACCGCCCTTATGAGCGGGCTGCACGGCCTGGAGTCTTGCTTCCTGGTTGATATAAACGCCTGCAGTTTCATACAGCGTGGTCGTGGGCAGAAAAATATGAGCTTTCTGTACAGCTTCAGAATTCACGTAATCCAACACGGCCAGCAATTCCAGCCGCTCCAGAGCCTGTTCAAGCCTATGTCGATCCGGAAATTGCCGGAAAGGATTACTTTCAACCAGAATAAGGCCTTTAAGGGAACCGTTTTCAATATTCTCGATGAGGTTTTCAAATGAGGCCTTTTGATCGGAAAGCAATCCGGCTGCAAACCCATTCGCTCCGGGCATTAAATAAAACAACCCCACCTGCTTCCCGGCAGCGTGTATAAGCAAAGCATGATCGGCTGCCAACGGAGGCGTCTCCTGGCGCACCGTTTGGGTGGCACAAACGATGATCGGCCGTTGGCTGGTTCGCAGCTTTTCGGCCAGAGCAGAGATTTTCTTCTGCAGTAAGGTTGAAATCTGCTTAATTTCCGGAAGGGCCGTATAAAATGCATGAGCTGCTTTATCAAATTCTTTCACGGCCTCGGGGCCTATCGCCGCTTTTATCACCGCGCCCAGGTAAAGATCGACCTCATCTAGAGTTACGGGCAGGTGCTCAAATTCAAAAGGCAAAAAAACCGGACGGGGGTCGAAAACGGCAACCGCAGCAGCATTTCGCCGGGCCTGCCGCATGGCCAACGCCAGCATGGGTGCTTCGTTAAGCGGATCGGCACCCACAACCGCAATAAAGTCGGCTGATTCAATCTCACGCAATGAAACCATCAGATCAGGTTCGAGTCTGGATATGGCGGAATCCACTTTCCGCGTGATTTCCGTACTCACAAAATAAGCAGGCGGCTGCCAGCCTTTTATCTGACACACCCGTTTCAACATGGCCAGAGTTTCAAGACTGCTGCGGCTGGAGCCCGCACAGGCAATAGCTTCTGCGCCGGCCTTATTCATGACGGTCTCCAATCTTTGTTTAAGCGCTTCAACGGCCTCAGCAGAAGCAATCACTTCACCATCGATCATGCACTTGCGGGGCCGTTGTTCCAGACCGGCATAGAAAAATCCATAACGCCCCCGGTCGCAGATAAAATAGCCATTTACAGCATCGCTGAGCCGCGCTTCTTGTCTAACGACTTTACGATAGCGGGAACTGGCTACCGTATGACAACCTAAAGAGCAGTTAATACATAATGAAGAGCTGCGCTCATAATCCCAGCGTCTGCCAATAAAACGAGACGGCTTGTCGGTGTAAACACCGGTTGGGCAGATATCGCTCAGGTTGCCGGCAAATGGGCTGTCCAGGATGCCGTCTTTAAAGCGTCCAAAATAAGTTCGGTTCGCGGACTGCAAGGCTCCCAGGTCGTAATAACCGCTAAATTCCTGATAAAACCGGGCACAGCGATAACAATGGATGCAGCGATTCATTTCGTGCTGAAGCAGGGGACCCAGATACTGGTCCTGGTAAGTGCGCTTTTTCCCTAAATATCTTCGAATACCGTGGTCCCCGGAAACCGTCATGTCCTGCAGCAGACAATGCCCGCCTTCATCACAGACCGGACAATCATGGGGATGATGGAGCATAAGCCATTCGATAATGTATTTGCGAAACGCAACCGCTTCTTCATCGGTGGTGGACACCACCATGCCGTCCTGGGCATCCACCATGCAGCTCATTTGCACTCCTTTAAACGGGCCCTGCAAGAATTTCACGGCGCATACACGGCAGGCACCCACGGATCCCAGGGCTGGATGGTAGCAAAACCTGGGAATCATGATTCCGAGTTTTTCCGCCGCCTCGATTACCTTGGTTCCCGGTGCAACTTCGATTTCACGATCATCGATGATAATTTTGGGCATAAATAAAGTTCTTATTGAGCAATTTATTTATTCAAAAATGAATTGTGATCTTTGGTGCTTTGTAATAACTTCTGATATTTAAATTCGAAATTCGAATATCGCCTGATTTAATAAAATTGGTCGAAACAAATTCGAATTTCAAATGACTCAAATTCAAAAGTTTTGAACATTTGAATTTAGGATTTCGATATTTTTTCGTATTTCGGATTTCATGTTTCGAATTTATTGTTTAAACGGGCATTTTTTCTGACTAATATGTTCTTCGACTTCCTCCCCGAAGTGCGTCAGCAAACTTTGCAGGGGTGCGACGGCTCCGGGTGCAAAAGCACAGTAAGCGCTCCAGAGATGCCTGCCCATTTCTTCCAGCAAAGGAATAAAATCTTCCCGGCCTTCACCGTTTTCCAGGCGCAAAAGCAAATCTCGAATAAAGGGCAGACCTTCCCGGCAGGGGGTACACCAGCCGCAGGACTCTCTGGCAAAAAACTCCGTTAAATTCAAGGTCGCCCCCACCAGACAGGTTTTATGGTCAAATACCATAATGGCGCCCGTTCCCAGTCGGTTTCCGACCTTTTTGAGGGATTCAAAATCCATTTCAATGTCAAAGTGTTCTTTAGGTAGAAAACCGGTTGAAGCGCCTCCCGGCAAACAGGCCTTGTATTCTGAGCCGTCCAGCATGCCACCGGCATAATCTTCAATAATCTCACTTAATCGGACTCCTATGGGCAGCTCATAACAGCCCGGCCGCTTGACCTTGCCGCTGACACAAAAAATTTTGGTGCCCGCACCGGTTTCGGTTTTAGCCAGGCCCTTGAACCAGTCAGGGCCCCGGCGGATAATGTGCGGCATGCAGGCAAAGGTTTCCACGTTGCTGAGCACCGTGGGCAGCCCCCAGAGCCCTTTTTCGGTTGGATAAGGAGGCGGTTGCACCGGATTGGGCCGCTTGCCCATTAATGCATTCAACTGCGCCGTCACCTCGCCGCAGATGTACCGGCCGCCGCTGCGGTGAACAACAATTTCCAGGGCGTAATTGCTTCCCAATATGTTTTTACCCAGATAACCGGCGGCTTCGGCAGCCTTGACCTCGCGTTCGAAAATTCGGGCACCGCTTTCGTACTCCGGCCGGATGAAAATAATGCCCTTTTGCGCTTTAACCGAAAATCCGGCAATGATTATACCTTCGATAATCATATGAGGATTGGCATGAATCAGAACTCGATCTTTAAAGGTGCCGGGCTCCATTTCATCGGCGTTGCAAACGATATATCTTGGAAAGGGCGCGTCATCGGCCACTGATTTAAGCTTCAAACCGGCTGGAAATGCAGCGCCGCCGCGCCCCAGCAGGTTGGCATCCTCAATCATCTGCTGGATGCCCCCTTCACCGTGCTGGCTGATAGCCGCTTTCAAACCCTGATACCCACCGCTCTGTTCGTATTCTTCCAGTGTGGTAATCCGGTCCGGCTTGCAGTTTTCAAGTAAGACCTGAGGATAGTTTTCCATAAGTGCCTAAAATGAGCTAAAGTGAACTAAAATGCCTAAAGTTTAAATCCGAAATAAGAATGCTCCAATGTTCAAAACATTTTTTTATTTTCAATGAGGTTTTCGTTTTGATCATTTGAATTTTAAAAATTAGAAAATTGTTTCGAATTTCGAAATTCGGACTTCGGATTTATCAAAATTCGATATCAATAAATGCCAGCTTATAAGGTTAAGTTTCGACTTTAAGCTTCTCCAGAATACTATCGATTTTCTCCGGTGAGAGATGTCCATAAACCTTACGATTGATCAACATGGCCGGGGACTGATCACAATACCCGATGCAGCAGACCGGCAAAAGCGTAAATAATCCATCCGCCGAGGTGGCGCCCACAGCGATGTCCAGTTTTCTGCAAAGATAATCTCGTATGGATTCATACCCGTCCATCCAGCAAATCACACTGTCACAGACATGAATCACATATTTTCCGACCGATTCACGATAGGTAAAGGTATAGAACGTGGCCACTTCTTCCACTTCCAGCGGAGACATCTCTAAAAGAGCCGCTACGGTTTCCACGGCTTCATCATTCAAATAACCGTAATGATCCTGCAGTGCCAGCATGACGTCAACCACCATCTCCCGGGGATGATCCGCATGGGCAATTTGTTTTTCTAAAGATTCTTTAAGTTTGTTCGGCAGCATTGGAAATTTAAATCTGTCGCTTTAGCTATTTCAAAGGTTCAGAGGTTCAGGGTTCAAGATTCAGAGGACAGAGGTCAGATGACAGAAGACAGATGCTTAAGCCCTGAAGATGAAGCAGCTATTCCGACTTCTGTTTTTCTGTTCTCTGTTCTCTGTTTTCTGACATCTGAATCCTAGCGGTCGATATCCGGTAAAATATAATCAACCGAACCGATAATGGCGATTAAATCCGCAATACTCTCCCCCACGGCCATCAACGGCATAACTTGCACATTGGCAAACCCGGGCGCTCGGATGCGCACTCGATAGGCATAACCCAGGCCGTCGCTGACCACGTAATACCCCTGCTCTCCCCTAGGTATTTCACAGGATGCATAGGCCTCGCCCCTGGGAATCCTGGGCCCGCGGGTCACATTGATAAAGTGATGGATCAGGCTTTCGATATCTTTGAGCATGTCTTCGCGTTTGGGAATCACGTAACGGTAATCATCGGTTATATACCGGCCGGAAGGCATGTTGTTGGCCGCCTGTTCGATGATCCTGATACTCTGCCGCATTTCTTCAACCCTTACCAGATAGCGGGCATAACAATCTCCACCGGTGGCAGTGGGGACTTCAAACTCAAAATTTTCGTAGCCCGAATAGGGCATTTTTTTGCGTAAATCCCATTCCAGTCCGCAACTTCGCAGGTTGGGCCCGGTCACCCCCCAGTCCATGGCATCCTGTAACGAAATCCGGCCGACACCCCGGGTGCGCGCCTTGAATATGGGATTTTTGCGAAGCAAATTTTCGTATTCCTGCAGGCGCTGCGGAAATATTTTGATAAACTCATCGACGGCTTGTTTCCATCCCTCGGGCAAATCCGCGGCCAGCCCGCCTATCCGGAACCAGGAGGGGTGCAATCGACCCCCGGTGATGAGTTCCACAATATCCAGAATCATCTCCCGTTCGCGAAACGTATAGAAATTAGGCGTCATGGCTCCCACATCGTGGGCATAAGTGGCAAACCAGACCAGATGGTTGCTCAGACGAAAGAGTTCGCTGAGCATCACCCGAATCACCTGGGCCCGTTCGGGAACTTTTATGCCTGCCAGGTTTTCCACCGCCAGCAGGTAAGGAAGATCATTGGCCGCGCCGGCCAGATAATCGACACGTGCCAGGTAGGGAATAAATTGGTGCCAGGTCTGGCGCTCACCGATTTTGTCCACCGCCCGATGGTGGTACCCGATCTCCAATTCCAGGCCGGTGATTTTTTCACCGTTTAGGGCAGCAATGTAGCGCAGTAACCCGTGGGTGCCGACGTGGTGGGGGCCGATATTTAGAATCAGCGGCTGCTCGCCGTGGGCTGATTTTACATAAACGCCGCCATCTAAAGGTTGAAGCTTTTCAGCTTCTTTACGGGTATAGGGAGCCATTTCAGTTGCTCTGCCCGGATGGCTTTTTCTTAAGGGGTGACCTTCCCAATCAGGCGGCATGATAATCCGGCGCAGGTTCGGATGGCCCTCAAAGTGAATACCCATCAAGTCAAAAACTTCCCGTTCATACCAGTTGGCCGAAGGCCAGATATCGGTAATGCTCGACGTGGTGGGATCTTGATGATGTAGCGGCACTTTCAGCCTCACCCGGCTGGCGGAATCAAAGGACAACAGATGATAGACCATAGTGTAGTCCGGAAAGTTATCCGGCTGCCGGCGGGCGGATTCATCAATGGCGGTCAGGTCATCCAACCGCTGATACTTCGGGGTTGCTTCGGTCTTCAGATAATGCAGCACATCCTTGAGCCGGCTTTCGGCAACCTGAAACGTGAGCATGTCGGATGTCGGCGATGTAGTTTGAACGGCATCGCCGAATCGTGCGCTTAAAACCTGCGCCAGGTTTTGATCGGATGGGTTTAATTCGATTTGCCGCGGCGGCGGGGTCCACATGAGGTCTGAGCGGCTATCCAGAAATTCAGGCGCAACCACCGAAGTACCCCGTATGGCGGTGCCTTCCATACCCGGACCCCGGGGATCACGGGATTTGGTTTGACCGTCTACGAGAATGGGTTTGACACTTCCCTGGGTACCGCCTTCGAAATGAAATATAGAACGGGTGGGACTTTCAGTCTCTATTTTTTTCTGCAGCATAACTAGCCCTTGAAGCACAGCCTCGGGCCGCGGCGGGCATCCCGGTATATAAACATCCACCGGCAAAATCTGATCGATTCCCTGCACAACGCTGTAAACGTCATACATGCCCCCGCAGTTGGAGCAGGACCCCATTGAAATCACCCATTTGGGCTCGGCCATTTGTTCATATAGACGCAAAACAACCGGCGCAATCTTTTTAAAGACCGTACCGGAGATAATCAGAAGATCGGCCTGCCGCGGGGAAGGACGTAAAACTTCTGCGCCAAAACGGGCCATATCGTAGCGGGCGGTCAGGGCTGTGGCTTCCTCGACAAAACAGCATGAGAGCCCGAAAAACATAGGCCACAGGCTGTATTTACGTGACCAGTTAATCAGGGCATCTGTTCCGCCCAGCAAACGATCGGTTAATCCTTTTGGGTTGTCGGCCCCCAATCAAATCCCCCCTTTCGCCAGATGTAAGAAAGGCCCAGAAGCAACAACACGATAAAAAATGAAATCTGCATCCATCCCGACCAGCCGAGTTCTCCATAGGCGATAGCCCAGGCAAAAATAAAGGCGCCTTCCACGTCAAAAATGAGAAAAAAGATTGCCACCAGATAAAACGGGACGGGATAACGCAGGCGGGCGGCGCCGGTGGGGATAATGCCGCTTTCATAAGGTCTTAACTTTTCAACGGTTCTTTTCCTCACCCCAAGCCAGACCGCAATAAACAGCTGGGATGCAACGAAAATCAGAATAAGAATGACATAGATCGCAAGGCTAAAAATGCCGGGTTCCCACGGTGAAAGAACTCCGGAAGAGACAATCGGTTGCATAATTTCTCCGCTGTAATTTAACGTCTCGGAATTTCTACAACTGAACGAAAATACAGGGTATTTTTTGAAGCCTGAGTTTATACCGCAATCATGGAATAATGGAAGTGTGGAACAATGGAAGAGCGGGTTTTCAAAGGAAATTATCCATTTTCATTGGATGTTAAAAGGCTGTAATTTATGGTGAATCCGTCGGCACTATTTGTTGGAATATGGAAGTTTTTTTATAGATGAGAGCCATACAAAAAGCAATGATTTTTCTGTTATGGGAACACCTGCCGGTTCATGCCGCAAAACGACAGCAAACATGACTAACTCGTTCTGTGCAGCTTTGAACAGGGCTTTTCGAAGGCACGGCAGTGCCTTAATCGGTGCGGGTGTAACCGGGTGATTTGCACCCGGTTTGAAAACACCCAACCATCCGGTCACTATTCCGCAACCAAAATTGCATCCGGGAATCCGTCCTGAATGAGAATTTCTTCCTGTTGAACGGCCGCTTCTAGAGTTGTAAATCTGCCGACCCGAACCCGATAAAAGATTTTATCTCCTCTGTCATAAACGGTTATGTGGGCATTTTTATACTTTTTTGCAAGTTCGCGCTTTTGTCTTTCGGCATTTTCACGATTTAAAAAAGCACCGATCTGAAATGTAAAATTGCCGGAATAATAATCGTCCGCAATATAAGTTGTTGCCGAACTGCCGGCGACCGATGCCGGTCTGCCCAGGGCAACCACCTCAACACTGGCTGTACCGGGACCCACGATCCCGATATCTCTGGCGGCCGTGTAAGATAAATCAATGACTCGACCGCGCACAAAGGGGCCGCGATCATTGATTCTGGCCACAATGCTGCGATTGTTTTCCAGGTTGTGCACCCGCACGTAAGTACCCAGCGGCAATGTTTTATGAGCAGCGGTCATGGCATACATGTTGTAAATCTCACCGTTGGATGTTTTTTTACCGTGAAAATCCCGCCCATACCAGGAGGCCACGCCGCGCTGGCGAAAACCCTCAGAATGCGGCAGCGGTTGATACCACTTGCCCAATACTTTGTATGGTTTTGGATAACCGAGTTTGCTAGGAGGCGGGGTGTGCGTTCGAGGAGCGCTGCTCGCACACCCGTAGATAAAAAGCGTAAAAAGTGCGAATATGACCGCGAAACGGTAACCGACCGGCATTGTGCGTACGCGTAAATTGGGAATCATTGCAATCAGTTCTTTTTTCGTCTCCTTTTCCGGGGGGACTGCTTTTTGCCGTCAAGTGCGAGGTCGAGGACATTGATCATCTTATCGACAAAGTGAAAGCGGATTTCTTTTTGAACCTTTGGGGGTATGTCCTCCAGATCCTTTTTGTTCCACTCCGGCAGGATAATTTCCTTGATACCGGCCCGATGGGCGGCCAGCACTTTTTCCTTTACGCCGCCGACCGGCAGCACCTGGCCTCTTAAGGTAATTTCACCGGTCATCGCCATATCTTTATGAATGGTCCTGTTTTTCAGCAGCGATGTCAGTGCGGTCAGCATCGTGACGCCGGCAGAAGGCCCGTCTTTGGGTATCGCACCGGCCGGCACGTGAATATGAAGATCATGGGTTTCGAAAAAATCTTCATCGATGTTTAGTTTTATTGCATTTGAGCGAATAAAGCTCAGGGCGGCGGTTGCCGACTCCTTCATCACGTCTCCCAGCTGTCCGGTCAGCGTCAGACCTTTATTCCCTTTCATTGCGGTCGCTTCAATAAACAAGAGCTCACCACCGGTCGGGGTCCACGCCAGGCCGGTGGCGATACCGGGTGCGGTCACGCGGGCTTTGGTTTCAGAGGTAAACCGCACAGGGCCAAGGTACCCGTGGATATCCTCTATTTTAATGGTTACGGACTTGACCTTGCCGGCGGCAATCTTGCTGGCCACACCGCGGCAAACGTTGGCGATTTCACGTTCCAGATTACGCAGTCCGGCCTCACGGGTGTAACCCGTGATAATTTGCTTTACGGCACCCTGATTAAATTTTATTTGTTTGGACTTTATTCCGTGTTCATCCCTCTGACGCGGGATGAGGAAGCGGTTGGCGATTTTTAATTTCTCATCCAGCGTGTAACCATGAAGCATCAGAACTTCCATCCGGTCTCGCAGTGCCGGCGGTATGGTATCTAAAATATTGGCTGTTGTAATGAACATGACCTTGGAAAGATCGAAGGGTACATCCAGATAATGATCGGTAAAGGAAAAATTCTGTTCAGGATCCAGGACTTCCAGAAGTGCCGAAGACGGATCCCCACGAAAATCGCTGCCCACCTTATCGATTTCATCCAGCATAAAGACCGGATTATGTGATTCGGCCCGCCGCAAGCCCTGAATGATGCGTCCGGGAAGGGCACCAACATATGTGCGCCGGTGACCTCGGATTTCAGCCTCGTCTCTAACACCTCCCAGCGAGATACGATGAAACTTACGACCCAGCGCACGCGCAATTGACTGCCCCAGCGAAGTCTTACCCGTACCGGGAGGTCCCGCAAAGCATAAAATGGGCCCTTTGGATTCCGGCTTCAATTTGCGCACTGCCAAATATTCAATGATTCGCCTTTTGGGTTTCTCAAGCCCATAATGATCATCATCTAAAATCTTTCTGGCTTTTTTGATGTCAACATTATCCTCGGTGCGTTCGTGCCATGGCAGAGCGGTGATCCAGTCCAGATAGGTTGAGGCAACCGTATATTCGGCTGAGGACGGATGCATGCGTGACAGACGATCAAGTTCGCGCTCGGCTTCCTTGCGGGCTTCCTGGGGAAGATTTTTTTCTGCAATTTTAGTCCGGTACTCTTCAATTTCAACCTGACTTTCGTCTGTTTCGCCCAATTCTTCTTTAATGGCCTTGAGCTGCTGCCTCAAATAATATTCCTTTTGACTCTGATCCATGTCCCCCTTGACCTGGCTCTGAATTTTATTCCCCAGTTCAAGGATACTGAGTTGACGATTCACCAGACGGGTCACTTCCTTGAGGCGCCCCTTCACATTCTGAATTTCAAGAATTGTTTGCTTTTCTTGCGGGTTGGAATTAATTGTAGACGCAACCATATCCGCCAGTGTACCGGCTTCCGGAATCGATTTCGCCATCTGGCCAATCTCCGGCGGCAGCCCCGGCGAAAGCTCCAAGATGCGGACAAATTGCCCGATAAGGTTGGACATGAGCGCTTCGGTTTCATCATCTTTGACTTCGTCTTCCTTCAACAACTCGATACGAGCGCGTAAATAGGGCCTGCTATTTTCCCAGGATTTTATCCTGAACCGGTGGAGGCCCTGAACCAGAAGCTGGGTTCGATTGTCATGGGTTTTAGCCATTTTCAATATTAAGGCACTGGTTCCGACCTGGGCCAAATCTTCGCGGTCAGGCTTATTGCCCTCTTCCGGCTTTTTGGATACAACCAGCCCGATAATGCGATTTTTAGCCATGGCTTCATCAACCAGCCGCACCGACTCCCCCTGCATCACCACAAGGGGAAGTACCATTTTGGGAAACATGGCGGCATCGAACAATGGCAGGATGGGAAGCAGCTCGGGGATTTTTTCCGTATCAATCTCTACCGGTGGTTTTTGATCAGGTTGATCGGTCATTATTACCTCCAGAAATGGTCGTCTGGTCCTCCGTTTTTATTAATTTCGATTGTAATGATTACCGCAACACAAAAAAATATTTTAGTAGATTTAATTTAGCCGTCTGATATCGTGATCTTATGGGATTTTTCAATCGGCATTTTTGCAAGTCGAATCTCGAGCAGACCGTTTGTGTATCCGGCAGATACGACTTCAGGATCAATGGGCGCCGGGAGATAGAGAATTCTTTCGAAGCGGCCGTATTGAATTTCGGCGAGTCTGTAGGTGGCGTCGTCCGTGCAGTGCCGGGCAACCCGGTTTCCCTGAATTTTAACCGCCTTGCTGCTGATCTCGATCTCCAGATTGTCTTTGTCCACTCCGGCAACCTCAGCAACGATAACAATTTCATCAGGAGTTTCGTTCATGTCCATCGGGGGTTTCCAAGTGCGTTCGGCAAGAGAGAAGGCCGGACTCATCGATCGAAACATGTCTTCAATCGTTTTTTCGAGGTCAGAACCCAGATGACCAAAATCTTCTGCAATTCTAATTTTGATAAATTCCATCTCCGGCTCCTAAAATTTTATGCGAATTTTTTGTTCTGCTTCTATAAAAACCAGATCAAAATAACACTAATTCGGTAGTTTGTAAAGATTCTAAGCTTGACAAGAATCGAGGTGTGATTAAATTTCTGTCGAATAAAAGGTATAAGGAGGTACAACCATGGCTATCGTAAGATGGGATCCATTCCGAGACGTAGCGGCCCTGCAGGACCGAATCAATCGAATCTTTAACGAGTCTTTTGGACGCTCACGGGATCTCGACGATGAGGTCAGTCTTTATGACTGGAGACCCCCGGTTGATATTTATGAAACCGCCGATGGAATTGTTCTGAAAATAGAGCTTCCCGGCGTTAACAAAGAGGATGTATCGGTTGAGGTTAAAGACAATGTGCTGACCCTCAAAGGGGAGCGCCTGCTGGATCCGGAAATCAAGGATGAACATTACTATCGCAAGGAAAGAAGTTTTGGTAAATTTAACCGATCCTTCTCACTCCAGGAGTCGATCAGGCCTGATTCGATTAAAGCATCATTTAAAGACGGGGTTCTGACGGTAGAAGTCCCAAGAGCCGAAGAAGAAAAACCGAAACAGGTCACCGTCAATATTGATTAAATACCGTATGAATCAACTATGACCACCGAAAACAAGCGAACATATCATCTTGTTATCGGTTCCCAGTACTTTCTGTATTTTGGTGTGCTGGGAATTTTTTTGCCCTTCTTCAACCTCTATTGCTACCATTTGGGATTCAGCGGCTTTCGAATCGGAATTCTATCCGCTGTGCGTTCGGTGGTTATGGTCCTTTTTCCGATCATCTGGGGAGCCCTGGCCGATCGCCTCAATGCCCGCCGACCCATCTATATCCTCTGCAATTTCTGCAGTGCCCTGATCTGGATGCTGTATCTTTTTACGGTTGATTTTTGGCCCATGCTGGTCATCACTGTCTTCTACGGGATGTTCTATGCCCCGATCATTTCCTTTCTGGAGGCCTTTACCATGGACCTCCTGGGAAGAGAGAAAAAAAGTTACGGTCGAATCCGGGCCTGGGGGTCCATCAGTTTTATTATGATCGTGCTCGTGCTGGGTAAAATCATTGATCTCTATTCAGTGGAGATCATTGTCGTTCTCGTTTTAGCCGGCTCGCTGATGCTGTCCACCATCTCCACCCGAATTCCTGATATTCAAATCGCCCCAAAAAAGCGGCTCACTCCAGGAGCAAGAAGCCTGATTGATAGACGGGCTCTCGTTTTCCTATTTTGTGCTTTCTTAATGCTGGTCAGCCATGGTGCTTATTATGGCTTTTTTTCAATTCATCTGGAGAATTTAGGATACGGAACTACATTTATCGGATTAACATGGGCGTTAGCATCAGCCGCAGAGATTCTGGTCATGATTCGATCGGATCGAATATTTAAACGCTTCTCCCTGGAAGCGGTCCTGATCTTTTCATTCTTGGTAGCCGCACTCAGGTGGTTTATTCTTTTTTTCGCGCAATCAGCACCGGCAATTTTACTTTCCCAGGTTTTGCATGCCGTAACATACGGCACATTTCATATGGCCAGTATCCTTTATATTGACCGCCTGGCGCCTGATAAAGCCAAGACCTTGGGCCAGGCCGTAAACAATGCTGTCACCTACGGTCTCGGCCTGATGGTGGGTTTCTTTTTTAGCGGCTATTTGTACGAAATAACCGGATCCTTTGTCCTGTTTATCATCAGCTGCCTGATCGCACTATCCGGCGGCCTATTTTTCTGGGGGTTTTGTATGATAGATCGCAGATAGAAAGAAGTGATGAGGACTGAGGACTGCGCAAATACATAATTTTGACCATATGAAAAGACCGCATACAAAAAGTTGCATGCGGTCTACATCATAATTTATCACAACTACATCCGATAAATAAGTTTCTTAGTTAATTTTCATGAATCAGTTCAGTTAGGCAAGTTTAGCCTTCAAGGCGCCCACCATGCTTTTCATATCGGCGGGGTCACCGTTTGGGTGCAGCACGATCATGATCATCTGCCACTTGCCAAAGGGTGACTCGCTCAGAGGAGCTGAATACTGGCCAAACCCATTTGCATCCGTCTTAAACATGTAAGGTGCCGATCCGGCTCCAGTTTCATGTTTTTTTGGCTTCATATTCACAAACCAGACCGTATAGATCGAATTGGACTTGAGCCCTCTGGCCTGAATGCTCACATAGTTATCATTGATAAGAGCCGTGCCTTTTGCAGCGGGATGATCTTTGGTCGCATTCAAAGTCAATTCATGACCTGTCCCGGCCATCGAAGAAATACTAAAGACAACTATTACCAATGCGATAATTGACACAGTTATTTTATTGATATTTTTCATGATTATACACCTCCTGTTATTTCATAATTATGATGTAAGCGTTTTATATCATACCTCTTTTTCCAACTTGCTTTTATCCCGGCAAAATTAAGATCTAAAAATGGAGCAACGAACAATTTGTTTGTTTTACACTTTAGGTGTCGATTGAAAAAGGAGAGGCTTACAAAAAAAATGAAGATGATGTAAAAACTACAAAGGAGGAATACGATTCAGATATCCAAAAAGATTTCGGTACTGTTTTTGCCGAGTCACGGCTCCAATAATAAATATGCCCTTGGTCATGGAAAAGTGGATATCATTAGTTTTTAAGGGCAGTTTATTTTCTGAGTATGTTGGAGTTATCAACGGTTTTGTCGAGCGTTTATCCATGTGATTTTTGCAGATAGTTCAAAAGGTGTTTGTTACGTTTTAGTTTACAGTATCTGTAATTTTTAGAGGCCAAATTAATTGCAGATACCTAATAAGAGATATCCGTACTTTTGACATGGATGATTTGTTGGCGATAAATTGTTATCGTTCTTTTGGAGAGTGTTCGCGTAATCCTGCTTTGCGAAAAGCTTCAAGCAGATTTTCTAAATCAGTTTTCCGCTTAAATGGAGTCGATATTACCACAGATTCAATCGAATAATTGGGGACGCAAGGTGCGGGCGAACGCCCTGATGTCCTCAATCAGCAACGCTGGCTGCTCCAACGCTGCAAAGTGGCCGCCGCGCGGCATCTCGGTCCAGCGTACGATGTTGTAGATGCGCTCTGCGTAGGATCGGGGCGGCCAAGAGAGGAGTTCGGCCGGGAACAGGGCCGCGGCTGTCGGGACCTCGACACGGTGGCCGTCCGGCGACAGCAGGCGGCCGCCTTCCTCGCGCCGGCCATAGTAGATCCACGATGCGGTGTTGAAGGTCCTGGTGACCAGATAGACCATGATGTTTGTCAACAACAGGTCCTTGGTGTGCACGCTCTCAATGTTGTCGCCATCGGTGTCCGACCACGAATTGAATTTCTCGATGATCCAAGCAGCGACGCCAACGGGGCTGTCCATCATCGCGTAGCTCAAGGTCTGCGGCTTGGTCGCCTGCTGGGTCCGGTAGCCGTTCTCCATAAGTTGTTCGCGCTCGAATTCTGCGGCCCAGGCCTCTTCCTCCGGACCCCGCGGGCCATCGGGATGCCGCATCGTCATGATGTTGATGTGGATAGCCCGGCAGACTGGTGCGTGGTCGAACCCGAGCCAGGTCGAAATGGCTCCGCCCCAGTCGCCGCCCTGGGCCAGATAGCCGTCGTATCCCAGCACCTCGGTCATCAAGGTGTTGAACAGACTGGCCATCTTGCGTGGTCCGATCGGGCGCGGCGGGCGGCCCGAGAATCCAAACCCGGGCAATGACGG
>JAUVTR010000018.1 GCA_030601425.1 Desulfobacterales bacterium
GATTTTCATCTATTTTGTGACTCGACCGGACGGCGCCGGGCCTAAATCGATCGGCAACCCGATCGATTACGCAGTACCATGTTTTAGAGACCTGACGATTTTCAATAATGTAGGACTTGGCAGATTTTTGCGGCGTTATACCGCTTTTCATAATAATGTTCCAAATTACGGAATTGCGGCATAAGGGGTTGTAGAAAAAAAACGTTTCAATACCGGGACGTTTTTTTGACAACCCCTATAAAACCGGTTCATGTATTTGGCCATTACAAAAGGAGAACATTATGAAGAAAGACGATCTTACCCAGGTGAAACATATCGGTGCTTTACGAATGAAAATGCTCTACGATTCGGGGATCAAGACCATCAGACAGCTTCATCAAATGCCGCTGGAAAAGTTGGTCCAGGTAAAAACCATCGGAGAAAATTATGCAAAATTAATCAAGGCTGCTGTGGCGGAATCGTATGGGAAAAAACCGGAGAAGCCAGCCCCGAAAGCCCCGAAAACCGTGTCCGCTAAAAAGAAGAAGGTCGAGGATTTCAACCAGAATTTGCGCAAACAGATTAAAGTTCTCAGCAAACGTTTAAAGCAGGCCAATGAAAATCTAAAGCCCCTGGGCAAAAAGAAATACCTGGAACTATATGTCGATTTTAAGAAAAGATCAAAAACGCTCAAAGCCCATCTTAATGGTCTGAATAAAAACGCGGGAGAGCTTTCCCAAAAGGTTGCGAAAAATATCATCAAAAATGCCGATGCCTTGAGTGCAACCTTGAAAAATATAGGCAAAAAACCCAAGAAGAAAAAATATCAGAAAGTATCTCAGGAAATTCAGTCGTTTTCTAAAATGCTCAAAAAAACTCGCCCTTAGATACTGGCGATACCCGTTGAAGGCAGATTGCAAGGTCTAAAACGCAGCTTTTCATTTTATGAATGAAGAAAATACTACTACTGGGGGACATACACGCAAATTATCCGGCCTTAAAAGCGATCGGCAAGTATATCAAGCCGGACCGTTTCGACTGGATCGTTAACACCGGAGACTTCACCGTTTACAGTACCTTTCCCAATGAAACCATCAAATGGTTTCGGAAGCGCAAAAAAGCCGTCTGCATATTGGGGAATACGGATTTGCGCGTCTTAAGAATATTAAGGGGCAAGAAATTAAAAAAACCCGCAAAAGAAGAAAAACGGGTGATGTACTTTTGGACGGCAGAAAATTTACATCCTGAAAATATCACCTATCTGAAATCCTTACCCGAACAAACGGATTTTACGGTCGGGGGTTTCCGCATCGGGATATTTCATGGGACCCTGGAAGATCCGGATGAAGAGTTGTCTCCTTCTGCTCCTGAAAGCCGTTTCCAGCAACTCGCCAGGGACTCAACTTTTCAGGTTCATATCATGGGCCATTCGCATGTACCGTATTACAAAATCGTCGATGGGGTGCACTTCATCAATTCCGGCAGTGTGGGGCGCATGTTTGACGGAGATCCACGGGCCTCTTTTGCGATCCTTAAGGTTGCTTCCGGAAAATTGGCTGTGGAACATTTTCGAATCCCCTATGCGGTGGAAGAAGTTGTCAAGGATCTAAAAAAGCAACACCTTCCGAATATTTATGCAAAAATGTTCAGAGTTGGAAAGAAATTAAATTGATCGCAACGATGTGCAACACTCAACATAGGTTCAAGAAAAAATTATGAAGAGGAGAGATTCAGTGTTGTTATGAAAACCACAGATGCAGTTGAAAATAGGAAAACAGATACGGATGAGAGGGTGCCGGGTTCGACGGCGCAAATCAGAGACACGCTCAAGAAAGTCGAATCGGAGGTCACATGCTTCGCCCCTGACAAACGTTTGCGAAAGATCCTGAAGGTTCTTAAAAAGAAAGATAAAGAAGAAATTGTTCAGGCGGTATTGGAGAAGTTTTACAATGCAGAGGAGTTAATACCTTACCAGGCGGAGCTTATCAAAATGCAACGCCATCTTGAACGGACCGGGAAAAAAATGGTGATCCTTTTCGATGGCCGGGATGCCTCGGGCAAAGGCGGGACCATCCGCCGGGTAACCCGCTATATGAATGAAAAAAGATATCACGTGGTGGCCCTGGGCAAACCCAATGAAAACCAGAAAACAGAACTGCATATCAAACGCTATATCGAACATTTCCCTTATGCCGGAGAGATTGTTTTGTTTGACAGGAGCTGGTACAATCGTGCTCTGGTTGAACCGGTGATGGGATTTTGTACGCAGAAGCAATACAACCGCTTTATGAAAAAAGTGAATACGTACGAACAAAATTTTCTCGAAGATGAAGGCCGGACCATCTTGCTTAAACTCTATTTTTCGGTAAGCAAAGAAGAACAGGCGCGGCGCTTTGATAGAAGAAAAAACGATCCCTTAAGGCAATGGAAACTTTCGGAAGTTGACCTGCAGGCCCAGGACTTGTGGGACGAATTTACTGAAAAAAAATTCATGCTGTTAAAAAAGGCGCATACGAAAAAGTCGCCATGGTACGTCATCCGATCCGACGATAAGCATCTGGCCCGCAGGGAAACCATGAAGGTCATCCTCAACAGGGTGCGATACAGAGGCAGAAACCGCAAACTGGATTTTACCCTGGATCCCGATATTGTTATCCCGGGCGATAGGGAATTAAAGATAATGAAAACCCAGCGAAAAAAATATGGTAAATCCCTAGTATGATACCTGGATTATCGTCGTCAATTATTAAATCTTCTATGGTGTATTGCCTTTGCAAAACAGGAGATCTATCGTCAGGTGCCGAACCTGCTTAAATTGCATTTTCTCGCGGAAAAGTAAATTCGACCTTTTCGGCTCTTGAATTCTGTGTTCACCTGTAAATTAGAGGGGGTAGTGATGAAAAAAGATAACAACAAGACACCCAGACCGAAAAATCAAAAACCACAAAAATCGAAACAAATTGAAACAAAGGCCAAGACTGCCACTAAAGCAAAAAAAGAGGTAAAAACAAAAGATGAAAAAAAACCCAAAAAGCTAAAGATGAAATTATCAGAACACACCGCCTTTAAGAATAAGGATAAGCCCAAAAAGAAAAGCCGTCAGGCCGTTTGGATAAAAAAATTCACCATTGATTATGAAGAGGGCCTGCACATGTTGCAGATCGAACTGTTGAAAATGCAAATGCATGTCAAGAGTCAGGGATTGCGTATCGTGGCGTTATTTGAGGGGCGGGATGCTGCAGGAAAAGGCGGTACGATCAAAAGGATTACTGAACATCTGAATCCACGGGGCACCCGGGTCGTGGCCCTTTTAGCGCCCAGCGACAGGGAGCGGACTCAATGGTATTTTCAAAGATATGTTCAAGAACTTCCATCAGCAGGTGAGATCGTACTTTTCGACCGCAGCTGGTATAACCGCGCCATGGTTGAACCCGTGATGGGATTCTGCACCGATGAGCAAAACAAGCGGTTTTTAAAAGATGTTCCCATGCTCGAGGAGATGATTGTCAAGGACGGCATTATTTTATTCAAATTTTTCTTCTCGGTTTCCAAAAATATGCAACTGGCTCGATTTGACTCGCGCGAGACCGATCCGTTGAAACAGTATAAAATTTCCCCGGTTGACAGAATGGCTCAAGACCTGTGGGATGATTATACCGTCAGAAAGTTCCAGATGCTGAACGAAACCAACCGAACCCTTGCTCCCTGGACCATCATTCGATCCGACAATAAGAAATCGGCACGACTCAACTGCATCAAGCATCTTCTGTCCAGAATCGAGTATGAAGGTAAAATCTCTAAAAAAGAACTTCAGACCGATCCCGAAGTTTTGATATCGGGTATTGAGGAAATCAGATTCCTAGAAAAGTACTTATTGAAACCCACTGAATTACCCGGATAATTAAACACCTCGGAATTTCTACAACTGAATGAAAATACAGAGTATTTTTTAAGGCATGAGTTTTTACCTCAACCATGGAATAATGGAATTGTGGAACGATGGGCACGAAGTGAAGCTTTAGCGCTATAGTGGGTTTTAAAAGGACATTATCCATATTATAGAGAGGGGGAAAAGCCATGCCATTAAAACAGACAATCAAAGAGCGAATGATCCCGATTGAGAATTACGCAACGATTACCCCGGACGCCACTTTGAGGGAAGCGGCCATTTCATTAAGAACATCATTTAGCGAATTGGCTGGCGGTATGCACACCGCCGTAGGTCCGCGCGCCGTGCTTGTGACCGATGAAAATGATAAGCTTTTGGGACTATTGGACTTCATGTGTTTTCTTGAGAATTATTTCCCGCAAATTGGCGGACTACCAGATAAATTAATGGTCAAGGATATTATGCTGAAAGTCAAGGTAACGATTGATGCTTCTGCCAGCCTGGAGGAGGGACTTAGAACCTTTGTTCAAAAAAAAATAAGCGTGCTGCCAGTCTATGATGGTGATAAAGCGGTGGGTCTGATTCGGGATACGGATATTTTCCTTGCGATCACTGATAGTTTAGAAAAAGGGAATTGAATTTCCTCAGGGCTCCATCAGTAAAGAGTATCAGATCCAATGCAGTTATACCGCTTTCCATAATAATGTTCCGAATGACGGAATTGCGATGAAAGCGCGCGGGTTCAATAACTATGTCTGTAAAAATGAAGAAAAATTATTAGAGCGTTTGGATCAGGCAATATTGGACGTTATCGATAATCCCAAGAAGACTCAAAAAACCACCGCTATCGGAACGTTATTCTGACAAACGCTCTAAACGGGAGAAAATTATTATGCAGGTTAAAAAGCTATTGGATCAAAAAGGGCACGATGTGTATTCCATTTCACCGGATGCAACCGTTTACGATGCATTGAAGCTGATGGCCGAAAAAGAAATCGGCGCTCTTGTGGTGCTCGAAGACGGAAAGATGGTGGGAATTTTATCCGAACGGGATTACGCCCGCAAGGTGATCCTCAAGGGCAAAGCCTCAAAAGATACCACGGTTCGGGAAATAATGACCTCGGAGGTCATTCATGCCCGCCCTGATGAGAAAGTGAGAAAATGTCTATCTTTGATGACCAAACATCACTTCCGCCATATTCCGGTGCTGGAGGAGGAGCGGCTGGTCGGCATCCTCTCTATCGAAGATGTAAAGGGTGTAACCTGATTCAGGTTATAATTTATTTGTCGGGGCGATAGGACCGGTAAACTTAGGAACTCAGCCGCAACTTTGAAAAAAGTAAAATTCTCAGATCAATCCCTATTTTTTAGAAGAATGGCATTTGCGTTTGCTTTAACCTTCCAACCTTTGCTTTCAAAATTGGCCCGGGCCATCTTATCGAACTTGCCGGTTATCCACAGCTCTTTGCCGGAAATATCAGTCATTTTGCTGATACTGTTTTCAAACGAATTGACTTTGTCCGCCAACTTTTTCGTCCAGACGACAAAATCTGCAGGCGCAAGCAAAACCAGAACACCATCTTTTCGCTCTAAAATTAATACACCGTCGATGTTTCGAATGCGTTCAGCAGGCGCCACGTTAGCATGGTAGCCGGCCATCATCTGGGCGCGGATGCGGTACGAAAGGGCAATCGTCTCTTCTGTTGCCAGATCTGCTTTGCCGATAAATACATCGAAACCTTTCACGCCTTGCATGCGTTCCAGTTCTCCGACTAAAAGGGTTTCTTCTTGAGGGTTATAGCGATAGTTATCCAGAAACGCCTCAATCAGAGATTCATCGATGTCCATTTTTTCAAGTTTTTCCCGGTTTATCTCTTTAAGTTTACCCGGCGGGTTGTCACGCACCAATTGCATCATGCCATAGGCAGTACCTGAAATCTGCATGGCAAGCACCACCTTGTGGTCAACAGCAGCCATGGCCGCCTTGGGTGTTAAACCGCCAGCCACAGCAGCACGGGCGATCTCGCCCAATCGATCCACAACAGGATCATAGTCGGTATATGGATCGATGCCGAACTCGAAAGCAAACCGCCGCTTGGCCACATCGTATCCAAGTGCAACCTTAACGACATTGTCCTGATCAGGATCATCGCCGAAAATAGAATCACCCACATTGCTCAAAAATTGTCCTGTGCCTTCGACAATTTTTTTACTCGTCTCAATGGGCGATTTTACCAATTCGACAGCCCCTTTTACCGTCCCTTTAGCACCTGCAGCCAAAGCATCGCCAAAGACTTGTTTGCGATCCATCTCCTCCATGATCGTCAAGGCCTTAAGCTCGGTGATGCGGATCAACAATTCGGCGGTACTTTCCACTGTCAGGGGTCCATAATTCGTTGAAAGAGAATATGCGTTGATGAGTCCGTCATTTTTAACTTTATCCTCGACTCTGTAATTTTCCCCTTGAAGCAGATCCTTTGGAAGAACATCCTTAGCACTAAGTGTAATAGGCGGCTGCACATAATCCTTAGATCCAGCGGCATAGGCAAACCATGCCGGTATTGCATTTGCCAAGACGAAAATCAGGAGCGCGAATAAAATTGTTCCTTTTTTCATTGGAAGACTCTCTTCTAATGGGTTGTTCGCCTGAGGAATTGGATCAATTTTTTCCCCTTCTGATAGGATTGAGGTGTCGCGGAGATGGGTTGCATAATCCAGTTTTCGGCCAGGTGTTCTTTGATGTAAGAATACAGTTCAAAGTACCCTTTGGTCATATATTTGTCCGAATAATGCCGCGCCAGCTCGCCAGGATCGGTTTCTAACTCGTCCTGTATGATGTAAATGGGTGTTATGACCAGGAGCAACTTTTTTCTCGAAAAGCTTGCTAGAGTTGACAGCAGCGTGCGGAACTTATTCTTTTTTAAGCTGGCCTTACCGATGTATTCAAAAAGCAGCACAATATCAAATTGCTCGTCGCCCGGTTTCAGACGTTCCAAATCCGCGACCTTAAATTCGATGTTGCTCAGTCCATAAATTGAAGTCAGGAGTCTGCAGCCTTCGATGATCTGCGGCATATTGTCAACCCCCAGGACTCTTGAGGCCCCCAGTCTTCGCGCCAGAAAAGAAAAAAAACCAAAATTGCACCCCAAATCGAGTACAGATTTCCCCTGGAAGTTAATCTTTGAAAAATCACTTACCAGCTCATCTCTTGCCGGGTCCGTACCTTCCACCAGCAAATTAGACTCGTGATCGTAAATCGGCCTGTATATGTGCTCCCGGCCGACTTCGCCAATAAGTTTCATCAAATCTTCAATTTTGGACGGGCGCGCCATTTCACGCCGCCTCCGCAACCACCTCTTCGTCTATTCCTGATGCCGCTACGGTTTTGGCCATGCGCTTGGCGTGATAGTAAATGCGTTTGAGTTTTTCAATAATTTCTATCTCCACACTGTAGGCCTCGAATTTTCCGGAGTCTTCGGAAACGAGCCGCTGGGCCTGATGCAAGTCAGCCTGTAATGTCAGACGCTTCATGTCCTCATTCATGGACAGCACCCGCATGGCATAATCTTTGTCTTCTTCAACAACCGCTCTAACGGCTGCTTTGAGCGCATCCGAAACGACTACATGAAGGGTGTTTATCACTTTCTGAGTCGCTTCGCTTATTTTGAACCCTTTTTTGATTCGCTGGTTTCCGAGATCTACCATATTGACTTCGATTACATCGCCAATGTGCTCCAGGTCATTGACCGCCCCCATGAGCTTTAGCATTTTTTGAGTCTGGTATTCATTCAGTTTCAGCTTGCTGACGCTTGCCAGATAATTGACAATATGTTTGTAGAGGATATCGACCTCTTCATCCATCTCCCTTACGGTCATCAGCGATTCTTTGCTCCCGGTCAATACGGCCGGCATCATGGCCGCATTCATCAGATCCACCCGTTTTGCCATGCGCTTGATTTCATGCCGCGCGGCATCCAGAGCCAAACTGGGTGTGTGCAACAGCATGTCACTCAAATATTTGGGTTGGATTTCCTCAACCTCCGGCAGAGGCTTATCCGGAACCAAGCGGTAGACTATTCGGGCAAAATAAGTGACAAGCGGAAGGAAAATAATGGCACAGGTGGCATTGAAAATGGTGTGGGCGTTGGCTACCTGGCGTGGCAGCACCGCAGCAGCGGCCTGCAGCCCGGTTAGGCCTTCTGCCGGGGAGGGGGAGATGGTCACCACGAACTTTGCAAACGGCCCGATAAAAGGTAAAAAAATCAGGACGCCGATTACATTGAACAATACGTGGACGATGGATACCCGCAGCGCCTCGCGCGGTTTGCCGATTGAGGCTAGAAATGCCGTCACACACGTTCCGATATTGGCGCCAAACGACAGGGCGATTCCCGCCTGCAGGGTGATCAACCCCTGCATCGCCAGTACGATGATCACTCCCGTGGTGGCGGAACTGGATTGAATCAAAGCGGTAAAAAGGGCGGCGACCAAAATACCCCATACCGGGTTGGACATCTGGGTCATCAGATGGAGAAAGGGCTGGTAGCTTCTTAAGGGGCGCATGGCATCACTCATCACGCCCATGCCGAAAAAGATCATTCCCAGCCCCATGATCATATATCCGTATTGCTGGATTTTTTCTTTTTTGGAGGAAAAAAGCATTCCAAAACCGACTGCCATCAGCAGCAAGGCATATTTGGTTACTTTAAATGCCACAATCTGAGCCGTGATGGTCGTGCCGATATTTGAGCCCAGAATCACGCCGATGGTTTGCGAAAGCGACATCAGGTTAGCAGTTACAAAACCGACCAGCATGACCGTGGTCACCGAACTGGACTGAATAACGGCTGTCACGATCGCACCTGTAACCATCCCCATAATACGGTTGTTTGACAGCATCCCCAGGATATCCTTCATTTTTTCGCCGGCCACATTCTTCAGCGCGTCGCTCATTCTTTCCATCCCGTAAAGAAACAGGGATAGTCCACCGAGCAACCCAATACCCAGGAAAAACCAGTTGATTTCAGCCGCTTCTGAAGCCGTTTCTGCCAGGGCAGGGCCGGGTGCAAACAAAAAAATACATACTCCGATCAACCTCAGTTCGAATATATGACGCGAGCCTGTCGGTTTCATTTGTCATCTCCCTTCAGTCAATAAAAACAATTTCCTATTTTTGGGTTGGGCCTTTAACGACCGTTACCGGAATGGGGGATAGTTGCACCACCCGTTCGGCCTTTGAACCCACCAGCAAATGAGATAGTCCGGTACGTCCATGACTACCGATGATAATCATTTTGGCCTGCTCCTTTTCAGCGATTTCCAGAATCCGCGTTACGGGCGTGCCGACCACCAGAAGCGGAACGGCTTTTTTAATCGGCAGCTGATCCGGATGATCTTTACGCATTTTTGCCAGGAATTCCTCCATCATTTCTTCTGCGGCCTCTTCCATGGATCGGAGAAATTTTTTCTTTTTGCCTTTTTGGGCATAAAATCCCGGTGCTTCTGCCGGATCATGGATAACATGAAGCACCAGCAGCTCGGCCTTTAGTTTTTCTGCCAATTCGCTGGCAAAAACCAGGGCCTTTTCCGAAAAAGAGGTAAAATCGACTGCAACCAACAGGGTGTTTTTGTCCATTTTTTTAGCCATGTTCAATTCTCCTAAAAATGCAGATGCATTCTTTGTGTGCGAAACGGAGCCTCATTTTGCGAATATAAATAGTTTTCAAAAGAAGCAATTGAAGTAATCACCGTTGGTAACCAGACAGCGGCCAAATTCGCCGAGTCAAAAGAAAAAAAGGGCAGTCCAGCCGAATGGGCCGGTTTGCCCTTGAACTTCGTGCGGCCCGGGAATCGTCCTTAACAGGTCAAGTGGAATAGGGCGATAGTCTTTTCACCCGCCGTATTCCAGGTATGAATTGCCTCAGGCGTGGCTTCCAGCTTTACTCGGCATCCGTGTTTTTTAAGGTACCTCCTGGCCTCATCCGATAACTCCACGCGGCCATAGTGGCCAGTTCCGATGATCAGCAGCTCTGCCCCTTTTTCGTAGATGAACCGTACCTCTTCGCGGGAAATCGTATGCGAGGTGCCGTAAACCCTTTTGGACAGCTTTTTCTTGCGTTTTTGGATGGAGCCATCCAGCCTCAGGATGACATCCTTTCCGATTTCTCGCCCTTCGATGAAGATGGAGCCGAAGGCTGCGGCATCGATTTGGGGACGGATGATTTTTCTATTTCTTTTTCTTGCCTTTGCCTCCCTTTTTGGCTTTTTTCTTGGCTGTGGCTTTCTTTTTTGCCTTTTTCTTTGCCGGGTCTTTTTTGCCTTTCTTTTCTTTCTTTTTTGCCATAGTGCTTCCCTCCTTTTTTAATTGATTTGAATCAAGATCCACTTTACGACACACAAGTTGAGGTGTAATTTCTCCGGGCAATTATGACATATGCTTTTTGGGAAACTCAAGGAATTTTAATTTGCCGCAGTGTTTACTAATTTTTGCCCATGATGAAATATCTAATTCTACGCAACATACACCGCTGGTTGGAATATTGCCGATCGGCTGGTCACCAATATAATTGGCCAAGCCATTTGTTGCCGGGTTATGACCGACGACCATGGCCTTATTTACGCTATCATCAATCTGTTTAATAACAGGGATTAAAGCATCTTCACTGAATTCATAGATGGTTTCGCTATATCGAATTTTCTCGAGAGGGTAATTTATCTTAGCGGCAATCATTCTGGCCGTCATGGCGGCTCTGCTTGCCGGGCTGGATATGACGAGGTCTGGAGCCACCTTTAATTTATTAAGAATCCTCCCCATAAAGGGAGCGTTCTTGCGGCCGCGCTTGTTAAGGGGGCGTTCGAAATCATCCAGGCTGGGATATTTCCAACTCGATTTGGCATGCCTGACCAGATAAAGGGTTTTCATGATTTTCCACCGCTGGCAGACGAACGAATATAGTTAATTGTTATTCGTTAATTGAATGGATATCATCCTCAAATTTATTTCTATCAAGCGAATAACTAATAACACATAACAGATAACACCTAATTGTGCGTTGCGCAATTAGGTACCTACTTTAATGCAGTAGGTTTATGCAACCACTTTTTTTTGTCCGCCACTCTGCCGCACTTTGTGCATACGAATTGAGGATTGCGGACAATGTCACTGTATTTAGCCAATTTTTTGGTTATATCTTCCGACTTCCATTTGCAAAGTATTTTTGCTTTTTTTGCCATTTTTTTTCCTTCCTCTGTGTTTTGGGGATTCAGGACACCCGGTGCCTATGGCCTTTTTGAAGACAGTATCTTTTTTTGAACTTTGCTCCACAGGTTTTGATATGATTTAGAGGCCAGGGACCCCGGCGCGTATACTGCGACCGGCGCCCGGTAAATTCCCATTTTTTCGATTTGCGCCAAATAGGGAACAAGACTTTTCAAGACCCCGTTAAACTCTCTGGCCGCTTTCACCATGAGTTCCAGGTGCATTTTTTTGTGGCGATCCACCATCGAAAAAAAAGTGTAAATCTTAGAGGCATCATAATTTTTCTTTTTGCAGAAAGACAGCAGTTGTCGATAGGTTCGCACAGAAAGCGTTGTTGGAATCAGTGGCACAAGAGCGTAGTCGACGGCGTTGAAAATATTTTCAGCCAGGACACTGATGGTAACCGGACAGTCTAAGATGATTAAGTCATATTCCTCCCGAAACGGGCTTAAAATTCTTCGCAGCGCTTTTTTTGAATGCCGTAATTTATCAAAAGTGACATCTAAATTGCGTAGAGAAAAATCCGCCGGCAGCAGATCCAGGTTTTCATAATCCGTGCCTTTAACGCTTTTATAAACCTGCTTGCCGCCCTTAATAAACCCTTTGGCGCCGGACTTCAGTTTGGGTTTTACACGGAAATAGTAGGTTGCGGAGCTCTGGGGATCCAGGTCGCAGATTAAGGTTTTAGCGCCGGTCTGTGCTGCCAGATAAGACAGGTTTACTGCAGCGGCGGTCTTGCCCACTCCGCCTTTATTACTGTATAGTGCCAGCGTCGTCATAAAAATGCCTAAAAATTATAGTGAATATTGTCGATTGAATATCGTTGGAATTGAATATTTAAGGTCCGCCTCCGGCGAATCAATTTTAAAAAACCTATCATAAAAATGACGGAACAATGCGACATCCAAAAATATTCAATTTTCAATTTTCAGTAGTCAATTCCAGCTTATCCGGGTTAGCTTTTTGAAGCAAAAAGCTCTTTGAACAGCTCCTGGTTTTCAGACGATGCAAAGCCTGTGAAGGTTTTAGCAAACGCATTTTTTACGATCTGCCTTTCTTTTTCCAATGTTCCAATCAAACTGCCAATTACTATAAGTGTTTTTTTTGACTGCTGATGGGTTACGGGTATTTCCGTGCTGATATTTAGAAGGTATTCTTTCTGAATACTTAAATCGTTAAAGTCCCCCAGGTTGTCTTGCAATTTCTTCAATTGATCAATCAAGATACTAAGGTTTTTTCGGGGAAACAGACTGGCGAAAAACTCCATCAGGTATCGCAGTTTCTTACATTCAATTCTCAGGGCGTGCAACCTTTCATCTTCGGTTTTTTTAAGGATCAGGTTACCGGCTTTAACAACACCCCTGTACTTCTTATAGATTCTTTTGTGGGCTAAATCTATTACAGGGAGCGCTGCACTAGGTATCGTTGCCGAATCATGCGGCGGCTTGTTTAAGAATGTTTCCCAATCCTGTAAAATCTTCGCATATTTCTTTGATTTCAAACCACGAATGACTTTCTGCAAAGCCTTTGATCGTTTTTTCCGTAAATAGTCAAATAAAGGATCAATGTCGTCACACAAAACAGGAGGGAGCAGCGCTTTGTAGGTATCTTCATTGAGAAGGTAGACATCCAGATCCCGCAATTCGTTGGAGAGTTTGCCCACAAAAGCAAAATTTTTCTTAAACCGATCGGTTGTCCGTGTCGGAAACACATTTTTAATTTGGCTCAACGCCGAGCGGGTCCTGCGAATAGCAACCCGGAAATCATGTAAAAATTCGGTATCAAGGTCCTTCTCGATGTTGGCTTCGTTGATGCGAATGATTTGCAACAAAAAGCGCAAAATGATTTTCGTTGCTTTATCAGCGCGCATGTCCGGTTCGAGTTGAATGTTTACTCTGGCAGAATAACTGCCCGGCTTTTTATCTACGAGTTCAAGCGCTTTAAAGAATATATCTTCTTTTTTAATTATTGTCAGCCCTGCTTCTTGGAATTGTTTGGCCAGCGTGCGCGAATTTTTGGGGTATCCCTTGACGGATTTTAACCATAAATGATTGGCCAATGCCGACGCATCTTTACGACGCGACGGGCGAAATTCTTCATAAACCAATCGAGCCACTGTTTTTTCGTCGGGGTTCAAGATACGATAAGGCATTGATCGGGATTGGACTTCGACAAGCCTTAAGAGTGCGCGCATCTTTATGATCGGGGCCAACTGCCGTTTTAGTTCACTATCCGGAAAATCCCATATATAAACCGGCAAAGAGGTGATTTCAGCGCTATGCAGGATTTTGTCTTTTGCCAGTTTGCGCAAAAATAGCCGATTTCCAGACGCATACAAGACAAGCGATTTATTAAATAAGCGCCAATCAAACGTATCGCAGATGGTAAACCTCTCAGCAACAGCCGGCTCTTTTTTGAGCGCATATTGATCGGCCAATTTGCCAATGAACTGCTTCTCATCATGGCCGTCCGGCAATTTGAATTTCAAACTATTTTGCATGAGCTGATTCTCTAACGGGTTGTTTTTTCAAACAAATTATGAAGACGGATCTTGGAAACAACTGATGATGGCCGCTGTCGGACATTCGATGGCGTTATGAAACCGCTCTCAGACCTTGCCCCTATTCTTTGATTGCTTGCCGAAAAGGCTGATGAACACTTCTTGAGCGGCGCGGCGTTCTTCGCCTTTGCGTGGACGTCGTTGTTTGTAACGGCCGTGAGGCTTCATATCCCAGGCCGAGCAGTTGTCGTTTTCATAAACTTGCAAGGTCTGCTCCAACTCCTGTTTCAGTGTGGGATCGGTAACGGGCATTATGGTTTCCATGCGGCGGTTAAGGTTACGCCGCATCCAGTCGGCTGAACCGATGAAGAACTCCGGGTCACCGCCGTTTTCAAACCGATAGATGCGTGAGTGCTCTAAAAAACGACCGAGGGTACTGAAGACCCGAATGGTTTCGGATAGCCCGGGGACCCCCACGCGCAGGCAGCACAGACCGCGAACATTAAGGTTGATGGGCACGCCCGCCTGGCTGGCACGATAAAGTTCGCGAATCATGCCTGCATCCTGGAGTTGATTCATTTTGGCGTGAATGCCTGAAGGACGGCCTGCCTGGCGGTGCTGGATTTCGCGGCGGATCAATTCGATAAAGCACTCGCGCAGATTATGGGGGGCGACCATTAATTTGCCATAGCCCGGAGACGGCGTGGCGCCTGTCAGTTCGTTGAACAAAGCCGCAACATTAGCTCCCAGTTCCGGGTCACAGCTTAAAATGCCCATGTCCTCATAAATGCGGGCAGTGACGTTGTGATAGTTTCCGGTCCCCACGTGAACATAACGGCGAATGCCGTCCTTCTCTTCACGAACGACAAGGGCCAATTTTACGTGGGTTTTCAAGCGTTCGACACCGTAGGCCACGTGCGCCCCCTCCCGCTCCAGCTGCTTGCCCCAGGCGATGTTAGGGGCTTCATCGAAGCGTGCGGTGATCTCCACCAGCACTGCAACCTGCTTGCCCTGGTGCGCCGCTTCCATCAGCGCCTGGATGATGGGCGACTGGGTGCTGGTGCGATAGATGGTCAGCTTGATCGCCAGTACCTGCGGATCAACGGCCGCACATTGCAGGAAATGCAATATGGAGCTGTCAAAGCTGTGGTAAGGATGGTGAAACAGGATGTCACCTCGACGGATCTCGTCGAATATATCTGCAGAATCGTGAGCATCCAGGTGGCGCAGACGGGGATGGATTACGGGTTCATGGGGTGGATCGCGCAGCTCCGGGTAACCCTCCACCTGGAACTTCATCAAGTCCGCCAGACTCAACAGACCTTTTACGGGTTGCAGATCTTTCAGATCCGCCTTGAGTTGCTCGGCGATCCAGCATTGCAGTTTTTTGGGCATATCAGCGCTGAGCTGGAGTCGTGTCACGCCGGCAAATTTACGGGCCGTCAGCTCCTCCGTCACCATGCCGATGAGGCGACCCGGTGTAAGTTCGGCTTCAGGGTCTTCAAGGTATGTCCTTTCCCAGGGGTCATCCTTGGCAACCCGGGCGACGCGAAAAAAATAACAGTCAAGGCCCACCGCCTTGGGAAACAGCAGCCTGAGGTTGGATGCGATCACCTGCTCTAAAGGCACAAATCCGGCACTATCGGGCAGTGGTACCCAGCGCGGGCGGTTTGGCGGTACTTTGATCCGCACGAAGCGGTTGCGTTTCTTCTTGGATTCCTTAACCTCCACCGCGAGGTTCAGCCCCAGGTTACTGATGAAGGGAAAGGGATGCGAAACGTCAACGGCAAGCGGCGTCAGGATGGGTTCCACCGATTCAAGGAAATAGTGTTGCATCTGCGCCTGTTGTTGCTTATTCAGCTCCGTGTACTCCAGGATGGGGATTCCAGCTGCCGCCAAAGCCGGGCGAAGCTCATTACTAAACAGCTTGGAAACGAGGCGAGCCTGTTTATGCAATTCATCCCGGCATGCTTGCAGTTCATCCTCCGCGCTGAGCCCTTCGGGGGACAATTTTTCTTTCTTTTTCTTTTTTCTTTTCTCAATCTTGCGCTTGAGCCCCCCCATACGTTTCATCGCAAACTCGTCATACAACATACCCATGATGCCGGCAAACTTGACACGCTCAAGCAGGGGCAAGTCAGGGTCCTCTGCGAGTGCAAGCACGCGGCGTGCAAAGCTGAGCCAGCTTAATTCACGGTTGATAAGTGTACTTGGCGAATCAATATCAATTTCTTCCGGTTTTTCCGCGGCTGCTACTCCTTTTTCCTTGAGCACATCCGTTGCGGCAGGAACGCCGTTTACCCGGCCACCCTTGCTAAGTACCGGCTCTTTGCGCTGGGGAACCAGAGGCTCCATAAGTTCCGTTTCTCCTCAGTCCATCATAACTGATGGGACTCGCATGTTATGAATTGACGTACCGGGAAATATTGAATTGATAAGAATGCGCGTTTTATGAACGGACGAAATGGAAAATGCTTATTGTGAATCGACTTCAGAATTGCCGCAGGATGTGAAACAAATATTTCCCCCCCCAATATTTTTTATAGATGACAGCCGGATGGGATGTCAACCCTAATTAAACTTGTACGGAACGCTGATAAGCTGGGGCGCAAATTTAGGGAAGGGCGTTTACTTTTAATTGGTCTTCTTTTAAGGAATCATCCGGGACGATTTTTACCGCTTGCAGGTGAAATTTCCCACGCAGCTCTTTAATATTCCCATTTTTTAGGCCGCCCATTTTGGAAACACTGCGCGGATGAACGTGCAGGCCAACTCTATCCCCTTTCGGATTTACCGATTTTATTGCCGACATGGCCATATCCAAAAAGATCTCTGAATAAACCAGATGCCCGAAGGACGGATGATACGGACCGGCCAAAATCGTCGAACCTTTGTCGAGATCCACCGTTGCCTGCAGCCCCATTCGGATTACCTGAATGTTTCTGCGGCTAAAGAACCGGTAAAGTTCTTTGACCTGTGTCACCGCATCTTTCAGGGGCAGCGGCATGTAGCGGCCCTCTTTATATAATTTTGCAAGGGGACTGCCGGCAACCACCACTGTGGGATAAATTCGAATAAAATCCGGCTTCAGTTCGGCAACCCGCTGGGCGGAAACAAGCAATCGCCCGGGGTCTTCACCCGGCAGGCCGACCATAAGCTGAACACCGATTTCATAGTTAAATTCCTTGAGCCGTTGAACGGCTATTTGCGTATCAGCGCTGGTGTGACCGCGTTTTGTGCTCGCCAGCACCCGATCGTCCATCGATTGAACGCCCAGTTCAACTGTCGATACCGGGAAATTTTTAATACTCTCCAGGCGAGGGCGGTCAATGGTATCGGGCCGGGTGGAAAAACGAATGCTGTCTGCACGGCCTTCTTTTACGAACGCCGCGGCTTCAGCCAGCATGCGCTTAACCTCATCCATGTCTATTCCGAGAAAATTGCCACCGAAAAAAGCGATCTGGACGATGTTGCGCCGCTCGCCTTTATATTTTAAGAACGATTCAACCGAATTGCGGACTTTATTAGGGGAAATCCTGGAATTGACACCGGTAATCAAAGATTGGTTGCAGAATACACACCGGTGAGGGCAGCCGGCGTGAGGCAGAAAAATCGGAACTACAAAAGGCTTATGAGAGTTGGATTCTACTTTCACATCATTATCCCAGAAGCTTGTTGTATGGACGGCACAAGGATCGCTGCGCTTTAGGAGCGTTTCACTTGAAGAGCGCCCCGCTTTCAGCGGTACTTGAGTAAGTTGGTTTCAGGTATGAGGCTTAGTTAACAGTGTCTGCTTTTGTTTTTCGGCGGTTTTTGTTTATGACCTAAAGGTCCGTAGGACCGCTCCTCGAACGAAGTGCTCCTCAAACTCTGCTAAAAGCGGGGTGGTCATGGAGATTCTTTTTTCAGAATCTCCAAAGCTTTTTTAGCCGCATCCTGTTCGGCCATTTTTTTGTTTTTGCCTTGGCCGTCGCTTTCGACATCAAAGACTTTCACCGAAATCCAAAATGTTTTATCGTGATCCGGGCCTTCCTCACGGACAACTTTATAATACGGCATCGCACCCTGTTCTTCCTGAACCCATTCCTGAAGCTGGCTTTTGTAGTCATAACTGTCGATCGCCGAGTTAACGGAATCCAAAAGGGGGACAAAATTATTTTCGATAATCTTAAAGGCAGTCTTGAAGCCCCCATCCAGATAAACAGCGGCGATCAGCGCTTCAAATGCACCCGCCAATATGGAGTTTTTATCTCTCCCGTTGGTTTGGAGTTCGCCTTTGCCCAATCGAATAAACGCGCCCAGATCAATGGCGCGCGCGATGATTGCCAGCTGGGATTCATTGACCAAATTGGCCCGGGTTCTAGAAAGGTCGCCTTCGTTTACGTTGGGGTAACGCTCCATTAAAATATGTCCGACGATGAGGTTTAATACCGCATCGCCGAGAAATTCGAAGCGCTCATTGTCTCGCAAGTCCGCGTCCGGTTGTTCATTCACAAAAGAACTGTGCCGCAAGGCTTCATCCAGAAGTTCCTTTGATCTAAATTCATATACAATTTTTTTTTCAATCTCGAAATGGTCGTTTGTTTTCATTAATTAAATCTTCGTAAAGGTTATACGGAACAAATAGATCGCCGTTGCCGCATCCCATTTTTATTTTTGGCGTTATGGATCCGTGAAAATCGGTGCCGCCGGTCATCAACAGACCATATTTTCCGGCCAGTTCCGTATATTGACTTATTTGCCGGGGTGAATGTCCGGGATAATATACTTCTATCCCCGCGAGGCCGATTTTTATTAAATTTTGCAGGAGCGCATCTAATTCTTGGTCATTTTCAATATTCAAAAGAGCCGGGTGGGCCAGGACTGGAACTCCTCCGGCTTTCCGGATGATTTTAACCGCCTGCTCACATTCAATGCGATACTTGTCCACATAGGCCGGTTTTCCGGTTGCCAGATATCTGTCAAACGCTTCGTCAATGGACTCAACAAAGCCCCTTTGCATCATGGCATAGGCGATATGGGGTCTGCCCAGCTGGCCTTCTCCGACTTCTTGATTAACTTCTTCTAAAGAGATCTGAAACCCTAATTTATTTAAGCGGGTTAAAATTTCGGGGTTCCGATTTTTTCTGGCATCCTGGAGTTTGTTGAGGGTTTGATTTAAGTCGCCATGATCCAGGTTGATGGCATAGCCTAAGATATGAAAACTACCGGAACCGGGAAAAAATGGGGGATGTGCCGCGCTGATCTCGACACCGGTTAAAAAGTGTAAAGAAGGGGGTATGCCGATCTGAAGCGCCTCTCTAGATCCGTCTACCGAATCATGATCTGTGATGGCGATCGCAGCAAGTTTAAGCTTTTGGGCGTGGTCGATGATATCAGCCGGCGTCAGGGATCCATCTGAGGCAGTTGAATGAATGTGAAGGTCTATCCTCAGACGATTTTTATATTCCAAGAGCCTTTTCTAAAGCCTCCTCTTTGGATTTACAATCAATGCATTGAGTTGTAACGGGCCGGGCTTTCAGCCGTTTGAGTGAGATATCTTCCCCGCAAGAATCACAAATTCCGTAAGTATCATTTTCAATGCGCGCAACGGCCTGTTTGATTTTTTTAATCAGCTTGTGTTCTCTATCCCGTATCCGCAGCATAAAGTTGCGGTCGGCCTCAAGGGCAGCGCGATCAGTTGGATCCGGAAAATTTTCTTTTGGCACCGTCATGCCCGATACTGTGTCACCGGCTGAATCTAAAAGCTCTTCCAACCAGTTGGTCAGTAATTTTTTGAAATAATCTTTATCTTTCTTTTTCATAACCAAACCCCTAGTTTATATCCTTTCCATATAAGGTCTTTCAAAAATTGCTTTCATTAACACAACTCAAATTTTCTGTAAAGCATTAATTGTGGCTTATCCAACTTTTGCCGAATTTCACCGCTTTCCATAATAATGTTCCGAAATACGGAAGTGCGGCATAAGTGGTTGTAGAAAAAAACGTTTCAATACCGGAACGTTTTTTTGACAACCACTATATACCATCTTGCCCTTAAATCGACAATATATGACCAAAAATTGTCAAATCAAGCTTTATTGTGATATCGGCCTGACAGGCCATAACTTTATGGATTTTAGTTACTTATCTCAGATTCTATAAATTATTGGGCTTTATTATTTATTGACGTCTGATAGAAAGATCACGAGATTTCATTCAGAAACTTTTCGAGCTGCTTCATGTCGGCGACATTGTAAACTTTGGCCGGGTAATCGGCCGGCAGGATCTTTTTTAACAAACCGGCGAGCACCCTGCCCGGGCCGACTTCCACAAAGGTTTCAACCTCTGCGTCCATCAATTTGCCCATGGAATCAAACCATTTTACCGGGCTGCACAGCTGTCGGCCCATGATGTCTTTGATTTCGTCTGCCTCAGTGGAGATATCGGCCGAAACGTTGAGGAGGATGGATTTTTCAGGGGGATTAAAACTCATCTGGGCTAAAACCTCTTTGAACTCCTGTTCAGCCCCTTTTATGAGTTCACTGTGCCAGGCGCCGCTGACTTTCAGAGGTATGGCCCTGGCCCCCTTTTCCGCAGCCAGTGCGGAGACTTTTTCGACAGGCTCCGGTGAGCCGGTGATCACAATCTGCTGTTCGCTATTGTGGTTGGCAACCGACACAACGCCTTGCGGCTGAACCTCGGCGACAAGACGATCGACCTCAGCAATGGGAAGCCCGACGATGGCATGCATCGCTCCCCTGTTTTTAGTGGATTCCCGATGCATGAGCTCGCCTCTCTTATATACCAGCTTGATGGTGTCTTCACCGGATACAACGCCGGCGGCATTCAGGGCACTGTATTCTCCCAGACTGTGGCCGGCACATAGATCATAATCGACTCCCTCTTTTTGAAGAACTGCCAGGCAGGCAAGGTTAACTGTTGTGACGGCCGGCTGCAGGTTGACCGTTTGGGTCAATTCTTCCATGGGGCCTGTAAAACAAAGCTTGGAGATATTCATTTTGGCCGTTTCTTCGGCCATATCATAAGTTTCGCGCACAAAATCGTATTCTCGATCAAATTCTTCTCCTATCCCCACACTTTGGGAGCCCTGGCCGGGCACATGTAATGCTGTTTTGCTCATAATAAATCCTCCGGATTTATTATTCATCCAACTTAAACAGTTTTCTGACGGTATCAATATAAAAGGATTTATCTTCGCGCATGCCGTTTTGTTTCAGAAACAGGGTCGGATCATGCAGGATCTTGTTGATGAGTGAACCCGTCATTTTGTGAATGGCTTCGGATTCCTGCTCTGAGATCTTGCTGGATTGCAGGGTTTTTTTGAGTTCAGCCTCCGCAATTGATTCCATTTTACTTCTCAGGGCGATGATGGTTGGCACAATATCCAGGCTTTCATGCCATTTACGGAAATGGATGACGGCCTCATCAACAATGCGTTCACCTTTAATTGCTTCCTTCCGGCGGTCATCAATATTTTCATCGATGATTCCTTTTAGGTCGTCGATATCATAAACATATGAATTGGAGAGGCGATTGATTTCCGGGTCGATGTCCCGGGGGACGGCAATATCCATGAAAAATAGCGGTCGGTTGCGACGTTTGCGAATTATGCCTTTCACCTGATCCTGCTGAATCACAAAATCAGGTGCCCCTGTGGAGCTGATAATAATGTCCACGGTTTTTAAGCTCTCTGGAATTTCTTCGAATCGGATGGCGCTTCCATTTAACTGCCTGGCCAGTTCAACGCCGCTTTCAAAGGTGCGGTTGGCCACCCATACATTTGCGACCTTGTGGCGGAGGAGGTGTTCGACAGCCAATTCGGCCATTTCTCCGGCGCCGATGAGCAACACTTTTTTGCCCTGTAATTCTCCAAATATTTTGCGGCAGAGTTCAACGGCGGCATAACTGATGGAAACCGCTCGATCTCCGATGCCGGTTTCAGTGCGGATGCGCTTAGCGACAAGAAACGTGCGGTGCAATAAGCGGTTTAATATGACACCGGAGGTCTTTTCGTCGGTGGCGGTTCGATAAGCCTCTTTTACCTGGCCCAGGATCTGGGGTTCGCCCACAACCATTGAATCCAGGCTCGAGGCCACGCGAAAAACATGACGCACGGCTTCATCGCCTTGATGGATATAGAGGGCGTCTTCAAATTGTTCCAGCGGAATCTTGTTGAATTCGGCGATAAACCTTTTAGTTTCCTCAACCGCCTGTGATGTATTATCGGCTACCAGTAAAACCTCCACCCGGTTGCAGGTCGAAAAAAGCAACACTTCTTTTATGAAAGGTTTGTGCAGAAGCGAGTGCAGGGCAGTTTTCGATTCATCCTCTGAAAAGGCGATACACTCCCTGACCTCAATCGGAGCAGTCTTATGATTTATGCCAAGTAATACGATATCCAACATAACTAATTGGTCGCTAACCTAACAGTTAAATAATTTGAGCCGTATAAGCCTTAATTTTGTTTAAGAATTATTTTATAATTCGAAATCCGAATACCCGCCCGCCTCGCCTGAGCGGCTTGCGATGGCGGGCAGGTCGAAACGCGAAACAAATTCGAATATCAAATGCTCGACATTCAAAACCGCTTAGAACATTTGAATTTATGTTTTTGAAAATTGTTTCGGAATTCGACCAATTTTATAAAATCAGGCGTATTTCGGATTTATTTCTCTCCAGGTTTCGACTTCAACAAACGGGAATACAGGTTTGTTATAATGCTTTTAATATTAAAACCGGGTAAACCCCCCGTGGTGTCCCGTCATCAGGAGATTGACCCCCAAAAATGTAAATATCAGAACCCCGAAGCCAATAATGGCCATAATGGCAGAGCGCCGCCCCCGCCACCCAACCGTCAATCTTTCATGGAGCAGGACCGCATAAAACAGCCAGGTAATTCCGGACCAAACTTCTTTGGGATCCCAGCTCCAGAACCGGCCCCAGAACGTTTTCGCATAAACCAAGCCGGTTATCAGTCCTAGCGTGAGCATGGTAAAACCCAGCACGATGCAGACATATCCGATGTTGTCCAGCATTTCCAAAGACGGTAAGCGTTTAAAAAAGAATCCATGCTTCTTGGTTTTGATTTCGTGTTCCTGCAACAAATACAGCACACCCAGTCCACAGGCCAGGGCGAACGCCGCCTCTCCGATGAAGATGACCGTGACATGACTCACCAGCCAGAAGCTTTTGAAAATTTTGGTCGCCTGGACCGGTTCATTGGGAAGCTGCGAAACGACGATCATAATTAACGCCAGGATCGGCGCCGCAAATATCCCCAAAATTTTTAAATTAAACTTATATTGAATAGTCAGAAATACGCCGGCAATAGCCCAAGCGGCGAAAGAAAGCGTTTCATGCATATTGCTGACCGGCATATGTCCGGCCTTGAAAAAGCCGTAAGCGATGGCCAGGGTGTGAAATAAAAAGCCGGCCAGCAGCAGAAAGAATCCGGCGCGCTGGAAATAGTCTTTCTGAATAAATAGAAATGCAAAATAGCCGGCCATGCTAAGCAGATACAATAAAACGCTAATTAAGATGATAGATTCCATTAATACTCCGCTCTCGGTTGGCTAGTTGAGCCTGTTAAAATTAGGAAAAACATCTGATTTTATTTTTTAACCGGCAAACGGGCAAACGGGCTCAACCCATTTCAGCTATAATAGCTCTTCGATTTTATATCCTTCTCCCAAAATTTTATAAAGCAGCGAATTTATTTCTTCTGTTTTACCTGACTGCATTAATTGAATGAGATTGCTGTCGAGCAGTTTGTTGAAAAGGTCTTTATGTGCCTCGGGCTCATGGGCTTGACTCAGCAGTTTTTTGCGGATGGCCCCCATGAGAAGCAGAAATTCCGTATATTCTTTGCCGAATTGGGTTTCCAGTTTTTGGCGCAATTGTTTTGCCAGGGCCGGGCTTTTGCCTGAAGTGGAAATTGTAATGACCAAATCGCCTCGCCGGACAATAGATGGCAGGATAAAATTGCAGGCCTCAGGACGGTCGGCAATATTACACAGGGCGTTGTTCTGCGCGGCATCGTTGGCGATCAGCTGATTTAAATTTTCATCATCTGTGGCCCCGATGACCAGGAACGTGCCGTTTAAATCAGCGGATCGGTAAGAGCGCTGTGTTAATGTGATGGCTCCCTCTGTGGCCAGTTTTGTCAGTTGCCGGGTTGGATTGGGGCTGACAACGGTCACCCTGGCGCCGCATTCCAACAGCGTGTTCACCTTGCGGGTGCCCAC
>JAUVTR010000042.1 GCA_030601425.1 Desulfobacterales bacterium
TTTCCACCTTCCCGAAGGTATCACCCGGGCGGTGGATGGGATCAGCTTTGATCTGGCGGCCGGTGAGACGCTGGGGCTGGTGGGTGAATCCGGCTGCGGTAAAAGCGTGACCGCATTAAGCATTTTAAGCTTAATCCCCTCTCCGCCGGGTCGAATTGAGTCCGGCCGCATTCAGTTTGAAAATCAGGATCTGCGCGGATTAGACGCTGAAAAGCTGCGCCGGATTCGTGGCCGTGACATATCAATGATCTTTCAGGAGCCCATGACATCCCTTAACCCGGTCCTGTCCATCGGCCGTCAGGTGGCCGAACCGCTGATGGTCCATAAAGCACTTTCAAGATCAGACGCATTGGCTGAGGCAGCCGCCTGGCTGGATCATGTCAAAATCCCGGCTGCCCGCAATCGACTCGGCGATTACCCCCATCAGCTTTCGGGCGGTATGCGGCAGCGGGTGATGATTGCCATGGCCATGGTGTGCCGGCCGAAATTACTGATCGCAGATGAGCCCACAACCGCGCTGGATGTGACCATCCAGGCCCAGATCCTATCTCTCATGCTGGAGCTTAAATCAGAGCTGAACATGTCTCTATTGCTCATTACTCACGATCTGGGGGTGGTGGCTCAGATGGCTTCGAGAGTGGTGGTGATGTACGCCGGTCAGATCGTCGAAGAGGGGGGCGTGACCGATATCTTTGATCGATCGTTTCATCCCTATTCCCGGGGTCTTCTCAAATCCATGCCCCGATTGGGTAACCGTCGAGGCGGTCAGGCACCCAGGCTCCATGAAATTCCCGGATCCGTGCATTCGCTGACTGAAGCCGTCATCGGGTGCAAATTTGCCGACCGGTGCCCCTATGCGTTTGATATCTGCAAGCAACAGCAACCGGAACTTTTCCAAATTCGTGACGGCCAGCGTGCGCGCTGCTGGTTAAAACACTACCCGGATCGGAGGAAACAAGGTGGCTGAAGTTCCCCTGTTAAAAGTCAGCAAATTGGTCAAAGAATTTCCACTGGGGGGAGGATTGTTCAGCAAATCGCCGGTCTGGGTGCGGGCCGTTGACGGCGTATCCTTTACACTCTCACGAGGTGAGACCTTTGGCCTGGTGGGCGAATCCGGTTGCGGTAAAACCACACTGGGACGCTTGATTCTGCGATTAATCGAGCCCAGCGGCGGGGATGTCGAATTTGACGGTCAAAATATTCTCTCTTTAGGAACCAAAGAGATGCAGGTGCTGCGGCGTCGCATGCAGATTATTTTTCAGGATCCGTATTCCAGTCTGGATCCGCGCATGAAAGTAGACGCCATCATTACCGAACCGCTACGTGCGGTGCAGAATCTTCCGAAAACCCAGCGACAGAAAGTTGCCGCCGGGCTGGTTGAAAAAGTCGGCCGGCGGGCTGCCGACCTGGACAAGTATCCCCATGAATTTTCAGGAGGACAGCGCCAGAGGATCAGCATTGCACGCGCACTGTGCGTGCGGCCGGAGCTCATTGTGGCCGATGAGCCGGTCAGCGCCCTGGACGTTTCCATTCAGGCCCAGGTCATCAATCTGATGGAGGATCTTAAAAAAGAATTCAACCTGTCTTATATTTTTATTTCCCATGACCTGAGTGTGGTTGAACACATCAGTGACCGCATCGCTGTGATGTACCTTGGAACGATCGTGGAGTTGGCACCGGCCGAAAGCTTCAGTATCTCACCGCGTCATCCCTATACTGCGGCTCTGTTACGGGCCGTACCCATGCCGGACCCGCACCGCAAAACCAAGCCGTTTCCCATGGAGGGCGACGTACCCAGCCCGATCGATCCGCCGCCGGGTTGCGCGTTTCATCCCCGCTGTTCGCATGCGTTTGAACGCTGCCGCGCCGAACGGCCTTTGCTGGTAGAAACGACATCGCAGCACTTCGTGGCCTGCTGGCTCAATGATGGCAAGGGTCTATAGGTTTTCCAAAGGTATTGTGTAGCTTTTATGAGCAAATATTCTTTTTAAGATGATGTAACTTTGGTGGTATAAAATTCGAATATCGAATATCGCCTGATTTAATAAAATGGGCCGAAACAATATCGAATCTCTAAAATACAAATGACCGAAACAGGATCCTGACTTGAGTAACATGTCTTAGTAGTATTGTTTTGGTCATTGGAACATTCGGATTTAGAATTTGTTTCGTATTTCGTGCTTCGGATTTCGGATTTCCCGGATAAGCTGAAACGCATAAAACCAAAAAACTATTCAGATGCGGCTTGTCCGGTTAAGGAGGCAAAATATGAAAATAGCTATTGTTGGCGCTGGTGGAAACGATGGAGTATCATTATAAATAACAGGGAATAAGGTGTCGGGTTTCGGGAATATGTAGGTTTCAGGTGTCAGGTTTCAGGTGTCAGGTTTCAGAGGACAGAGGTCAGACGACAGAAGACAGATGGTAAAAACTGGAAGATGAAGCACCCTATCTGTCTTCGACTCGACTGCCTTCGACATGAGCCCTCGGCGTGAGCTCGGTCGAACGCTCAGGCCGAATGTAGCTCGTCGCAGGCTGTTTGCTGACACCTGACACCTCTTTTTTCCTGACACCTGACACCTGAACACTGACACCTTATTTGAAGGATCAGATTTGATAAAGTTTCAAGGGATTATCGGCGAGCTGTTGATTGACTTCTTTTAGTTTTTCTTCGCTCGAAACGACAGCAACTGACCGTTGCTCGGGTTGCGTGACAAAATATTTTTCGGCTGCCCGCCTGACATCCCGTCGAGTCAAAGACAGCAATTTTGTTTTAAACTGACCGCGAATTTCATCAGACAAAGAAACAATCTTGCGATAAAATGCCTTTCTGGCGGCCGGTCCCGGTGGATCCGGTTTATCAATTCCCGAACACACCTGCAAAATAGCTTCTTTAACATCCTCATCGGAATAGCTTCCGCTACGGGCAAACTCTGCTGCGGCCTCATAAACCTTCAAGGTAGCAACAATGTGAGGATCCCGGTAAGACCCGAAACAAAACAATCCATCTTCCGGGCTGTAAATAGCGAATCCGCCATAGGCGCCTCCTTTTTCGCGAATTTCACGATGCAAATACATCGATTGGAGGATCTTGCTGATAACTGCCAAGGCCGGAGCATCCGCATGGGTCATGCGAACCGTTTCAAATGTCAGGGCCACAAACGATACAGCTGTCGACGTGCTCCAGCCCTCTCGCAGACTTATATTATTCAACCTGATATCGGGAGAGCCGAATCCATCGGTCTGACCGTCTGCGAGCCGTCTATAAATAGCCGCAGCCGAAAGGCTCGCTGCCGTCAGAGAGGTTTCTTCCCCGATCAATGCCATCTGAAAGTTGTTACGAACAAAAAGGTGTGTCCCAATTGTAGCCAGGTCCCGGGACAATGCGGACAATTTTTTACCGGTGAGGTTATCGGTTAGCTGCTTGATGGTTTTCAGCTGATGGATGCCGCTCCAGGATTCATTCAGCGCACGGGCGCGTGAAAAGTTCCTGGATGCGACCGAGATGGCCAGTCTGTGACCGTTGTGCACAATCATGGATTGAAGGCCCGCACGATATTCGTTCAAAAGGTTTTTTAAGCGCGAATGGTCGGAAAAGTCATGGTGTGCGATCAGCTCCTCAATAATTTCAAACATCTTCTCCTGATTGCGATCGAGACATTTGCCGCTAAACGAAATAAAAGGCAAACAGCTTCCGCCTTGATCATAACGGGTCCGTGCGTTTGTCGCCAACCCGATACCACCGGTAAAAGCATCGATCCGTCGTGCCATCTCGGTGTAGTCATGTAACGCCGTTCCTGTCCGGGTCAGGGCATAGCAAAAAAACGGGGCCCAAGGAATCAGCTGCTGGGGTAAGGCTCCGGTTCCGGCTGAAGCCGCGAAATAAAAAATTCCAGAAGTCGGCTGGCTGTATCGCGTAACGGACGACTTGCGATCATAGGCTGTTTCTTTAACTATTGGAACCGAAGGAGGAATATCCTCTCTTTGCAACGTAGGCAGACAGGATAAATCATCGTCGGTTTCTTGCTGAAGCTGCAAGGCTTCGGCATCCTGTTGTATTTTTTCAATTGCAGGGCGGGATAAGCTTTTTTTGATTCTTTCTAATTCGGCCTGTACGCGAACCGTTTCCTTGAGCTCCATTTGTTGGTCCGGGACCATGGTGAGCCGGATCCGATGGGGGTTGGTTAACAAGTATTTTTTAATCTGATTTTCAAAATAAGACTCCTGCTCCAATAGTTGACGCAGCTTTTTTAAATCATCATCAAATTTTAAAATCTTTACGGGGTCACCGCCATGCATCCAGGAGCCGGCAAAAGCCAGCAGAAGTTTAATGCCGTAAGGATAAGGTGTATTGGTTATCTCCTTGCGATGAAATTCGATCTGGTGAATGGCTGAATCAATCAATTGTGGATCGATGCCGTTATTGACCAGATTGGCCAGCTCCTCAAAAATAATGGTTTCAATTTCTTCAGCAGCACCTTTTTCGACATCCTTCAGCCCGCTGACAAATGACGTATCTCGATTGTCGGCATCAAAACCGCTGCCATCACACAGAGCGGATCCGAGTGCAGAGTCAATAAGGGCTTTACGAAGCGGTGCCGCAGAATTTCCCAGCAGGATCTGTTCCAACAACGATTGCGTCAGGACATCAAAGGCATCTTTAATATCTGCGGTTAGCCACGCCACGCAAACCTGGCATTTTTTTGAAGGGTCCTCGTTGGCCTGGAACGGATAGGCAACTTTGACCACCTGAGGTTTGCGCCATCGCGGTTGTGAGGCAACATCTGTATCAGGAGTTATGCGCTTAAATTTTTTTAAAACCGTTTCTTCGATAACTGCCAGGTTTTCAGCTAACGGTATGTTACCATATGTATAGAATAACGCGTTGCTGGGATGATAATGACGCTGGTGGAATTTTTTGAGCTGATCATAGGTCAACGATGGAATTTCAACCGGATCGCCGCCGGAATTGTAATGATAGGTCGTAGAAGGATACAAGGCCTTTTGAATTGAACGCACCATAACCTGATCCGGTGAAGACATGGCACCTTTCATCTCATTGTAGACGACACCTTTATAGACTAACCGAAATTTGTCGGCGTCATCCTTATTCAAATCGCCCTCAATTTCCAAACGATGCCCCTCTTGCTTAAAACTAAGCTCCTCTAATTTCGGGAAAAAGGCAGCATCCAGGTAAATATCCATGAGGTTGAAAAAATCTTTTCGATTCTGGGTAGAGAAAGGATACATGGTCCAATCAGAAGCTGTAAATGCATTCATGAAAGTGCTCAGACTTCTTTTGAGCATCGAAAAGAATGGATCGCGAACCGGATACTGATTGGAGCCGCATAGTACGGTATGCTCAAGAATATGGGCAACACCGGTCGAATTTAGCGGCACGGTTTTAAATGCAACACTGAAGGTATTTTCAGCATCTTTGTTGCTGATATGAATATGCCGAGCACCGGAATTTAGATGCTCAAGGTCGTAAAAAAATGAACGAATTCCCTCAAGTGGGACAACCCGTTTGACCACATAATTATCAACATTGTCACCCTGGCGAAGGTCCGAATTATTAGGATCCACAAATTTGCTCATTATCATCTTTCTATTAATACTAGAAGCTATTTCAAATTTACATTTAACACCAGATGGTAAAGTTTTAAACCTATAAAAAGTGCTTACAACAACAAATGAGCTAAAATTAAAAATGATCTAAAATGCCTAAAATTATGGTTTAGCTGCGCTCCATCTATTATTATAAATATGATCGTTCGACCCAGAGGCTCTCGACGGGTAGAATTCCTCAATTTTAGGCATTTTAGCTCATTTTAGTCATTTTAGACACTTCTAACTTTAGAGCACCTTTGGAGCTTATTTTCTCTGTCTTCCAAGATAAACTGCTAATTTTGAGACAGCTTCTATCTTCACGCAGCCACGTAAATGCCGCGACTTTTGCGCTTAATTTTACCGATTTTATTTAATCGAAAAATGATATTGCGGATTTTTTTATCTCCAAATCCTGTCTTGGCCTGAATGTCAGCAAAGCCCAGGCCCTGTCGCGACCGCTTGATGACATCAAAAACCATATCCACTGCGGTAACGGCGGTTTTGCGTCTCCCACCCTGTCCTTTCAACGGATACCCGCCGCCTGCCATGGCAGCATTCATCAGGCCTTCCAGCCGATCCAATTTAGCCATCAATCGATCTACATCTTTTTTTGTCGGGATATTGTAATTCTGCATGAAAAATTTTACCATGGCATCGAAACTGATGGTTTTTCCTTTTCTCTTTGACATGGGATCCTCCTTGAGTGAAGAGGTCAGAATATTCTGATAAGGTGACAATGCATAATCCTATGGAATTCGATGTAAAAATTAATTATAAAATAAAAGAAAGTCAAGATAATGCCCAAACCAAAAAAATAAAACCACAAAGACACAAAGATCACAAAGAAGCTAAAAAACATTTCTTCTAAAGTCATCTTTTGTGTTCTTTGTGCCTTTGTGGTTAAAATAGTTTAGCCATTAAATAACATAAAGCTCATTATTAAAGACAAAAAATGACATCTCCCAAAGCACTGCTGAACGCATGGAATTTAAGGCCCAAAAAAAAAATGGGTCAGCATTTTTTAGTAGATCCCTCAACGTCCGAAACGATTATTCGGCTCTCCAAGATTGCATCAAACGACACCGTTGTAGAAATCGGCGCCGGATTAGGCGCTCTGACCATTCCGCTGGCAAAGGCAGCCAGGCATGTATATGCTGTGGAGGCTGATTCGCAACTGACTCAGTTGCTGAAAACCGAATTGCTTGTCCACAAACTGACGAATGTTGAAATCATTGAAAAAAGTATACTTAGAGTTGATATTCATTCACTGGCCCAAAAACCAGATCGTCAGTTAATTGTGATGGGAAATCTACCCTATAACATCTCTTCTCAGGTCCTGATCCAACTTATCCATGCCCGAAGCATTGTGAAACGCGCGATTTTAATGTTTCAAAAGGAGCTGGCCCGGCGCATTACGGCAAGCCCCGGCAATAAGGATTACGGAAGATTAACCGTCATGCTGTCGTATTGTGCCGAAATAAAATCCATAGCAACTATAGCGGCATCGCTTTTTTATCCGGCACCTAAAGTCGACTCCGAAGTCGTTGAGGTCGATTTTAACATTTCGCGCCAATATCCGTCACATGATGAAGCCATGCTTTTTCAGGTGATCAAGGCGGCTTTTGGGAACCGGCGTAAAACTCTTAAGAACGCTTTGGCGACCAGTGGTCTTCACATTGATCCGCAGATTGGCCGGCAGGCATTGAACGCCGCGGGCATTGATCCCACCCGCCGCGCTGAAACCCTTACCGTCTCAGAATTTGTATCACTTCAAATATCTTTGGCAAAAGTACTAAAGTCAGAATAGCTCGTAACAGCTGTTCTTTTCGCGAATGCCTCTTGACCCCGCGCCTCAAGAATATTATGCTTTACCATAAAAAGCAAAAAAATATACTTTAATGCGTTTATTAAAAAAAAGGAGGATTCAATGGCAGTTAAAATACTGATTCGGAGAAAAGTACCGGAAAATAAGGCAAGGCAAATGATCCCCCTCTTCCGGGAAATGCGAACGCTTGCAAATGAGCAGCCCGGATACATCACCGGAGAAACAATGAGAAATCTTGAAAAGCCGGATGAATTCCTGGTGATCAGCACTTGGGAAACATCGGATGACTGGAAACAGTGGGAGCAAAGCGATGAACGTCAGCAAATTCAGAGCAAAATAGATGCCCTGCTGGGCGGCAAAACCGATTACGAAATTTTTCATTATGGGTTTGCAGAATAAAACTCAACCCTCCCAGACTGCTCCGGTCTATTGTTTAACAATTTGGATAATCTAGCTTAGAATCATTAATAAACTGGAGTAATGGAGTCATCTTAATTTTGGAATTTGGAATTTGGAATTTGGATTGCGGATTGAACTTCAGCAAGTTGGTGCTCAGCTATTGGGTCGGTCATTAAATCCAAAATATGTATTGCTCCAACACTCCATATTTTACACGAATAGTTTGCAGATTTTGCGCACATTATAAATTGCGTAACGATATCTTATTTTAGCTACCCTCACATATTTTCCGCAATGGATACCGTTCGATCCCCCAGAATATTGACATAGCTTCCCATCTCGTTATCGTACCATCCGTAAATAACCGCCTGGGTAACCGGCACCCGGATAATCTTATTTTGAGAGTTGGCCAAAACTTCTTTTTCAATTCCCGGAACTTTTTGCAAATCAATGGTCGCCTCTGCTGTACGGGTGTGGGTTTCATAACCTTCAATTACAGTAGCAACCCGCGGCAGCCCGATAATATCACAGGAAACATTTTGTTTGTTCGTGTAGTGGAGGTACCCCTTATGGTTTTCCGAGGCTGCGGCGTGAAATATGTCATTAATCGTGTCCCGGGTGATAAATGGACCGCTCAGTTCTTCTTGAAAATTAACTACCAAAATAATCAAAGATCCTGTCGTAACCGGGATGCGGACCGATTCAGCGATGAAGGCAATTTCTTCCATTTCCGGAATCACCAATCGCAAGGCATTGGCAGCACCGGTGGTGGTAAGAATGATATTGTTCATAATGCTTCTATTTTTTCTAAGATCTGTCTTCCCTGTTTTCGGAAGTCGATCCAGAACCTCCTGAGATCCGGTTGCAGCGTGAACCGTAGCCATGGATGCCGACATGATCTTTTTGGGGCCGAAGGCGTTGATCAAAGGTTTCATCATGTGTGCCAGACAGGTAGTCGTGCAGGAAGCATTTGAGATCACCTTATGACGCCTGGGGTCATAATCGTTTTCATTAATTCCCATCACAGTGGTCACCGCCTCTTGCGGGCCGGAAGTACCCTTATCCTTAAGTTTAAACGGAGCGGATACAATCACTTTTTCAGCACCGGCCTCAAAATGCCCCCTCAGGGCGCCCTCGGGATGATCTGGTTCCAGTTCCGGATCCAGAAAGCGACCGGTAGTGTCAACGACCAACCGCACACCGTGATCGTGCCATCCAATCTCAGCCGGATTACGATGCGATCGCAGAAAGCGTACATTAACACCATCGACACGCATCGAGCCGCTATCCTCATCCACATCAGTGATGACGGGTTCGGCGCTATGCCCATGAAGGTAACTATGCAGCCAGCCGTAAGTTGAATCACGTTCAACGTAATGGGCAATGTCCTGCATGGAAGAACCGGGTTGCCGTCCGATATTGACGATAATATTATCAAAAAATTTACGGCCGACATGGTGCCAAAGCGTCAGTTTGCCAATACGCCCAAAGCCGTTTACACCCACAATTTTCGAGTTTGAATGTAAGGTATCCATTGCCATTTCAAACTACTCCTTTCTCGAACTTAAAGCTGGAAAGCTGGGAGGCTGGAAAGCTATGAGGCCAGCAGGCCTGAAAGCAGGAGGTTAAGAAGAATTCATGCCTTCAAACTTCCGAGCTTCCAAGCATCCCAGCTTTCGAGCCTCCGGGCCAAATTGAGGTTTCTTTAACCTTGAATAAACCCTGATAAACCGAACCTTCCTGGCCATCAATACTGATGTGTTCACCGGATTTTATTTTCACCTGATTAAACGCGCAATATTTTTCCTTTTCTTTGCAGTCAAGATTTGTGCAGCTTACAACGCAGGTTTTACCCAGACGATGCGCGATAACTGCCGCATGAGAGGTCAGCCCTCCCCGGGCAGTCAATAGACCATCAGCGGCATGAATTTCCTGGATATCATCCGGAACGGTATCATTGCGGGCAAGAATCAAATTGGCACCGGGGTTCATAACCCGCCATTCTTCGATTTCTTCCAGCGTAAAAACCAGACGGCCGCTCATCGCGCCGCCACTGACCCCGACACCGTGACCCAGATATACTGCCCGGGGGTCTTTCTCAAAATCGAAGGTCAGCACTTTTTTACGTTCGCGAATCGCCATATCTCGAGTCTGGAGCAAATACAAGTCTTCAGTTGATGGCCCTTCGAAGGTAAACTCAATTTCTTGAGGGCTCCAGCCTCTTTCATCAATCAAATCATGCGCCCAGTCTTTTAATGCCCGGTAAATTTCCGGGAAATGAGTCTCCAAGATCATATCGGTTTCCCGCATTTCGATTTCCTGCTGGAAAATCGAAATCGGCATGGTTTTAACCAGTCCGGCGACAACATCTTCTCCCTGATTGCCGATGGTAAAGTCTCCCCACAGTTTTAACGTATCGCCGGACCACCTGGGATTATGGGTAAAGACAACCCCGGTGCCTGACTGCTGAGAAATATTTCCATAGACCATGGACTGTACTGTAACAGCCGTGCCCCAGTCCTCCGAAATCCCGATAATTCTACGATACGCCATGGCCCTTGGAGATTCCCAGGACGCCAAAACCCCTTTGATGGCCAGGTGAAGTTGCTCGTAAGGCGTTTCAACCCACTCAATGCCGGTTTCCTGGATCAGATCTTTATACCGCAGCGCAACTTCACGCATCTGCTCTCCGGTAAATTCCTTTTTTAGCGGAATTCCCAGCCGTTGTTTGGACTCGCTGATAATCGCATCGAAATCATCGCGCTTCAAGCCAAAAGCCATCCCGTAGCATTGCAAGAACCGGCGATAATTATCCCAGGCGAACCAGGCATTGCCTGTCTTTTTTGCGATACCTTCCGTAATTTCTTCATTATTGCCGACATTCAGCAAGGTGTCCATCATACCGGGCTGGGATATAGAGGACCCACTGCGCACCGACAGCAGCAAAGGGTTTTGGGTGTCCCCGAAGGTCTTACCGGTGGCTTTGTCCAGAGCGGAAATGCTTTGAATAATTTGGTCTTTGAAATTTTGTTCAGCCGGAAGATAGCTTTCAATAATCTCCCGGCAACGAAATACTTCGGTAGTGATGACAAAGCCCGGCGGTACCGGATAGCCAAAACGTTTAAGCCTGATCATGTTAAGCCCTTTGTTGCCCAGGTAAATGATTCCGGTCAGTCGGGCAAGGGATGAGTCAATCGGCGTAATGGCATTCTGGGGGTCATAGAGCAGAAGCCGTTGAAGTTTATCTTTGGGCAACTTATATGACTGCGTAAAGAGCGTGCTGAGGATCCGGCTTAAAAACAAATCAAGCTGCTGCAAACCGAGCGTGAGCGCAATACAGTCGCGGAAAAATATTTCCGAAGCCCGGTGTTGTAACTTTTCGCGGTCAATGACCTCGACCTGGGGAACAAATTTTGGCAGCAGGCTATCAACCGCAGTTTGAGATAATATTCGGGTCAAATTTTGGCCGTGAATATTGTTAAAGTAATCATTGACCATGTTTTTAACGGCCTGGGCAAATCCTTTAAAAATATCCAGATACTGAGTTAAGGTAAATCCTTTAACTTCCAGAGAATGAGCGAGAAACTCAAGCTGACGCCCGAATTCTACCGATGATATCCCGTCCAGTTTCAATGCCTTATCAAAGAGCCTTAACAAGCTGTATATTTGATGAAAGGTGGCTTTGGTAATTAGGCTGAGATCGATTTTCTCAACCAGCTCTTCTAAAAGGACATCAACCATAGCTTCGATTCGAAACGAAAGTCCCAGGCAGTCAAATTTCATCTCGTGATAACTTCCATACATGGAAGGAATATCGATCGTAATATGTCTCTTCTTATAAATATCCTGCCGAATTTCATAAGATTTATCGGACAGAATAACGGTTTTTAACTTTTCCAAATATTCCAGCAGCAAAAACGCCCTTTTAAGCCGATCGGATTCTGCAAACGCCTGCTCGAGCCGATTTAAGTCCGGCAAGGCTTCCGTCCTGAGTTGGGCCAGGTATGTTTTCAGTTCAATCAGATCGAAATTGTATTTCTGATTCAGAAGCTTGTAGAAAACAGCAGCAAGCTCAACGCGTTCCCGATCCAGATTGGAAACGTCTTTAACGTCTGCCAGCCATCGCCTGACTTTTTCTTCGCTGGCAGCCAGCAGATCATCCGGAATACGAATGCCCTTTTCTTCTAGCTGGGCCATAATTTTAAAAACACCATCGATATAAGGCCCATCTGTATCGATCTGGTCATAAATTGAAGGGGGAACAAAATGCGCCAGGGGCGTTTTGTCTCGATTTCGCCAGAAGTTAAGCGTGGCTTCCATCAGATCGATAATCCGATTGCTGCTTTCCACGTGGCTTTGTTTTCTTAGAAAATGGATGAGGATGTCATGGCGCTGGGTGATTTCATCAATGCGTGTGGATGTATCTCGCAATCGACCTTCGGCGCCGATATCATTAAAAAACACTGGAAAAAGCCGGGCAAGTTGTTTCGCCAGGTTATAAACAGGATCGATATCCTGGTTTAAAAATTGGGTTATGTCGCGCGGAAAAAGATCTATATCTTTGATAAAAACGCCGCACAGGGAAAGATGAATAATCAGCGCTGAAAGCAATCGAATCGACTGTTTTGGGTTTAATTCGATCAATTCCAACCAGGTTCGAATGTTTAAGATGTGCGTCTTATTCACCTGGATTTGCCAATCATTGCTGATACCTTGAATGTTCGGCGCAGCAAAGCCCAGGTCGATAACCGAATCGATGAAATAATTGATCAGGTCGATATCGTCGGTTTTGTAAACGCCCTTTCCCATATTCAGTACGCAATTGAGTGCGGTGGCCGGGTACATAGCGGCCTGCTCTTTTAAAATGGAAAAAGTTTTGCGGATCAGGTTTTGGATATAGCGGTAATTTTCATTTTCGATGATCCAGCCCAGCGTCTGATTGATGTCCCTTAGCGTTTCTTCGTAAATGAGAGACAAACCGTCAATACTCATTATATGGAATAAAAAAATAAGCTTCAGATGCCGGCCGCGTCCATTTTTACCTCCTTTTTTCAGCAGACCGAGGGGTATCTGGCGGTAGACTTTTGCAATCTGGTTAAAGCCTGACAATTTTAATAAAGAAGTCAGGACCTCATCGGATTTCAGATTCTTAGTGTTTTCAATGCGGCCCAGCTGATGATCCCAATTTTCTATCCGCTGATGAGAAATGTTTTTGAAAAATTCCTCATAAGAATTTTGCGGGTCAATTTTAGAAACTTCCGCTTCGAACCATGACTGGGGATCCTTCTCACTTAACCAGTAGTTATAGGTGAAATGAAGAAATTTTATCACCAACAAGTTGACTGAATTAAAAACACCATCGGATTTAGAGGCGTGGCTTAAAAAGGCTGCTGCCAGACGGTTAACCTGATAATAGCTTCGTGTAAACAGTGCAAAAAGCTCATCGGATAAGTCGATGATTCGTAAAAAGGTGCTGTCGATATTCGGTAGAAATTTTTCCAGAGCAGGGTCTGAATCCTTAACTATTTTTTGCAATAATAGCATAAGGTTATCAACTGCATCTATTTTAACATCCGCTTCAATATCCGACTCAATTGCATTAAAAAAGATGTCAATTAGAAGACCGGCCGCATCAGGGCCTTTGGGGTGATTCTTAATGAGGTGAAAATATTCAAGAGAATATTTCCGAGTTTCGCTTATGATAAAACGCCAATTTTTATAAGGGTGAGAGAGTTCTTTCAGCAGCGTGTTCAACCCTTCCATCAAGCCGTAATATTTGGACAGCACTTCCTGAAGAGTTGAATATTTTTCATCTATGGCGACATCGACATGATAGTCCGCCAGATTAATTTCGAGGGCTTTGGATTTAACTTTCACCGCTTCTTCTTCCTTTATCACACGGAAAAACAAATCAGACCTTTAGGGGCGTTTTTCTGACAATATGTCGCTAATTTACTGAAGGTGTCAGGAACCAATAGGTTTCAGGTGTCAGGTGTCAGTAAACAGATGACGGAGGACAGAAAACAGAAGTCAGATAGGGTGCTTCATCTTCCAGTTTTTACCATTTGTATCGTCTGACCTCTGTCCTCTGAAGTCTGAAACCTGACACCTGACACCTGAAACCCGCGAAATCGATTTTGTTATCCCTGTGAATGTTGAGAATACCAGCGTATCAAAGATCACGCGCAATTTCAAGGAAACTCAAGGGGTTCGAGGGTGGAAGACCGGTTCTCGAGTACATGAACCATTTTTATAAATCGTGCTCGTACTCGGTTGCCATCCAATAATGCCTCCTTACATGCTACAGGGTGAAAGGAGCCTTTCCGATAAAGTTACCGTGATAACGCAATTAACCGATACACCACCATCCCCGCCAGCCAGGCGATATCCTCCGGCGATAGAATCTCGGCGATATTCTCATCAAATACAATATTGGCCTCGGCCGGAAATTCGTCATCGCCCGCCCATAGTATGAGCCGCACGGGTATGTTGGGAAACAGCCTGAACTCATAACCCACGTCTCCGGTATCAATGGTTTTGCCACCCAGAATTTCAGCGGCCCGTAATAGACCGTCTACATTTTGACCGAAGACCTTCTTTAAGGGATCGATGGCGCGTTTGACAAAAGCACTGTAGTAAAAAGATGCACCGCGAATCTCACGGTAGGACACCCAGTTGTCGGTTAACAATGGGGGTACAGGAGATAGCATGTAATGCAAAATCAGAATCTGCTCTTGAATCGGAATCTCTGTTTCAGATTCAACTTCGTCTTCAAAATCCAATTCAGGGAACCCGATGTGATATACGCGGTTGAGAAAGGGAACCCGAAACCGACCGGGCTCGGCGGATTCAAAGCCTGTTCGCTGCAAAATCGTATCAAAAGATTCGGTTGCTAACTTTTCGATCGCGAGCTTTTTGGCATTTTTGTAATCATCTATGCGGGGCATACTGGCTCCTAGTTGCTGGTTGCTGGCATCTTGCCTCTGGTTGCTGGTTTCACGTCGCTGGTTTCAGGTGTCAGGTGTCAGAATTCTGGTCACCAGGGCTAATTATTGATGCTGGGTTCTCGGTAATAATGGTTTTCGGTTCAGGTAAATGGCATAGAGCAGAGCGCATAGCGTGGAAGCATCATGACCTAAATTGCATATCAGGTTTTAAACGCCATGCTCTATGCACCATGTGCCATGCATTCCGCAATCCGTTTCCTGACACCTGGTAACCTGACACCTGAAACCTGAAATCGGTGATCAGAGACGAGAAAAAAAGCCCCGCCCATACCGGGTGAGGCTTTTTTAGATGTGCGGTATAATTGATACAGCTTTTAAAGCTCAAGCCATGAATCCGAATACAGTGTTTTTCCAAGGATCACGTTAACGGTCTTGGCGTAATTCTGCATCTCCTCGGAAAGCGAACCCATATCCGGTTCGTTGCCGTCCAGCATCCCGTATATCAAGTCAACGATGTCCTGGCGCTTGCCCTTGGCAATATCGATCAGGGTGTCATCTAGCGGATCGGCAATGACGGAATATATTCCATATTTTTCAAGCATGACCATATAGGTTTGATTCAGAATGGGTCGCAGATGGTCCGGTGGCCCGTTTGAAATATTTGAAAGGCCGCAGATGCTTTTGGCCTGCGGCGCAATTTCAGGCAACATTTCTTGAAACGTCATCAGGCTCACGAGCTGCGGCTGCTGAATGTTCAGGGGGGTAACGATGCCGTCGACCCAGATCTTATCGTTGGGGATACCGGCTTCATTGGCAAAGTAAACCAGCTCAACGCACAGCGCCGCCCGTTCATTTTCGTCCCGCGGCAGACCTTCCGGCCCCCACATCAGTGCAACAAAGTCGGCATTGTGTTCAGCGGCCAGCGGAACCATGCGTTCGTAACGCTCGGGACGAACCATAATGGAATTAATCAGCGGCGGCCGGGGGGTCTCCTTGTAGACCTTGAGTGCGGCCTCGATGGCATCGATATTGGATGTATCCAATGCGAGCGGAACATCCGGAACAACTTCCTGAACTGTCTGCACCAGCCAGGGCATCAGTTCATGGCCGTCTTTTTTAGCCGGACCGAGGTTGATGTCGATGTAATCCATCCCTTTTCCCTTCTGGAAAAGAGCTTCTTCCTGGATCGGCTTGGCATCCCGTTCTTTAAAGGCGGTGCCGATCTTTTTTGATATGACGTTTAAACTTTCTCCGATTAAATACATACACCCTCCCTCATGGAACTTAGTTCGCTTCGCTCACAATTGGAATAATGGAATATTGGAATGATGGAATATTGGGTTACTATTTCATCTCGTTGAAAAATATCACAATCCATGAGATATACCAACCATGGAACGAAAAAATATCAATAGAGGATTTAAAAAGCTTAGAGTTTGGCAAGATGCTGTTTCCCCAAATCCAAAGATTTTCTTAAACAATATGCAGGTCTTTTGTCTAATCGGTTTTGACCATTATTCCATTGTTCCAGTATAGCGCTATGGCTTCACTTCGTGCCCAACATTCCATGTTACCTTATCTTGCCTTGAGGAACCCAGGGATATGGGCCGCCTCTCTGGGCCCCACCGTAATCGTCCAACCCGACAACTCTTCCTCAACATCGCCGGCAATGGCCGCGGCATAACCCGGAATAATCAGTTCCTGATGCTTGACCTTATCTGCGATTCCGGATTTCTTGACGAACACGCCGACCTCATCACCGGCAAATTTGCCGGCTGCCCAGGCGGTCATTACCGAAAGCCCTTCGGAATCCTTGATCAGCAACCAGGAAGGAACCCGGCTGCCTTCGATTTCACCGGAAACGATAAAGTATGTCAGCGCAAAATTGGTCGTAACCATTACCGGTGAATTTTCATCCGGATTATTGACTTCATAAATACCTTCGGTCACCGTCATGGGCCGCTGGGGATCGGTAAAAATATTTAAGCGTTCAATCAGGAGGGGAAACAGACTTTCGCCGACAAAATCCGAAAGCACTGCGATGCCGCCGTATTTAGCTACAAACGTTCCGGCGATCAGGGTTTCCATGTCCAGATTTGAGGCCATCTCGCTGGGAAAGGTAATGGTCGGATAAGCCACCGCGCGGTTCTGGTCTTTTAACGCCGCCCGACGGATGGCCACCTGAT
>JAUVTR010000139.1 GCA_030601425.1 Desulfobacterales bacterium
CACCGGACTGAAAAAAAAACGATTCCGCCGGCAAGTTGGATGGAATCCGAATAATCGTACTCAGCGGAAAATACCGTTGAGAGATGCGGCAAACTGCGTGTTATCGATATGTATTACGAATAAATTGCACCTATCTTACCGTCATTACTGCTAATATGACACCCCTCTTTTTAAAAATCGAGATCTTGCCTTTCAGTATTACCGATTGCACCGGATTTTTATAATAATTGATAAGTTAAGGCCTAAAAACGGGTAAAGATTTTGGCATTTTTTGCCGATAAGAAAGTTGTCTTCAACCGATGATTTCTTCTGTGGTGAAACTTCCTGCAGCCAGGCTGCAAACCTTAGTTCGAAGAAAAACCGAAGTTTTTTCAGTAAACATTAGAAATCATATAATAATTTATGGACCGTAAAAATAAAATGAAAACAGCCGCTGAAAGTTCGATACCATTGCAAGATTCTCAACAGATGCTGTCGACATTAATTAACACCATCCCAAATCCGGCTTTTTATAAGAATGCGCAAGGCGTATTTGTCGATTGCAACACAGCATTTGCCGAAACCATACTGGGGACCGCATGCGAAAATATCGTGGGCCAATCCGTGTATGATCTTTCGAAAATCATCCCCCAGGCGCTGATCGATATTTGCTCCCAGCACGATGAACAACTGCTAAACAACCCCGGGTTGCAGACATACGAAGCCGCTGTGAAATGTGCCGATGGTGTCAAACGCGATTTTCTGATCAGCCGATCGACGTTTAGCGATCACAACGGAACTGTAACCGCCATTATCAGCGTCATGCTGGATTTAACCGATAAAAATCGTGCTGAAAAATTATTGCAAGATCGAACCGCTGAACTGTTGAAGTCCAATGAAGAATTGAACCGCCAGATAAAAAAACGCAAAAAGGCCAAGAAAACGGTCAAAGAAGCTCACCGTGAGATCGAGCATCTGATTTCATCCCTTCCAACGATTTTGATTGGACTGACCAAGGAAAATAAAATTATTCATTGGAACACTGTCGCTGAGAAGGTACTCAACACCTCCGCTTCAGATGTGATGGGGTTAACTTTGGGCCAATGCAGAATTGAATGGGATTGGGACAAAATCTCAGACGGCATCGCTAAAAGCCAGACCGAAAGCAGCACCCTGCGAGTGGATAACATCCATTACCGTAGCGCTGATGGTGAAGAAAGATATTTAGGCCTGACGATTACCCCATTAAATGGAGAAGACAACAGCATTTTGGGGTTAACGATCATCGGTGCCGACATCACGGATCGAATCAAGTTTGAAGCCCAGCTGCATCAGTCTCAGAAAATGGAAGCCATCGGGCAGCTGGCCGCCGGTATTGCCCATGAAATCAACACACCCGCCCAATTTGTCGGTGACAACACCCGGTTTTTGCAAGATGCATTCAATGATTTGATCGAAGCCTGCAACCTGTATAAAGAATTGATTAAAGCGGCTGAATCCAAGCCCTTATCCGAGGAATTCATCCAAATTCTCGAAAAGCGGTTTGGCGAACTGGACATTGACTATCTTGAAGAAGAAGTCCCTTTGGCCATCCAGCAAACGCTCAAAGGGGTGGATCGAATCACTCATATTGTGCAGGCCATGAAAATATTTGCGCATCCCGGCGGGATTGAGAAAGAACCTACCGAAATTAATAAAGAGATTGAAAAGACCCTTATTATTACGCGCAATGAATGGAAATATGTTGCCGAGCTGGTAACCGACTTTGATAAAACCTTGCCGACAGTGCCCTGTCACCGGGCTGAATTCAACCAGGTGATTTTGAATCTGATTGTCAACGCTGCGCATGCCATTGCCGACGCCAACAGTGAAAATTCGTCTGAAAAAGGCACCATCACGATCAGCAGCATCCTTGATGGAAACTGGGCTGAAATTCGGATCAGCGATACCGGGCACGGAATTCCGGAGGAAGTCCAACATCGTATATTCGACCTCTTTTTTACAACCAAGGAACCGGGTCGAGGAACCGGGCAGGGTCTGGCCATCGCACATTCGGTCATTGTTGAAAAACATAACGGAGTCATTAACTTCGAGACAGAAAAAGGCAAAGGCACCACGTTTGTTATCCGGCTGCCAATTGATGTTAATTTATCAGAAAATGAATGATCAAGCCAAAAGACGCATTTTATTTGTTGATGATGAGCCCATGGTGTTAAAGGGTCTCCAGCGGGCGCTCAGAAAAATGCGTGATGAATGGGAGATGACTTTTACTTCCAGCAGTAAGGAGGCGCTGGATATCCTTGGCTCCGGATCATTTGATGTCATCGTTTCTGATCTGAGAATGCCGGATATGGATGGGGTGCAGTTGCTGGCTGAAGTAAAAAGCAAATATCCGGAAGTGGTCCGGATCATTCTTTCCGGGCAGGTGGAGCAGGAAACCACATTTAAGTCCGTGCAGCTGGCGCACCAAAGCCTATCAAAGCCCTGTGATGCAGACATATTAAAGCATACGCTAAACAAGCTGTTTGCTTTACGAAACCTGTTGGAAGATGAATCGATCAAACGCATCGTCTCCCAAACAGAGACTTTGCCCAGCTTGCCTACAGTATACACAAAAGTTATCAACGAGCTGCAATCGTCGGAACCATCGGTTAAAAAGGTCGGTGAGATTATTTCCACCGATCTGGGGATGACCGCCAAAATATTGCAAGTTGTGAATTCAGCATTTTTCGGTCTGGTTCGGAAAATCAGCAATCCGAAGGAGGCTGTAATGTTGCTGGGAACCGAAACAATCAAAGCCCTGGTTCTTTCGGTGAAGATCTTTTCTGAATTTAATCAGAAAAAATTTGCCTGGTTTAATTTTGATGTCCTTTTTAATCACAGTCTGTCGGTCAGTATGTTCGCGCAAACCATATCCAAAGAAGAACATCTGGATCAGAACCTGGTCAATAACTCCCTGATGGCAGGCATGTTTCACGATTTGGGAAAGCTCATCCTGGTCACCAATTTTCAGGAACCCTATCGCAGGATTTTAACTGAAGCCAGGGAAACCAGGCAAAACTTGTGGGATTTAGAAAATGAAGAGTTTGGAACCAGCCACGCCGAAATCGGCGCTTATTTGATGGGACTGTGGGGGTTGGAATATCCTGTTATTGAAGCCATCGCTTTTCATCACTGCCCCGGAAAATGCCTTTCAAAATCAACAGGGCTTCTAACCGCCGTGCATTTTGGCGATGCGTATGACCGTTTAAAAAACAGCAGCAATGATCAGAATAGTGGAAATGGATTGAGGCAATTGGATAGAGGATATCTGGATAACCTTGGATTAGCCAATCGATTAAATGATTGGCAAACAGTTTGTAAAGAATTGACAGAGAGGAAAGTGTAATGAAAGATAAAGTTTTGCTGGTAGACGATGAAGCCATGGTTTTGGCCGGCCTTAAGCGTCAATTGCGGAGTCATTTTATTATTGATACGGCGCTCAGTGGAGAGGAGGCCTTGAAACAGGTGCAGGAGAATGGACCCTATGCGGTGATTGTTTCGGATTTTATGATGCCGGGAATGAATGGGATTGAATTTTTGTCATGTGTCAAAAAGACCGATCCGGATACGGTCCGGATGATGCTCACGGGCACTGCGGATATGCCGACCGCTATCAGAGCGGTAAACGAGGGCAGCATCTTTCAGTTTCACCCCAAGCCGTGTCCGGCGGATACTCTATGCCAGGCCATTCAAAGTGCTATCGGTGAGTACCGCAAAGTCATCTACCATCAGCAGCAGTTGAATAATTTTAAATCTTCGCTCGCCCAGGCCAGCCTGGTTCAACAAAAACTGATGCCGAAAGCCGATCCCCAGGTGGATGGGTTCGACATCGCCGGCCGTAGCATCTGGTGTGATGAAACCGGTGGCGACTACTATGATTTTTTATATCCCGCCGCAAATGGTAAAAAAAGAATCAGCATTGTGGTCGGCGATGTGACCGACCACGGCATCTCTTCCGCATTGCTGATGACCACGGCGCGTGCTTTTCTCAGAGAAAGGGTTCAAACCACCCCCAGTGAGTGTGTCGCTATCATTACCGATGTAAACAAGCGGCTCGTCTCGGATATTGAAGAGCTTAACCTTTTTATGACGATGTTTTACGGTGAAATTGACATTAAAGAAAAAGTTATCCGCTGGGTGAAGGCCGGACATGAACCGGCTATTCTCTATACCCCGGGGGCTGATTCACATGAATTGCTCGCAGGAGAGGGACTGCCCTTGGGCGTGATGGACGATGCAGTCTATAAGGAATCTGAAAAGCGAATTGCCAGCGGGCAGATTATTTTGATCGTAACCGACGGCATCAAGGAAGCGGTTAACCCCCATGGAGAAATGTTCGGCAGCGAGCGGTTGATAGATGTGATTCGCGAGACTGCTGATAAACCGGCCAGGGAAATCATAGCCAAGGCTTTTGAGTCTTTGAATAATTTTCGTCATCCTCTTAAAGCGGATGACGACGAGACCCTGGTAGTAATTAAAGTCCTTTAAAATTGGCGGTATAACTCTTTTTCAGATTTCGTCTCCGACTCGATAGCTATTTCCGGTCATTTATTTTCCAGAGGTTCTCCGGCGGTGTCTTCAACAATAAAAGGTGAGCAGCGCATTGCGATGCTCATTTTCTTGATCCAAACCCTCACCATGGTGACGGTTTCGCCCTCCAGGTTAACAATGCTCGGCAGTTCCTCCACGTATGCAATATCCTCTTTATGAAACTCGTAAAAAAAGTTATGGGTACTGTAAGGATCGGCGATCAATATGATCTTTTCCCGGTCGTAGGGATGCCGTTGTGGTGATCCGGAAAAAGCAACATGGCTGGTTTGCAAGGCTTTCCGATCTTTGGGCCGCCGGTAAGTTTGTATTTCAAATTTTATAGCTTCCTGGGGTTGTTTGGTGGTTGGCATGCATGACTCCTTATCGGGCATCAGTTCGCCTGAGGCGGATTGAAACCGTTTCTAACTTCGTTGGGATAAATTACGAGCCGATCACCCGGATGGATCGGTTTTTTCCCATCCAGCCGGTTCCAGATCAGCAAGGCCGGCATCGGCACATTGAAGCGCTCCGCAATGGTCGTAAGATTATCGCCTTCCTGCACCACATAGACGCGTTCCTGGTTTTCGGCCAGCCATTCTTGAACCAGTTGTTTGAATCGGAAATGGAATCCCTTTTCTGCACCTTTCGGAATCAACAGTGAATGCATTCCCGCTGCCAGGAAGTGGCCCCGGATTTCAGGATTAAGATCCTTGATAACTTTAAAATGGGTGTTGGACGCACTGGCAATAATATGAAGCGGCGTATCCTGAAAGCATTCGATATGAATGCGGTCAAACTGTAACGGCGGATAAAGGTCCTGCTCTGTAAACCGGTAACCGAATCGCTTCGGATTCGTCAGAATTAGTTTGGCCGAGATAATCCTGAACATATACCGTTGGGTTTCAAGCGGTAGGTAGAGCTTATAGTAATCGTTTATTTTTTGAGATACAATTTCTGATTCCAGTCCCAGCTCCCCCATATTGTAGGCGGCCGCCGACAGGCTCCAGGACCCCAGCATCGCATACAGGTCCTTGAAATAAATGATGGCGGCCTGGGTGGATGCAAATATGTTTCGGCGTTCATCGATTTCCGCATTAATCCTAAGCCCGTATTTTTGGCCAGTTGATTTCAAGAACTGCCAGAAACCGATGGCCCCCTTGCGTGAGCCGGCATGGGGCCTGAGTGCACTTTCGATAATCGCAACATATTTTAGGTCGTCGGGCATTTCGTTTTCACTCAGCATTTTTTCGATTATCGGCAGGTACCGGAGGGAGCGCTTTATCCACAAAATGACCTGAGGCCGATCCCAAATGGTGAGCAGCAACTCCTTTTCCAACCGTTCGCGCACTTCTTGACTGGCAAGGTCCACCGGCTCGCCGCAAAAGTCAATGGGCTGGGTGATTTTTGTGTTGGCAATCAGCGAAGGCCAGGCGGATGATTGTTGATTGTCCAGTTCCTGTCCGCTGGAGATACCTGCACCCGATAGTATGATGAACAGCACCGCAAAAAAGTAGCGCATTAGATTTGCCTCATTTTTCATGGAAGCTAATTATTAGAGTAATAGTTGTGAATTCTTTGCATTTTATGAAAAAACTTTTTTATCACGAAAGCACGAAAGAAAAGAAAAATTTCGTGCTTTTCAAATTTCGTGTTTTCGTGATTAATCATTTTGGGTTCCAGCTTGTCCGGGTTAGGGATTACGCAATGGTAACACGCTGCGATTCATCTCCTGGATGAGCGGATATTTTACGCACTTTGGCTAAATTAATAAATAAGGCGCTTCCGACGATCAGCAGACCGCCTATCCCAAAACGCCAACTTACCATTTCACCCAGAAAAACGATCCCCAGCATCGAAGTAAACACTACCTCACTGGTCAAAAGAAGGCTACCCTCCCAACTTTTGCAGTATTGAAACCCTTGGTTCATTAGAAGCTGGGCAGCCATCGATGTAAAAACAATGCCGCCGGTCATCAGCCATTCGATTCCGAAGCGCGGCAGCTGAGGCTGACTGATAAATCCTGGAAAAGATATTAAAGCACCCAGCAAGCAAAAATACAGATAAATCACGACCGCCCCGTTTGTTTCTCTTAGTCTTTTGATAAAACAAACTGTCAAACCTGCAAAGACGCCTGATAGCAGGCCGGCAGCCTGACCGAATAGATTGCCTGCAATTTGATATTCAAATAAAATCGAGGCACCCAGCAGGGCACCCAGGATGCAGATGATTTCGCCTTTTGAGATTCGTTCGCCAAATATAAGAAATGAGAAAAGGGCTGCAAAAGCCGGAAAAGAGAAAAACAAAACCATGGTGGTTGAAATTGGAATAAGCCGGATGGCGGTAACCAGGGACAGGAAGGCAAAGGATCCTGTGATGCCTCGAATAATCATGAGTTTCAGGTTATCTGTTTTAAAGGGGTTGCCTTTCCATCCCAAAATACCGACCAGAATGACAAGACCAAAGCCAAACCGATAAAACGCAATATCCCAGGTCCGAAACGCCGGTCCCATAAGCTTTATCAGTCCATCACAAACAGAAAATAAAAATGCTGAGGCCAGCATCAGCAAAGGGCCTGCCGGTAGGCTGGCTTTAAAAGAAAGCGAAGATCTGCGCGAAGACATTTTTGCTTTAGAGGGCATGGTGGCAGCCGTTTTTGGCGATCCCATCGAAGGCGATTGCCGGGAAATGGTTCTATAGAGGTTGTCAAAAAAAACGTTCTGGTGATCAAACGTTTTTTTCTACAACCACTTATACCGCAATCCCGTCATTGGGTGTTTTTAAACCGGGTGCCCTGCACCCGGTTACATCCGCACCGATTAAAGCACTGCCGTGCCTTTGTTTTTTTCGCCGATGGCGGAAAAATCCAAGCCACCCGCTTTGCGTGTGGTCGGTGACACGGAACATTATTATGGAAAGCGGTGAAATCCTGCTTTAAAATGAAAAACCCGCACGGGTGGAAGAATACAACGTCCATATCCCGACAATAACAAAAAAAATACCGGCACCTATTCGGATATAATTTACGGGAATTACCCGGCTGACCCCTGCTCCGAAGAGGACAGCGATTGCCGAACTTAGCACCAGCGCCCCGGCGGATCCTAAAAATACGGAAGTCCTGGAGTTGCAATCGGCTGAGAAGCAAAACGTTGCCAGTTGAGTCTTGTCTCCCAGTTCAGCCAAAAAAATTAAACCAAATGTTGTCAGCAGCATTTTGAAATCCATATAGTTCCTCATTCATCGTATATATATTTTTTTGCTAGTTTCTATTTTATGGCAAGGCCAGAGTAATTATTGAATTCCACTGGAGTGATGGAGTATTGGCGTCTGATTTTTATGTTGTTTTTCAAATTTCTGCTCTTTAGGGTAAAAACCAAGATTTTTCGAATGCAAAAATCGCAAATTCCTCAGTGGCATATTCTATTCAGTTTTTTACATTACTCCATTACTCCAATTCTCCAATAATCACTTAGCCGTTTAAAATCTTCTTAAGGCCAAATCATCTGCTACGGGCTTTAGATCCATCAATAGCGAATCATAACGCTCTTAGATATTCCGGCTTCAGCGGGACCTTGCCTGCCAGGGCCTCGTCGATCCATCGGATGGTGGTTTCCTTTTCCTTTGGGAATCTGGCCTTAATCGGCAGGTAGTTGGAAGCGTGATTGGCATGGAAAAGCCCTCTGGTCAGGTCTGTGCTGGCGATCATTGTCCTTAATTCAGCCAGCATTTCCTGCGGCTCAATCAATCGAAATGCTCCGGATTCATAGTCATCAAACAGGGGCGTTTCGGGTATGAGCATCAGGCTTAATGCGCCAACATAATCCGGATCGATAGCCGAAAGGACGCGCCCGGTCTCCTTAGCATGAATCTGTGATCGTTCCGGCCCGGCTATGCCCAAAAGCACGGTAACCGAAAGCTTGAATCCAGCCTGTTTTGCTTTTCTGCCCATTTCAATCATATCCTCAGGGGACGCGCCTTTTTTTATTTTTTTTAAAGTAACCTCGTCGCCGGTTTCCAACCCCATGTAAGCGATACCGACCCCGTGGGCTTTGAGCTCCTTGAGCTCATCAGCGGTTTTCATATTTAAGGCTTTGGCATTGGCATACAGCCCCACCCGGGTAACCCAGGGCAGTTGCTTTTCAATTTCTTTGAGTATTTTTAAAAGCCTTTTCTGGGGAATAATCAGGGCATCTCCATCGCACAGGAAGACGCGACGTTGCCGTTTGCAGTATTTCGCTGCAAAAGCGATATCTTCCATAATAATGGAATCGGATTTGATGCGGAAACGCTCACCTTTGTAGGTTCCGCAGAACGTACATTTATTACGCGAGCATCCCACGGTTACCTGCAGCAATATGCTGTTGGCTTCACTGGGGGGTCTTATGATGTTTCCTTCATAGTGCATGATTTTGACTCATTCAGTCCTATATTTAAACGGACTGACTTTTTGAATCAGTCCGTTTAATGG
>JAUVTR010000057.1 GCA_030601425.1 Desulfobacterales bacterium
GTGCTCCTTATTTATCGAGAGAGTTCAATGCCGAGACCTTTTTATTTCTGTAAAGGGGTCTGCTTTTGAATCATATTGTTACCATTATGATAAATTGTGTTCAATATATAATCTGTGGCAAAAAAAGGGCTTCTCTGTAAAAAATGATCCGGTTGACAGGAAGGCTTGAGCGCGTTAAACAGGCCATACGCCAGGGAAAGAGCCTCCCGGCTGTTAAGCTGTACCGCATAAAGAACGACTACTTTGTCCTTGACGGCAATCATCGTGTCGCGGCGGCCAAGCAATTCGGGTGGGCAATTCCTCCATGATAACGTGAGAAGCATTTCCGGAGTGACCAAGACTCAGACCATTATCCCCATCTCCTCGAAGCAAAAAAAGGAACCTGCGCGTTGAAATCAGCTCCTGCCGCCAAAACTCCTCAGAAGGTCTGCTGAAAACATACGATGTCGGCCGTCTAAAGCCCAAAACCAAATACGCTCGACGCTATCTTGAACAACAATCCGTAATCAGGGTTCTCAAAAGAAGTAAAGCGAAAGCTAAAATTTTCATCTTGCCCGCCTCCGATACGTCCTGTTTGAAGAGGCATCTTCTGCTGAGGTCTGGGGTCAGCCTTCCAATTTGGGTGAAAAAAAAGCGATTGTCACATCTATTTTGTAGGTTATTTTTCCTTAAATTAGAGAGGCTTCTTTGCTTGACACTTGAGGTAATAATGTTTATAATATATTGAAAAGTAAAGAAATATTACACTTTTTATTCTTTGCTTCTAAACCAGACTCTTCTGTATGAAATTAAACCTTGATATTTTCGGCCCCGAAGGTTATCCACCCTGTAGGTTGACTCTGATTACCAAATTAACATAAAATTTCTACAGACGGTTTCATTCACATCTGACTATTTTTCTGCGTACATTTCAACCTTTGGGCCTTCCGAGATTTTAAAAAAATTATGAGACTCTGCCCCAAATGTGATCAGCCGGTTGCCGAAGAGATTACCCTTTGCCCTGCTTGTGGAAATGAAATCGGCGAAGGCCGCAAATACATCGACGATTACCGGATTGTTGATATTCTGCATGAAGGCCACTCCAGTTTTCTTTGCCGGGCCATCCGCGAACGGACCGGTGAGATGGTTATGATTCGCCTGTTTACGCCTCAATCGGGGGTCGATGAAGAAGTGGCCGAGAGGCTCAAGCAGGAGCTGGAACGTCTCAAGAATCTGCCCGATAAAGGATTCGTCCGTCATTATGCCATCCGTCGCTCAAGCGATGGGCTGTGGTACCGGATCAGCGAGTGGATCGATACGGAAAACTGGGGTTCGTTGCTGACATCCGGGCGGCTTAAAGATCGCCAGGTGGCCTTTGATCTTTTTTTTCAGATGGCCTCCATCCTGACCGTGCTTCATAATGAAGGCTACTTTATTCCCCACCTCATCTTGAATGACATAATACTGGTTAAAGGCGAAAACGGAAAGCTTGAGGTCAAAATTGACTATAAACTTTCGCGGTTTTTTGACCCCAAGCTCGACCGCCCCGGCCCGATGCTTAAAAAACTGCTGAACTGCCATCCGGATATTGTTAACCAGCGTCCCCTTGATTTTAGAAGTGATATCTGGTCGCTGGGCAAAATTTTCATAGAGTTACTTTCAGCCGATTTAGAGATCACCGACTTTTTGAGCAAGGTCGACAGTCTTGACCTGCCGGAAGAGGCCAAAATTCTTTTTAAGGTCATGCTGGCCGAAGATCCGGACATACGGCCGCGCTCGATGGCCGAGCTGGCAGTGTCATTGGCCCGCATAAAAGAAAAGCAGATCGAAGAGCCTGAAAAACTCGAACCTGCAGTTGCCGTATCCCGAAGAAAGATGCTCAGGGGCCTGCAAACAAGGCAGGCCGTGCTGGCCGTCTTAATCATCATTTTATCATTTGCCGGAGTGCTGGCCTGGTATCAACTCAGCCAGCGCAAAGGAGGAGGCGAAAACCGCCTTGAAGACTACGCCAATCAGTATTCTCCATCGATTGCATTTATACTGGTAGAGTACTGGCTGGAAGTCGATAATGAAAAAATGTATCGTAATCTGGCTGAAGGCACGGCCTTTTTGGTGGACGGTGAAGGACATATGCTCACCAGCCGTCACGTGGTATGTCCCTGGCTGGAGGATTCAAACCTTTTAGCGACCGTCTATTATTTCCGCCAGAGTGGTAAGACCCCTGAATTTAAATACCGGATATTTTTGTGGTTTGAAGGCGCGCGCGCTTTTAACCGCGCCTCTCGTCTGATGGAAAGCCCGGATCTGACCGATGTGTATTTTGTCGAAAATGCTTACAGCACAGAGTCCGAACCGCGCCTGTATATCGCCGGAGTTCCCAAGCCGCCGGTGCAAACCCGCCAGGTGATTACGTCGCCGCTCAAGGATGATTTTGCCGTCATCAAGATTGACCCGGTGCCGGAAGGGCTGATACCGTTGCCGCTGGATTTAAAATTGGACTCCCGGAGCGTTCCCAAGCTTTCGAGACTCATCACCATAGGATTTCCATTAGGCAGTCGAACCCAGGCGGACACGGTCAATGCCAGTGTGACCGGCGGCAATGTGCGCCGTTCCTTTGAAAATCTTCTTCAGGTGGACACATCTCTTTACGGTGGCAATAGTGGCGGCCCGATGATTGATATACGGGGTAAAGTCATCGGCATCGCTGCCGGTGTAGCGATGGATATCGCCCAGGGGTTGATGCCGACGCTAACCCCGCGCTGGGATCTGGGAATGGTTTTACCGATTACCAGAGCCGCGGAATTCCTCGATGAATTAAAATCCGGCCAGGCCAAATGGAATGGCGTGCTGGATTTTTCAGTAGAGGACACCCTGGAGGAGATTAAGGACAAGGCGACCCAGGGCCTCTGGGCGGAAGCGCAGGCATTGGCCGATGAGGAACTCAAGGGCAATCAGCAGCCGGAGATGATTATGGCTGCGGGCATGATGCATTTTTTTACCGGTGATAACCCGGGTGCGGGGAAACTGTTTTCGCGAACACTTTCCATGGATGCCGAAAATCCCGAAGCCATGCTCATGCTGTTTTTGATTGATTGGCTTAACGGCGAAGGCGCGGCGAGTGCCCACCGCGAAGCCCTGTTGGATTTGGACTGGCGGTCCCCCGGAGAGTTTCAGGGATATGTAGCGCGAGTTTTGGAGGGCTTAATCGACGAGGTCTCCGGTCTTGCGGGCTGGCATACGTCGGCTGAAAAAAGCTGGCTTCATTATGCGGTCAGCCTCATCCGGGCCAAAGGCGGGGATTGGGAGGGGGCTGAAAAGCTGCTAAGAGAATCCGTGCTTGCCGCCGATCCGTCTGCCTGGGAGTTTTTTATTGCGCGTGCCAGGCTTGAGCAATTGCAAAAACGCCGGCAGAAAGCGCTGAAATCGAAAGCGCAGTGGTCAAAATACCATAAAGACATTGAGGCATTTGATAAAGTCCTCAAGAAGGCGCTGGAAGAGGAAGAAAAACGTGAAACCGAGTTATTGCCGCTGATGATGACGTTTATGGATGAGACCGCTGAGATTAAAGCCAAGCGCGAGGCACTGAAAAAAATATCTGAATTGTATCCGAAAAATCGCAAGATCTTCGTAACCCTTGCTTTTTACAGCGCCGCCGACGAAGACTGGTCTCAATCCCTGGAATACACCCGTACGTTTCTGAAAGGTGATGGACGACAAAACGCAGATCGGATGGGTTTAGGAATTCTGGAAGCCGGTATTTTACACTACCAGGAGCTTGCGGATGAGACCCAGGCGAGCCTGGAAGAATTTGTCAGTCGTACCATGGATCCATGGTATTTGACGATCACTGACTATCTGCTGGGCAAGCAGACTGAACAATCACTTTTACAACAGGCCGGTGGAAGCCCCGAGAACCTTATCACCGCACACACCGCTCTGGGGTTGTGGTCTGAGGGCGGCGGAGATAAGAAAAAAGCGATTAAACATTACCGCGAAGCGCTGGGCTCATTTCTTGACACCTGGCTGGAGTATGATTTTTCCAAGGAACGCCTCAAACGGTTGAAACAGCCCTCGGGTTAGCCTTTAGATTTTAGATTGCGGATTGCGGAATTAAATGATTTTACTCAGACCTCAGTCCTCATCGCTCAGTCCTCTTGCATTCTATTTCCTTTTCTTTTAAAACCGACCCGTACCTATCAAGAAAGAAGAAAGGAGTTGTATTATGGCATTGAATCCAGCGGAAGCGCCGTTGAGAAAGCTAATGGGCCCGGGCCCTATGGATATTCATCCGCGGGTATATCGAGCGCTGACTTCACCGGTCATCGGTCATATGGATCCAGCTTATTTTAAGATTTTGGACCAGGTCGGCGAGGGGCTCCGCAAGGTCTTTCAGACACAGAACCGCGTGACCCATGCAACACCGGGGACGGGCACTTCGGGAATGGAGGCCTGCGTGGCCAACCTGATGGAACCTGGAGATCAGGTCCTGGCGTGTGTACACGGCTATTTTGGAGATCGTATCCGCCAAATGGCCGAACGTCAGGAAGCCGAAGTGACGGTTATTGAGGGAGAATGGGGTAAGCCGACTGAACCCGAAAAGGTTGCAGAGGCATTCAAGGCAAATGCGTACAAAGTTATTACGGTCGTTCATGCCGAAACCTCTACCGGGGTACTTCAGCCGATGGACGATATCGTCAGCCTGGCAAAGGAACATGGCGTAATGATCTTGCTTGATACGGTGACATCACTCGGTGGTGTTGAGTTAAAGGCAGATGAATGGGGGCTGGATGCGGCTTATAGCTGCTCCCAGAAATGCATCGGCTGTCCTCCGGGACTGGCACCGGTGACCTTCAGCGATCGAGCTGTTGAAGCAGCCCGGAACCGGAAACATCCAATCCGCAGCTGGTATCTGGATATTACACTATTGGATCAATACTGGGGATCGACCCGGGTGTATCATCACACCAGCTCAAGCACACTGAATTATGCGCTTTTAGAAGCCCTTTTGCTTATTGAAGAGGAGGGACTGCAGAATCGTTTTGAACGACATTTAAGAAACCATCAGGCACTGGTTGCAGGTGTAGAGGCGATGGGATTGGAGATGCTGGTCAAACCCGAGCACCGTTTACCGACACTGAATACGATTCGCGTTCCTGAAGGGGTAGATGAAGCCAAGGTGCGCGGTTATCTTTTGGAGACATTCAATCTGGAGATCGGTGCCGGGCTGGGGGCGCTAGCCGGCCAGGTCTGGCGAATTGGGCTGATGGGATATTCGTCATCGGTCGAAAATGTCTTGTTTTTCCTGTCTGCAATCAGCCGGGCTCTGGCCATACAGGATTATAAAACAGATTTGTCGGCAGGGTCAGAAGCTGCCATGTCTTTGTTGAATGCCTGATTTGGGTAAACTGGAAAAGTGAGCTAAAGTGAACTAAAGTTTGAAGTGACTAAAGTTTTGGTGTCGCTCGCGCAGCGCAGGCGCTTGCGCCGCGTGACGCTCCATCTTTTATAAAAATGATCGTTCGACCCTGAGGCTCTCGAAGGGCAGAATTCCTTAACTTTAGGCACTTTAGATCACTTTAGTCATTTCGCACTTTAGGTAGATAAATGCTGAGTGATGAATTGATTTCCAACCTTCGCCGGATTGTCGGCCCTAGCCAGGTATCGGTATCCCGCGCGAATACCGAACTTTATTCCTACGATGCTTCTCTGGCTAAAGGCCAGCCCGGCGTCGTGGTTTTTCCGGGCAATACCGGCGAAGCGGCCCGAATTGTAAAAATTGTCCACCAGGCCGACATTCCGTTTGTTCCACGCGGCTTTGGAACCAACCTTTCGGGCGGCACGGTACTGGTCTCTGGCGGTGTGGTTATCTGCCTGTCGCGTTTAAACCGCATCATCGATATTTCACCTCAACGGCGTTGCGCTGTGCTGCAGCCCGGTGTGACCAATCTGGAACTCCAAGATGCCCTGGCCCCGTTGGGCTTTTTTTATGCACCTGATCCCGCCAGTCAGAAGGTGGCCACCCTCGGCGGCAATGTGGGAGAGAATTCCGGCGGACCCCGCTGCCTGAAATACGGTGTCACCACCAACCATGTTCTGGGTATGGAAGTCATTCTTGCCTCCGGTGAGGTTGTGCGCATCGGAGGAGCTGCTTATGATCCACCGGGATATGATCTTCGCGGTGTCATGGTAGGAAGTGAAGGCACCATGGGCATCGTTACCGAGGTGACGGTTAACATTCTGCCGCTGCCCGAAGCGATTATTACCCTGTTGGTCATATACGATGATATTGCCGATGCCGCGCGGTCGGTAACGGATATCATTTCCGCCGGCATCGTGCCGACCACCCTTGAAATGATGGACGCCCCGATTATCAAAGCCGTTGAAGACAGTTATGCCTGCGGCTATCCCCGCGATGCAGCCGCGGTCCTGATTATTGAAGTGGAAGGCTTACCTGTCGGCCTTCAGGACCAGGTGGCCCAAATCAGTGAGCTATGCCGTAAAAATCAATGTCGCGATATTCATGAAGCCAAAGATGATTCCGAACGAAACCGGCTGTGGGAAGGCCGACGCGGTGCGTTTGGCGCGGTTGCCCGTATAGCTCCCAACTATCTGGTCAACGATTGCACCGTGCCCCGCACAAAACTGCCCGAAGCGCTGTCGCGGGTAGCGGCGATTGTTAAAAAATATAATTTTGAGCATGGCAATGTGTTTCATGCCGGCGACGGCAACTTGCATCCACTGATATTTTTTGATTCCCGGGATGCAGATCAACTGAAGCGCGTAAAAAAGGCAGGCTGGGAAATCATGGAAGCCTGCGTTGGACTGGGCGGCACAATTTCCGGTGAACACGGTGTGGGCCTGGAAAAATTGGACGCCATGCGTATGGTTTTTAACGAGCAGGATCTCAGCGCCCAGCGCGCTTTGCAGCAGGCCTTTGATCCGGGAAAAATTCTCAACCCCGGAAAAGTGATTCCATTGTCCGATAAAAAAGAAAATACCCTGGACTTAAGTCCTTCTGGGAAAATTGGAGCGAGTTCAACCGGAATTGCGGCTGAAGCTGAAATTATCGACAAAATTCAGCACGCGGCTTCAACCGGGAAAGCACTTTTGCCCACCGGGTGCGGCACGCTGCGTCATTTTGGAAATTTGTCAAACGGGACCGCTGAATTTTTAAATAGTTCCGAACTTAATGAAGTTATCGAGTTTGATCCGAACAATCAGGTAGTCACTGCTGGTGCGGGCCTGGCCCTTGACAGGCTTCAGGGGGAGCTGGCTGATAAAAATCAGTGGCTGCCCATCAGACCACTTTTTTCGATCCAGAGCCATTCGATCGGCGGTGTAATGGCCCTTGGGGCCTGTGGCCCCGAACGCATGCATTACGGGGCTCCTCGAGATCTGGTTCTTGGATTACGCTTTATTAATGGCAGCGGCCAAAAAATTTCAACCGGCGGCAAGGTGGTTAAAAATGTCGCCGGTTACGATATGACACGGTTGATGATCGGATCCGCGGGAACCTTAGGGCTGATCACGGAAGTGACCTGTCGGGTCACGACAATACCTGAGCGCTGTACGGCAATCAGTGCCGAAGGATCGTTAGCGGCCTGTGCCGCATTGGCCGGTAAGTTAATCACCTCCCAACTGTCACCGGTTTTTGTTGCAGCGATTCCCGCAAATAAGGCAGACGCCAAAATCGATAACGAAAGCTGGAAGTTGATGACCGGATTCGAAGGATTTGAAAAGATCGTTGCCGAGCAACTGAAAAGAACCGCAAACATGCTGGAAAAAGACGGATTGGAGTTGAAAAACCAGGAAGAATATCCGGTTCAGGATGGAATTTTCGGTGATATTTATATCGAACTGGGTCAATCAGCGTTTGTCCTTCGGGCAGATGTGCCCCTTGATGAGGTGGCCGGCTTTGTTGAGTTTTTCAGCAGCCGGCTGACAGACGCCAACATGTTTGTTGATTTCGGGTGCGGCCGAATGCTTGCCGGATTTGAAGTGATGCAAGATGAGGTGTGGCGGCAAATTTGTGACCTTTGCGATCAACGCAACGGCCACGTATTGATGGAAAGGGCGCCGGTTGAGTTTAAAAAACAGAACGATGTTTTTGGCACGGCCCGACCGGAATGGCAGATTATGCACCGCATCAAGGCCGCTTTGGATCCGCACACGATTTTTGCCCCCGGCCGCTTACCGGGGAAAGTCTGAGCATAAATGCTCAGTGTCGGTTGTCAGTGGTCCGTGGTTAAATCGGGCCTTTCATTAAACGTTCCCAGGTAAATTAATTTCCTTGCCTCAAATTCGGAATTTTATGCAACGGACAACTGACCACACACAACGGACAGACTGTTTATTTAAATTAACTGATTAGATGTATTTCAGATGGATCGTACCGACATCTCCAAATACTATGATGAAATCTCCCAATGCAACCGCTGCGGGTTCTGTCAGGTGGCGTGTCCGATCTTTCGATCCACCGGACATGAAGCCGGGGTAGCCCGCGGACGTCTGGCCCTTTTGCGGGCCATTATTGAAGGACGTCTGGAATGGAATCAAGAAGTAGAAGAGCCACTTTTTGATTGTTTGCTTTGCGGTGCCTGCACCGCCAATTGTTTTGCGGCGATCCCCACCTCCGATCTGGTCATTAAAGCCCGGGCGCAATATCTGGAAAAGGTCGGCCGCAAATCCATTCACCGTCTGCTCTTTGACCAGCTTTTACCTTACCCCCGGCGACTGCATCTGGCTGCCCGGGCAGTAGCGTTGGGCAAAAATACCGGGATCACGGATCTGGCGCGTGCCCTGGGACTGCTGAAGATTTTCGGCCGTGATTTTGTACACGCCAATGAAATTGTCGAACGGTTTCCCACCCAGGCCTTTCGGGATCAAATCAAAACCGGCGTTCATCAAGGCCAAGGTCAATCTTTGCGTATCGGTTATTTTATAGGCTGCGGGGTCGATATTATCACTCAGGATGCCGGTCATGCGACCTTGCGTCTTTTGAAAAAAATCGGCAAGACTGTAAATGTGCTGGAAAATTGCTGTTGCGGCCTGCCCGCCTGGTCCTATGGTGATTTGAAGGCTGCGCGAAAACTCGCCGCCAGGAATTTATCGATTCTAGTTTCCGAAAAATTTGATGTTATTGTCACGGACTGCTCCAGTTGTGCCTCCTTTTTAAAAAATTATCCGCAACTTTTCCCGGAGGCCGATAAACATCATGAAAAATCCCAGGCTGTCTCCGCCCGGGTGAAAGATATGGTGCAATTGATTCATACAATGCAAGCCTATGCGCCTTCCTCGGATTCAGCCGTTACCGTGACTTATCATCATCCCTGTCACGCCACCCGGGGGCAGGGGCTTGCTAAGGAGCCTGATGAAATTCTTAACCGGTTGCCGGGGGTTGAATACCGCCCGTTGCTCGAAGCGGACTGGTGTTGCGGAGGGGCAGGCTCCTATGGGTTTTCTCATTATGAGCTGTCGCAGCAGGTATTGGATCGTAAAATGGATAATCTTAAAAAAACCGGCGCGAATTTACTGGTAACCTCCTGCCCGGCCTGCATCATGCATCTTTCTTACGGCGTGCGTAAACACGGCCTGAACACCAAAGTCTGCCACATATCCGAGCTGGTTATTTAGACAGGATTTACCATCCTTCGCTTGAACTTTGTCACGGTAGGCTCTACCCAGCAGACTGAGCAAGTCTTTAGGTGTCAGGTGTCGGGTGTCAGTTCCCGGGTTCAGAGTTCAAAGGTTCAGGGTTCTGGGTTCAGAAGTTTCAGGATTTAAGTGTCAGGTTTCTGGCTGTTGTCCTATGTCATCTAACATCTGATGACTTATTTCTGCTGTTATCTAACCTTTGAACGTTGAACCTATGAACCAGGCGACTGACACCTGAAACCGTGTATTATAAACCGTGAGCCTATTTTGTGCGGGCCCCTGCCGCGGCATCACCAAAAGCGACGGCGGGACGAAAGTGGCGAAACCCAATCCTGCTTTGTGGGAAAATAATAATAACAATTATTGTGTTTTCGTAAGCAGGAATATAAAAGAAGACAAAAGATTTGAACTGATAGCTAAAGCTAAATAATTATCCAGTGGATCCTGTTGATCCTGTCCAGAGAAAATAAAAAGGAAAAAAGAAGATGGCGAAGATTGATCTGCATGGCGTATTTCCTCCGATTACCACGCCGTTTGTCAACGGCAAGGTCGCCTATGACAAACTGGCATTCAATGTGGAAAAGTGGAGCCAAACCGGACTGAAAGGTTTTGTGGTGCTGGGTTCAAATGGCGAATATGTCTCCCTCTCTGAAGAAGAAAAACGGACGGTTGTCGATACCGTTGTTCAATCTGCCGGAGATGAGATGCTGATCATCGCCGGAACCGGTTGCGAGTCCACCGCTGAGACGTTAAGGCTCACCGAAGACTGTGCCAAACTGGGTGCGCATGCCGCCTTGGTGGTCACACCCCACTATTATGCCGGCCGGATGGGTGAAGCGGCACTGAAGAAGCATTATTCAGAGGTAGCCGGTCATTCACCGATTCCGATTCTGGTCTATAATGTTCCCAAGTTTACGCACATCAATTTGGCGGCTGATTTTGTTGCCAGGCTTTCAGAGCACCCGAATATTGTCGGTATTAAGGACAGCTCCGGAAATGTTATCCAGCTCGGGGAACTGCTGAATGCGGTTGCGAAGGATTTTAATGTGATGGTGGGCACTGCCGGTGTGTTGTTTGGCGGCCTGACGCTTGGATGCGCAGGGGGTGTTCTTGCGTTGTCCAACGTCGCACCGGAACATTGCGTCAAAATTTATAATCTGGTGAAACAAGGCGATTTTGAGGCGGCCAGAGACCTTCAGCTTAAAATACTTCCGATCAATCAGGCCGTTACGGCTGTTTACGGAGTGCCGGGTTTAAAGGCGGCCATGGATATGCTCGGCTACTTTGGAGGCGACCCGCGCCTGCCCCTTATGCCCTGTTCGGAGCAGGAAAGATCCGAGCTTAAAAAGATACTTCAGAGGGCTGATTTATGGGATTAATAAATTTGACGGAACCAGGGGAATTCTCAGCGGGGCCCGGTTTTGGAATTATTGATTGCAGCTATTCTATGATGGATTGTACTTTGGGTTACAAAATTATTGCAGTAGGAGAGTATCAATGAAAAAGCTCCCGATCCTAAAATCACTATTATTGGTGATTGGCTTATGCAGTATTTTTTTCATAAGCCTAAGCGGTTATGCAGCCGACCCGAGAGCCCTAACACAACTTGCCAATCAGGAAATAGCGGAAGACACCCGGACAGATGAAACCATCCAATTGCCGGATCATCTTGGCAGTGCTCAGATTGATTCCATTGTCGCCAAGCTTAACGATGCTCAGGTTAGAAGACTATTGATCGATGAGTTGAAAGAGGAGGCCGCACGCGAGGCTGCCGGGGAAAAAGCTAAAAAAGGGGCCGGCGGCTTAGCCGGTTTCATTACGGCTGTGAAGAGCAAGGTGAACTTGGTTCGGGAGCGTATTGAATTTCTTCAATCCGGAGCCAGTGCCGCACCTGAGGAACTGCCCAAAGTGTTCGCCCAATTCCTGAAAGCTGGAGGGACACTCGATTTTTTTAAAATAATGGCGAACGTAATCGCGATTTTTGCTGCCAGTCTTATTATCGACTGGCTGTTTCGCCGATATACTGCCAGAGCGCGACAACGCATCGAGACCACGCCGCCCACCAATTGGCGGGTAAAAATGGGACGCCTGGCCCTGCGTTCATTGCTTGATTTTTCGTCCATCTTTGTTTTTACCGTCGCAACCCTGGCGTTCTTATTTATTTTTATTGAACAGAGTGGGGGGCAACGCCTGGCCGTTATCACTTACCTGGCGGCGTTTTTGATTGTACGGATCGTCCAGCTGGTATCCCGCTTTCTGCTGGCCCCTGCTGCCCCGGCGCTGCGTTATTTACCATTAAACGAAGATACCGCCTGTTATATCCACAAATGGGTTATGAGGATTACGGTTGTGGGTGCTTTTGGCTGGCTGACCTGCGGGCTGATCCGGTTGCATCGAATCAGCGAGGCATCCCATCTCCTGCTGGTTTCGATGGTAGGCTTTATCATCACGGTAATGATCGTAATTATGATTATACAGAAGCGAAAACCGATTGCTCAGGTTTTACGTAAAGACCTTCCGGATAACCGACTGCGGGTGCACGTAGCCGATGACTGGCACTACTTGGCCATATTTTCTGTGTTTCTCCTCTGGGCGGTATGGGTGATCGATTTGTTGCTTTTTGGTGCCCACGCAGCGTTTCCGGCTATGGAGACTCTTTTGAGCATTCCACTCTTTTTTATTCTGGACTGGATCTTACAGAGTCTTCTGAATATCGCATTTGGGATTGTGAAAGCCCCCGGTGATATACAGGGCGTTATAAAAACAACCGCATCTGATAGTCAGGCAGCCGATGCGGAACCCATCTCGGATACTGAAACTGAAATTGCTAAACCGGAAGACAAAAAGTCCGCTGGACGATTGGACATCGATCGAATAAATTTAGGCCTGCGTCGGGGTCTGCGCATTTTGTTAGGTGCTTTTATATTTTTAGGGCTGATGCATATGTGGGGCATTGATCTTCCAATCGGAAAAGCAGTGGCCAGGGCGGCCTTCAGCATTCTAGTGACGGTAGTGCTCTTCTATGTGGCCTGGGAAGTAATCAACGCTGCCATACAGCGAAGACTGGAAAAGGAAATGCCTGAAGCCGATGAGGAAATGGAAGAAGGCGGTGCCGGTGGTTCCCGTGTCGGCACATTGTTATTGCTGTTGAGAAAATTTATGCTCTCTGTGCTGGTTGTCATGGCCGTTCTGATTATCCTCTCGTCCATGGATGTGGACATCGCTCCTCTGATAGCGGGTGCCGGGGTGGTTGGCCTGGCCATTGGTTTCGGTGCCCAAACCCTGGTGAAAGACATTATTGCCGGCATTTTTTTCATGATCGATGATGCTTTTCGGGTCGGAGATTACGTGGAAACGGCAGGTGCTAAAGGTATGGTCGAACAGTTATCTTTGCGTTCGGCTAAACTGCGCCACCACCGCGGTATGGTCAACACGGTTCCATTTGGCAATATGGGTACAGTGGTAAACTATAGCCGTGACTATATCATAACCAAACTCGATATACGCGTTCGCTATGATACAGACATCGATAAGGTAAGAAAAATCATTAAAAAAATATATTTGGAGCTCGAACAAGATGAAGAAATGGGACCCAAGCTTCTTGGAAAGATTAAATCTCAGGGCGTGAAACAATTGGATGATTCGGCCATGATTATGAGGGTGAAGTATAAAACTCCACCGGGAGAACAGTTTGTTCTGCGGCGTGAGATCTACAGGCGTATACAGGAAGCCTTCAGAGAGAATGGCATTGAATTTGCGCATCGCAACGTCACGGTCTATATGCCACCTGACGCAAGCCAGACATCATCGAGCGCTAAGGAAGGTGGAGAGACAGCGGCTTCGGGCACACCTGATAGAAAAAAAATCGAGGCCGGGGGCGCCGCTGCTGCTGCTATTGCAGCAGCTCAAGCCGATGAGGATAAGAAAAAAGATAAGCAATAAACCCGATAAACCCAAAGCACCTCATAAACCCGATAGCCCCGACAGCCTCTGTAAGCTAGAGCCCCTGTGCACGGGTCGGTGGTTTATTTTTGGTGAAGAGATAAAGCAAAGCTGCTCCTGCGAGACACACCATGCACACCAAAAAAGCTGCGTCAAAAGCAGCCGGTCCCCGGGAAGCTTCCGGATAAAGGGCCTGCATCATAATACCCAGACCCTGAAGAAATACCGCGGGGCCCAACATATTGAAAAAGTTGACGCCGGTCATGGCAGCCCCTGCCATTTCTTGCGGCACGAGATCTTTGATATGCGGATACATCAGCATGCCGCCGGATGAAATCAGCCCGAAAGCGAAAAAAATGGGCATCATAACAACAGGGCGGGTTCCCGGAGACATTGACATCAGAAACAAGTATAACAGGGCAAGGCAAAGCAGACAAAAAACGATGAGCCGTCTTCGTGTTTTGAAAACCCTGTCCGACAGCGCGCCCCACAGCGGGCCTCCGATGATCAGCCCCACGTTCATCAGCAATATCAGATTTCCCGTACTGATCGCTGAATAGCCCATCACTTCGATGAGAAACGGCCCGGCCCACAGCGCCTGAAACGCGGCAAAGGTGCCGTAGCGTGCAAAAGAGGCAACGGATATGACCCAGTAATTCCGGTTTCCTAATAGCCGACCCAGATTTAAAAAGGCCTGTTTCATACTGATCGATGGTTCCCTGCTCGAGGTGCGGATTGAAGGCCGGGAGCGCCTGTCGTGAACCACCACAAAAAACGTAAGGGTTAAGATGAGATTGATTCCGGCGATTAACTGGAAGCTGTGGCGCCAGCCTATTTGCTCCACCAGCATGACCAGCGGGGTTGCCGCGATCATGTTCCCGAAGGTTCCGATAGAAGCGACAACGCCGATTAGAGTGGCGAAAATGAGGGGCTCGAACCTGTCGGTTAGCAGTTTAAAGGTCCCCATCAAATTGCAGGCCATACCGATTCCCAGCAGGGCGCGGCCGACCAAACCGATGCCTAAAGAGTCGGCCATGGAAAAAATAACAGCACCCAGGATACCCAGCAGGGAAAGCACCGTCATCATCCATCTGGGGCCCACTTTATCTAACAGCAAACTGATCGGGATCTGGGTTAATGCAAAGCCGTAAAAGAATGCGGCCGATAATAAACCCAGGCCTTCTGTGTCAAGGGACAGATCATGGATTAACTCCGGGGCAATAACGGCGTTGGAAGTCCGATAAAACTGAGACAGAAAAAAATGCGATGTGGCAAGTATAAATATGATCCAGCGGCGCGGCATAATGATTGCTCGAAATTAGGAAGTAAACTTTTTTATTGTTTGAAACCATATGGTTTATTATGGGCACCGGTGTTCATGTCAAGCAGAAAATATCTTGACCGGCCTATTTATTGGGTTTTCCAAACCGGGTGCTTCGCACCCGGTTCCACCCGCAACGATTGGGGCACTTCGCGCCCCTGTATTTTCCCGCCTCTGGCGGTAAAATCCAAGCCACCCGCTGTGCGGGTGGTCGTTGACTCAACTCTATGGTTTCTTGACACTTATCCTTTGGTCCCCTATATTTGG
>JAUVTR010000054.1 GCA_030601425.1 Desulfobacterales bacterium
GAAACCTGAAACCTGATAGGCTACCAGTCGCCAGTTACCAGAAGCAAGAAGCCAGCGGCCAGGAGCCAGTGACAAGCAGCCAGCGACAAGGAGCCAGATATGGAGGAAGTGATGCAACAGGTGGTTAACAACCGCAAAAAAGCCGTCATAAAAGCGTTAATCCTGGCGGCATTTATAATCGGAGCGATCCTGCTGGTGCGCTTTACTCCGGTGAAGCAGTTTCTAACAGTCGATGCGCTGGGCCGCTTTTTAGATATGGCCGGATTCTGGGCTCCGGTGGCATTCATCCTGGTTTATGCGACAGGGGTCTGCCTTTTTGTGCCGGGCACACTGATCACGGGACTGGGCGCAGCTATATTCGGTGCCTACTGGGGATTTGTCTGGGTGTGGATCGGAGCCATGCTGGGTTCCGGCGCTGCCTTTTTTATCGGGCGTACGCTGGGTAGAGAATTTGCCGCTTCCCTGATCGGTGATAAACTAAAAAAATATGACGATGCCATTGAGCGTAACGGATTTGCCACCGTTTTATATCTACGCCTCGTATACTTCCCTTTTACACCTATGAATTTTGGAATGGGACTGACCAAGGTGCATTTTTGGGATTACTTTTCTGGAACCGGCCTGGGTATTATTGTCGGCACCTTTATTTTCACGTTTTTCGTCGGAACGCTAAAAGAGGTTTGGGCCTCGGGTAACTGGGCCGAACTGTTATCTTTCAAGGTCTTTTTCTCGATCGGCTTGTTTGCATTCTCGTTATTTATCCCCAAGATTATCAAAAAAATCAAAGGTGAAGAAAACTAAAACAGGGTCGAAATGAGTTAAAACTCGAAATCCGAATGTCGCCTGATTTAATAAAATGGGTCGAAACAAATTCAAAACCCGAATTTCAAATGACCAAAACGTAAACCTTTTAAATATCAGGTCTTCATGAGTTTTGAATTTAGAATTTGGAAAATTAGGATTTGTTTCGCATTTCGTGCTTCGATATTCGGATTTACTTAAGGTTTAATCATCACATGCACCTGGCACTTCAAAGATTTACGTTATTTAATTTAATTGGGTATTTATTGACAAAGGGAGGAGCTAATGCCGACAAAACTGGACCAACTCTGTATTAACACGATTCGAATGCTTTCTGCCGATGGGGTGGAAAAAGCCAGATCAGGTCATCCTGGCATGCCCATGGGAGCTGCTTCAATGGCATATGTTCTCTGGACCCGATTCTTGCGGCACAATCCCAAAAATCCCGACTGGCCCAACCGGGACCGCTTTGTATTATCAGCCGGCCACGGATCGATGCTGCTTTACAGTCTTTTGCACCTGAGCGGTTATGATTTGCCCCTGGAAGAGCTTCAAAATTTTCGCCAGTGGGGAAGTAAAACACCCGGCCATCCCGAACACGGCCTCACACCGGGCGTGGAGACGACGACCGGCCCTCTGGGGCAAGGATTTGCCAACGGCGTGGGCATGGCCCTTGCTGAACGCCACCTGGCTGCGCGCTTTAATCGGCCCGGTCATCACATCGTCGACCATTTTACTTATGGTATTGTCAGCGACGGAGATCTTATGGAGGGCATCTCTCACGAGGCGGCGTCACTGGCCGGGCATTTAGGTCTGGGCAAGCTGATTTATTTCTATGATGACAACCATATTTCGATCGAAGGTAATACCGATCTTGCTTTTACCGAAAACCGAACCGGTCGTTTTGTCGCTTACGGTTGGCATGTCCAGCGTGTAGATGACGGCAATGATCTGGAAGTGCTGGAGCAAGCGCTTGTTGAAGCCCAAAAAGAAACAAAACGGCCATCGCTGATTGCCGTGCGAACCCACATCGGTTACGGAAGCCCCAACAAACAAGATACCGCCGGCGTACATGGGGAACCCCTGGGACCGGAAGAGCTCAAACTAACCAAGGAAAACCTCGGCTGGCCCCAGCAACCGACCTTCCTAATTCCGGATGAAGCCCTGGCGCATTTCCGTCAGGTAATCGATGAAGGCCAGAAACTGGATGACCGCTGGCAGGCCGCTTTTGAAGCCTATCAGGAAAATTTTAAGGAATCCGCTGCTGAATGGCAACGTTGGATAAACGGTCAACTTCCGGATACATGGGAAAATGATATTCCGGTGTTTGATCCCGATGAAAAAGGAACGGCAACGCGGGTTGCCTCCGGAACGGTGTTAAATGCAATAGCGCCGAAAATTGGGAATCTGATTGGCGGCTCGGCCGACCTGGCGCCTTCTACCAAAACCCTGATTAACGGAGAAAACGACTATCAGGCCCCAGATTATGGCGGCCGCAATTTGCGTTTCGGCGTGCGGGAACATAGCATGGGCGGCCTTTTAAACGGCATGGCGCTGCATGGGGGTTTGATTCCCTATGGGGCCACATTTTTAATTTTTTCCGACTACATGCGCCCGGCTATCCGTCTGGCAGCGCTGACAGGATTGAAAGTCATTTATGTGTTTACCCATGACAGCATCGGTCTGGGTGAGGATGGGCCCACCCATCAACCCATAGAACAGCTGGCCGCACTGAGGGCAATACCGAACCTCACTGTCATTCGGCCCTGTGATGCGAATGAAACCGCCCAGGCCTGGCGGGCCGCCATCAACCACCGGGGCGGCCCGGTGGCTCTGGCATTGACCCGCCAAAACCTTCCCACCCTGAACCGCAACGCGACCTTTGCCTCCGCTGAAGGCCTGCACCAGGGTGCTTATATTTTGAGCGACGCCGGTAACGAAAAGCCGGAAGTGATTCTGATGGCCAGCGGCTCGGAAGTCGAAATTGCCCTTGAAGCCGCTGAAATAATCAAAGCAAAGGGGCTGGCCGTTCGGGTGGTGAGCATGCCCTCCTGGGAATTGTTTGATGCCCGGCCGCAAGACTATCAACACCAGGTCTTGCCGCCGGAGGTGAAAGCAAAAATTGCCATCGAGGCCGGTAGCCCCCAGGGCTGGCACCGCTATGTCGGTGAATTTGGCCGCATCATTGCCCTGGATCATTTCGGTGCATCAGCGCCTTACAAGATTCTGTATGAAAAATTCGGACTCACGGCCGCGCGCGTCGTTGAAAAAGCGCTGGAAATTGTATAAAGATTAAAATTGATTTGATGGGAAAGAAGATGATAATGGAAAATATCCAAACCATTTGATCAATTCAATCAAAGGAGAATATGATGTCAAAACTGATCGAACTTGAAAAAATGGGCCAATCCATATGGCTGGATTACATTCAACGCTCTTTGGTTACCTCCGGAGAACTAAAACAGCTGGTCGACAACGGTCTCAGGGGCGTAACGTCAAATCCGGCGATATTTGAAAAAGCCATTGCCGGCAGCAACGACTATGATGAAGATCTAAAACAGCTGATCAATACCGATCAAACCATTGAGCAAATCTACGAAGCCCTGGCTATTAAAGATATTACGCTGGCCACCGATACGCTGCGCAGCGTTTATGATTCATCCAGCGGCAAAGATGGCTATGTCAGCCTTGAGGTCAGCCCGGAGCTTGCCTATGAAACCGAAAAGACCATCGCCGAAGCCAGACGGCTGTTTGAAACCGTAAACCGGCCCAATGTAATGATCAAGGTGCCGGCTACACCGGCAGGTCTTCCGGCCATTACCGAATTGATCGGTTCCGGGGTCAATGTAAATGTTACCCTGATTTTTGGGTTGGATAATTATAAAGCCGTTGCCGGAGCCTACCAATCCGGGCTGGAGAAGCTGGCCGAAACCGGACCTGCCGTCAAGGGGGGACATCCGATTGATAAAGTCGCATCGGTGGCTTCATTTTTTATCAGCCGGGTGGATACAGCCGTGGACAAAGAACTGGGTGCCATCGGCAATACGGAACTTGCGGGTAAAATTGCGGTTGCCAACTCAAAGATCGCTTACGCGGAATACAAAAACATACTTCAGCAGCCCCGCTGGCAGCAACTGGCCGATAAGGGCGCACGCATGCAACGCGTATTGTGGGCCAGCACGAGTACGAAAAACCCGGCGTACCCGGACAACCTGTATGTGGACGAACTGATCGGGCCCGATACGGTAAACACATTACCGCCGTCAACGCTGGAAAGCTTTATAGACCACGGCCGGGTGGCCGAGACCCTTACCCAGGGCCTGCTGGAAGCGCAAAGTCAGGTTGCCAAACTGGCAGATCTGGGGATTGATCTGAAAGCCGTCACCCAAAAACTGCAGGATGACGGAGTTGTTGCTTTTGCCAGGCCTTTTGGCAAGTTGCTGGAAAGCATCGCTGAAAAGTGCAAACTTCTTAAAGCCGCGTAGGCCGCCAATGAAATTAGAGATATTATTATCCACAGATTACGCAGATTACGCAGATAAAAGAGGTTATGAAATCGAAAAATAATCTGTGTGAATCTGCGAAATCTGCGGATGTATTGAGCATCTGGGAAAACAAATGAGTTGCGGATGCAAAAATTTGGGATACGGAAACAAGGAAAACCACGGGTTTGAAAAAACAGGATGAATTAAAACAGAAAGCGGCCCATCGCGCCGTCGAATTCGTTGATTCCGGCATGGTGGTAGGCCTGGGTACAGGCAGCACGACGGCGTTTGCCGTGATCCGAATCGGTGAGCGCCTTAAATCCGGTGATTTGAAAAACATTGTCGGCATCCCGACCTCAATCCGTACTGAAATACTGGCCGGTGAATTGGGTATTCCCTTAGGCGGATTGGATGATCAACCGGTGATTGATGTAACCATCGATGGGGCCGATGAAGTCGATCCGGATCTGAACCTGATTAAAGGCGGCGGCGGGGCGCTGCTGCGGGAAAAAGTGGTTGCACAGGCCAGCCGGCAAAATATTATTATTGTGGATGAAAGCAAACTTTCACCCCGCTTGGGCACCCGCCGGGCCTTGCCGGTCGAAGTCATCCCGTTTGCCGCAAAATACGCAGAAAATTTTCTCAAATCACAGGGGGCAGCCGTCTCCCTGCGCCTTGATGATAAAGGGCAGCCCTATCAAACCGATCAAAACAATTTCATCCTTGATTCAAATTTTGGAGAAATGGCGGATCCAAATGGCCTGGCGTCAAGGCTGAATGAACGCGCCGGCATCGTGGAACATGGGCTTTTTCTGGGTCTGGCAAGCGACGTCATTGTAGCTGCTGAAGATGACATCCGCCATCTAAAGCGCAACGACCAATGAAAACACGACGACAATTTATAAAATTTACCATTGAATTCCTTGTCGGCCTTGGCGTGTTTTTCAGCACCATTGGAACCTGGCTTGCAAAAGCCTATGCCCAGACCAAACGAATCCTACTTCCTAAAGGCACCGACCTGTCCACACTGAGTAATAAAAATCCAGCCACCCTGGATACGCGCAACCTGGAAATTATCCCATTGAAAGACTTTGAGACCATGGGTCTAACCGACCACGAAGTCGATCTGAAATCATGGCGACTGATAATTAAGGGTAATATCGCCGCACCGCGCAATCTAAGCTATTCACAGATACTCGAACTCCCATCGATTGAACGCGATGTTTTGTTGATCTGCCCCGGTGTTTTTACAAATCATGGAAGATGGAAGGGAATCTCCCTGATGACGGTGCTCAACCTGGCCCGGATGAAAGCAGATACCACCCATATTACGGTCTCCGGGCCGGTAGGTCCTTATGAAAAAACAGAGCGATTTCCAATCGCCGATATGCGTTCCAATAAAGTGTTTTTAGCCTATGCGGTCAACGGAGAAAAATTGCCTCAACAGCACGGATTCCCGTTGCGTATTGTTGCCGAAGATTATTACGGCTCCGATTGGGTTAAATATGTCTATAAAATTGAAGCCTTTAAGGTGGAAACTCAAAGTTAGAAAAACGATAAATCTTTAACACTCTGACAAGAAATAGAGGACATGATTATGGGAAATGGCAAAATCATTGAAAAGCAGGCGGATGGTTCTCTGGAGGTTCCCGAATTGCCGGAGATTCCGTTTATCGAAGGCGACGGAATCGGACCGGATATCTGGCGTGCGACTCGCATGGTTATCGACAGTGCCGTTCAAAAAGCCTTTGACGGCCGAAGGCAGATTTCCTGGCTGGAGGTATTGGCCGGGGAAAAAGGGTTTGAAAAAACCGGTAACTGGCTGCCGGATGAAACCCTGGAGACCATTCGAAATCATGCGGTGGCGATTAAGGGCCCCATGACGACACCGGTGGGAAAGGGAATTCGCAGCCTTAACGTGGCCATTCGGCAAAAACTGGATCTTTACGCCTGCGTGCGGCCGGTAAAATATATTGAATCGGTGCCCAGCCCCATGAAACGTCCTGAAAACATCAATATGGTGGTTTTTCGGGAAAACACTGAAGACCTGTACGCCGGCATTGAATTTCAGGCCGGCAGTGCGGAGGCCGCTAAGATGCGATCTTTTCTAAACGAACAGATGGGCACTTCTTTGTCCGCAGACACCGGGATCGGCATCAAACCCATCAGTGCAACCAACACCAAACGGCTGGTCGCCAGAGCCATAGCCTATGCCCTGGAAAACGGTTTTTCCAGTGTTACCCTGATGCACAAGGGCAACATCATGAAATTCACCGAAGGCGCCTTCGCCCAATGGGCCTATGAGGTGGCAAAGGAGAAATTCAGCGACCACACGATCACCGAAAACGAACTTTATGATCAGTTTGAGGGCAAACAGCCGCACGATAAGCTGGTGATTAAAGATCGAATTGCGGACATGCTGTTTCAACAGGTGCTGCTGCGGCCGGGTGAATACGGTGTGATTGCCACGCCCAATTTAAACGGTGACTATCTTTCAGATGCACTGGCCGCCCAGGTTGGCGGTCTGGGCATGGCCCCGGGTGCCAATATCGGCGACCGCTGTGCGGTGTTTGAGGCCACCCACGGCACGGCACCCAAATATGCCGGTCTGGACAAGGTCAATCCGAGCTCGCTGATCCTTTCCGGAGCCATGATGCTGGAACATATGGGCTGGCGGGAAGCATCCGAACTTATCCGCAAGGCACTTCAGGCCACGATCCAATCAAAAACCGTAACCTATGACCTGGCCCGCCAAATAGACGGGGCCAGCGAAGTAAAATGCTCCGAGTTTGCCCGGGCAATTGTGGATCGTATCGGCTAAGCGGACATCATAATCGTCCTCGTCCTCGTGCTCGTGCCTGTAATCGAAAAACGCAAGTTGACGATGAGAATTATCTGGCTTCATTCGAGCACGCGGACGAGAACGATTTTGCTAACCGCCTGTTTCTTGCCTCGCGTCGCTGGTTGCTGATTTGTAAGGAATTCTACCCATCGGCGACATAGAGGTTAAAATTTCATAAAAATTTGGGGATTAGGGATTATAAATTTAATCAATAGCATCTCGGTATTCAAATTTAAAAAATAAATTCGACATTCCAAACAAAAGCAAGCAGGAGATATTTTTAATGGAAACCTACTACAAACCGGAAGATCTTCCCAAATTTGAAGAAATTGGAAAAGAGGCACCGGAATTGGCCCGTAAATTCTTCGACTACTACAATGCCGTCTTTGTCGAAGGAGAACTCACCGAACGCGAAAAAGCCCTCATCGCCCTGGCAGTGGCACACGCGGTTCAGTGTCCCTACTGCATTGATGCCTACACCCAGGCCTGTCTGGAAAAAGGGTCTAACCTGGCCGAAATGACAGAAGCTGTTCATGTAGTAACAGCCATCAGAGGCGGCGCTTCCCTGGTCCACGGCGTTCAAATGCGCAACATTGCCAATAAATTATCCATGTGATAAAAGTAAAACTTAAAAATGACTGTTCAAGCAACCATACCCAACTTGAAACCGCCTTCTGAAGAGAAGACCCTGGAAATCGTACCTTTCAAGTCCACGCTCGCCAAACATGATCTCAAGCTCGTTCGCAATCCCGCTCATACCTTGCAGATCAATCTGGGATTTTTGTGCAATCAGACCTGCCTGCACTGCCATCTGAATGCCGGCCCGGCCCGTAAAGAAAACATGGGTTCCGATACGGTCAATGAGGTCGTAGCCTACGCCCAAAGATGCCATTTTGACACCATTGACATCACCGGTGGCGCTCCGGAATTAAATCCGCACCTGCTGGATTTGATTAAGAAAATCTCTCCGCTGGCACCCAGAATTATGTTGCGCTCAAATCTGTCGGCGTTAAAGGATCAGATGAATCGCTTAATCGAACCGCTCAAATCACACAGGGTAGTAATCGTCGCATCATTTCCATCATTGAATTTGAACCAGACGGATTCGCAACGGGGAGAAGGAATATTTGCAGAAAGCATCGCGGTACTCAAAGAGTTGAATGCCATGGGTTACGGCCGCAATGGATCCGGGCTGGAACTGAACCTGGTATCCAATCCCACCGGCGCTTTTCTTCCACCGAACCAGGAAAAAACTGAAAAAAGATATCACCAGATTCTCGATCAAAAATGGGGTGTCAGATTTAACAGGCTATTTAGTTTTGCCAATGTTCCCCTGGGAAGGTTTCGGCAGTGGCTGATAAAATCGGGCAATTTCGAAAGCTACATGCAAAAGCTGGTTAGCAATTTTAATCCCTGTTCGGTTGAAGGGTTGATGTGTCGAACCCTGGTTTCTGTTTCCTGGGACGGGTATCTATACGATTGTGATTTCAACCTCGCCAGGGGTGTTTATATGAGCGGTAAAAAAATTCATGTCTCTGAGATGCCGGGTCCACCGGAACCGGACACACCCATCGTCACAGCCGATCATTGCTATACATGTGCGGCGGGTTTGGGCTTTACATGAGGCGGGACCATCGAGGCCTGAGTTCAGGCAGGAAAAAATAAATGCCGGTGTTGAAATGCGAACGGTTGATCGTCTTCACCCGTTTTCCCGAGCCGGGAACAACCAAGACCCGTTTGATCCCGGCATTAGGCGAAAAAGGGGCGGCTGATCTGCAACGCCGGATGACCGAACACATCATTTCAACAGCCGCAAAGGTAAGCAACCGGCCAGGGCTGTCGATTGAAGTTCGCTACGAAGGAGCCGATCCCGATTTAATGCAGGCCTGGCTGGGACCCCAGTTTGCCTACAGTATGCAGGGATCAGGCGATCTCGGCCGGCGGATGGCTCGTGCATTCGACGAGGTATTTCAAACCGAAACTGAGGCGGCTGTAATTATCGGCTGTGACATACCGGGGATTACCGCAAATATTATCCTGCAGGCATTTGAAGGGCTTCAAAAAAATGATCTGGTCCTCGGCCCGGCTCGTGATGGCGGTTATTATTTGGTCGGAAAAAAACGTGCTATTGCGGCTGATGCGAATCACCTCTTATTTAGCGGGATAAAATGGGGATCCGAAGAAGTCTTTACCCAAACTTTGCAAATTGCCAAAAGATCAGGGTTAAGTTTTATCCTGCTGGAACCGTTAGCGGATGTGGATCGCCCCGAAGATCTTCACATCTGGCACGAATTTAAAAATCATGCCGCCAATCCAGCCGAAGCGCAACGCATCTCAATCATTATTCCAACGCTGAACGAAGCACCGACCCTAGCCGAAACAATTTGCCATCTCAAAGACCTGAACAGCCTGGAAGTAATTGTCGTTGACGGTGGCAGCGAGGATGACACTGTCGAACTGGCCAGGTCCAGTGGTGCGGAAGTTATTCAAGCGACCCCGTGCAAAGCCGTCCAGATGAATGCCGGCGCCTCGGTGGCAGGTGGCGATGTGCTGGTTTTTCTGCACGCCGATACCCTGTTGCCCAAACACTTTAAAAGACAAATCCTATCTGCCGTGAATCAAAACGGCGTGGCGGCCGGGGCCTTCCGATTAACCATCGATTCAACCGCCAAGGGTATTCGATTCATCGAACGTATGACCTATTTACGATCCCGCTATTTACGGATGCCGTATGGCGACCAGGCGCTTTTTATGAAAAAAACGCTTTTTGAAAAAATCGGCGGTTTTCCGGAATTGCCGATCATGGAGGATTTTATTCTGATCCGCCGATTAAGACGCCAAGGCAAAATCGTCATTCTGTCTGAATCTGTCATAACATCACCACGCCGATGGCTGCATCTCGGTATTTTCAAAACATGGCTGATCAATCAGTTGATCATCATCGCCTATTACCTGGGCATCCCCCCTGAACGATTGACCCGCTGGTACCGCCGCGAAGAAGACAAAACCGGTAATTAGTGCCCGACCCTTTTATTCGGATCAAAATTATCTTCCTGCAGTATCAACCTTCTCTTTCCTTATCCGTCCAGTTTTGATAGACATAGGTATACGCCCAAATCTTTATGTTTCGAAGTGCAATGAGAATATATGAATTCTATCTTTAATGCAGTTATGGGTTTATTTTCGACTGATCTGGCCATTGATCTGGGTACTGCAAATTCCCTCGTGTGGATGAAAGGCGAGGGTATCGTATTAAATGAACCATCAGTTGTTGCGATTCAAACGGACCATAGGGCAAAAAATCGCATTTTGGCTGTTGGTCTTGAAGCGAAAAATATGCTGGGAAGGACACCTGGAAATATAGTAGCCATTCGTCCGATGGGTGATGGTGTTATTGCTGATTTTGAAGTTGCCGAGACTATGCTGCGGTATTTTATTCGCAGGGTGCATAATAGACGGAGATTTGTAAAACCGAGAATTGTTATCGTCGTGCCATCCGGAATTACCCCGGTTGAAAAGCGCGCTGTCAGGGAAGCAGGGGAAGCTGTGGGAGCTCGCGAGGTATTTTTGATTGAAGAGCCGATGGCGGCCGCAATTGGGGCCGACCTCCCTTTCACAGAACCCATAGGCAATATGGTGGTTGATATCGGCGGCGGCACTACAGAGGTTGCTATTATTTCTCTGGCAGGAATTGTTAACAGTCGATCCATCAGGGTGGCCGGTGATAAGATGGATTTTGCAATCATACAGTATATCAGGAGGAAATATAATCTGTTAATCGGCGAGTGGACCGCTGAGATAATTAAAAACACAATCGGGAATGCATCCCCGGACCCTCAGAATCTTGAAACAATAGAAGTTAAGGGCAGAGACCTTACAAAGGGAATTCCCAAGGTTTTATCCATTGATTCAGATGAGATACGGATGGCAATTTCCGAGCAGATAGATGCCATTGTGCAGACGGTGAAAACGGTTTTGGAACAAACTCCGCCGGAGTTGGCTGCAGACATCGTTGAAAGGGGAATTGTATTAACCGGTGGTGGTGCTCTTTTAAAAAATATGGACAAACTTCTCAGTGAGGAAGTCGGCCTTCCGATAACAATAACCGAAGACCCATTAACAACAATAGCTCTAGGTGCTGGTAAAGCTCTCGACAGCATTGAAATTCTCAAACAGGTCATGATCAAAAAGAGCCTGTTGGATATTTAAAAACTGCTTTTGTTTCTTTCAATCAAAATGGCCCATGCAGTTCCCACCCTTACAGCCCCTTGACTTATTGATTCGGACGCTTATTTTGTATAACCGGTTGGCCTGTTGAGCCCGTTATGCCCGTTTTTAATAATTTAGAATTAAAATAAAAACTTCAGATTTTGATCGATAGCCCCGCCAAAAGGCGGAATTTAATGTACCAACCGTATAAATTAGTTAAGTTCAACAAGGCTTGCGCCGATATAATAAAAAAGCATCCCAGTTATCTGTTATCACAATTAATTTTGATTAATGAATTGGATTCTGTTATAGTTTAAACATTATTAAGAACTTTGAGCGGTAATGGGGCCAAACAGCGCTGCGCGATCGTCACCTCCCGAAAAGGTTGCCTGCCACGACTTCCATTCTCCGTTTTATACAGAACGACCTAAATCATTGCGCATACATACACAGCGATTTGAAAGTTTTACCGCTTTGAATAGCTTTCATGTCGGCAAGTCGCCCGTAAGATGCGCAATTAATTTTGACGCTGTGTATAACTAATATCCCGGGAATTGAATAAACACATTCAATTCTCACCCAGTGTTTCCCGAACAAGCTTTAACCTGATAGAACAGCTACGCGTTTAAAACGCCGTGTATCAAAATTAGACCGGGTATGGAAAAAAATGATAAATGATCATCGTATTCAATTTGAAAGACCGAATTTAGCCGAATTAATAAAACAGAATACCGTAGTGGACCTGCACTTTCATTCCCGCTATTCGGATGGGAATAATACGGTGGAGGCGATTGCCAGAAAAGCACACGAACTTGGAATCGGCATCGCTGTAACCGATCACAATGAAATAAGGGGAGCTGTTGAAATTGATGGATATCAGGATGTCTTCAGCATACCGGGTATTGAGATGACATCCAGAGAAGGAACGCATATACTTATTTATTTTTATCATATTGATAATCTTGAAAGTTTTTACACCAATGATGTGATCCCTTATATGGGTAATGAGATCATGAGTTCCACCGCGCTGGAGATGGAAGAAATTATCAAACGTGCCCGCAAATTTAAAACCGTTATTATCTTTCCCCATCCATTCTGTGGCGTCTATACCGGCATTCAGAACTCATATTTCCCGGAGGCTCGACGCGAACGTCTTTTTTCCATGATTGACGGGGTTGAGGTGATCAATTCCGAAAATATGAATAAATCGAACTTGCGTAGTGCCCTGCTGGGCTTTAATTTAGACAAGGGGATTACCGGAGGAAGCGACGGCCACCGCATTCCCCAGTTGGGAAAAGTCGTGACCTACGCACCGTGCAGGCGCAGTCGCAAAGCTTTCCTGGATGCCATTAAAAAGAAAAAAGCAAAGGTTATTGGGAAGGAAATCGATCTTATCCGCAAGGTAACCTCAAACGGGGTTAAACTGCGATCCAATATTAAAAATTACCCGGATCTTGTCGAAAAGAATCTCAAATATAGCTATACAGTGATAAACTCCAAATCAAAGGAAATAAAAGAAACTGTGAAGCGCAGTTTGAATGGGAAAAAAAAGAGGTCGATAAAAAAATACAGGGCTGTATAAAAGGTTGATATTAAATTATATCCCGCTTTTCTGAGCTTTTTTACAGGTCCGAAATCGTCGGAGGTTACAGATTCCCGGCGATTTTTTTATTTAAATTCCGCCTATGATTCGGATGTTTCTCCCTTTTCATCCGGATTCAAATCTTCGATATCCACACCTCCGCAATCCGGACAAAAAATGTGAGTTTTGCCGGTTGACGCGTCCTTGGTTTCATCCAGCTCGGCAGCCGGCCCCCGCCAGCCGCATGACTGGCATTCTTTGTGTTGCTCACCCATTGGCCCCACCTCGTTGATTTCAATGCACGGAATGTTGCCCAACAAACTTTAATCCGGATGTGAAATCAACCGGGTTCCATTATATCCAATTTTAAACCTGAGGGCAACTTTACCGTATAAATCTATACTTCCAATCCAAAAAGCATTAAATTTCCTTGACATTTTTGGCAGCATGCTCCACATTGTGCTCAAGATGCCACAATGTGTCATAAAAATCCGGTTGCAGACAATGTAACTCGATGAGCAATGCGCCTTCTACTGAATCACGGATACGTTAATTTTCTGCTAAATTCATGCCCTCTGAAGCTGAAAACGCTAATATCCTAATCCGGACAAGCCGTAACAAATTGCCACAAAGGCACCAAAACACAAAGCGAAACCTCTGGTTAATATTCATCTTTGCGTCTTTGTGTCTTGGTGGCGTAAATGTTTTGCTACAAAATGCAAAAAAAATTTCTAAGGTACTAACAGTAGTAAGTGAGCCTCAACCTGACCGAAATCCCTTCCCTGACACATTGTGATCTTTCACCTGATGTTGACGTTGTATTCAAAAAAATTATGAGCGGACCTCATGGCCACACAAAGCTTCATACAAAAACTTACGACGCCCCGCAGCCTCAGCAGGATGAGGTTCTATTTTCGCCTTTTCTTTATTTTAGCCTTTTTAATTATTTTAGCTGTCTGGCTGGATTATTGGCTTAGAGGCGAAATAGGGGTCGTAAAAAAATTCGCCGAATTTGTGGATGGCCGATGGGGTACCGGCGTCTTAATCGGTGGTGGTATTCTTTATGTTCTGCTATTAAGCCTGCCCTTTGTGCCCGGGGTAGAACTGGGTTTGTTGCTGATGTGTGTTTTTGGAAAAGAGGGAATTGTTTTTGTTTATTTTGCTACGATTGCAGGCTTAAGCCTGGCATTTTTGATCGGTCGCTTGCTACCGAAAAGATGGATTGATGCCCGGCTGCAAAAACTTGGATTTTCTCAAACCTGTGACAGCCGCTCCAATGAGATTAATCGGATGCTGGATACCTTTTCCATCAACCAGGAATTTTGTCAAAACCGGCTCAGGTCTTATTTATCGAAGTATCGCTATCTGACCATAGCCGTTTTATTCAATACACCCGGAAATTACCTTATCGGTGGCGGGGGTGGGATTTCCCTGGCTTGCGGTATCAGTCGCAGCATCTCGTGGAAATGGTTTTTGCTAACCGTTGTGCTGGCAGTTTCTCCGGTGCCCCTGCTTGCCTTTTTCGGTGTCATTCAGCTGGAAGCCATTTTAGGGATTCCAAAATAAAGCTGATTAAATTCTGCCGAAATGCATCAGATAATTCACATGCGTATTCCCTCCCAGGGAGTATCTTTTTAAGATTGGATTGTAATGCAGCCCGGTTAGATCCATAAATGATAATCCAGCGGCTGCAGACCAATTTTGCAGTTCAGCAGGTTGGATAAATTTGCCGTAAGTGTGGGTGCCTTTGCGCACCAGGCCAAGAATATACTCCGCACCGATGATGGCAAATATAAACGCTTTGAGATTGCGGTTAATGGTTGCAGAAAACACATCCCCGCCCGGTTTAACCAGGTCTTTGCATGCCGTAATCACCGATGCCGGATCGGGCACATGCTCCAGCAACTCCAGGCAGGTGACCACATCAAATTGATCCGGATAGATTTTCGCAAATTGTTCAGCAGTAGATTTCTGATATGCCACTTCATGGCCGGATTCCCTCAAATGCAGTCGGGCGACCCCCAGTGCGGCATCACCCATATCAATTCCGGTAACTTTAGCACCCAGCGAGGCCATGGCCTCGGAAAAAATACCGCCCCCGCAGCCCACATCCAGCACAGATTTTCCGGCAAGAGGTGCGCGTTGGTTAATGTAGTTTAACCGCAGCACATTGATGTCATGCAGGGCCTTAAAATCGCCCTGCCGGTCCCACCAGATCGGGGCCATGGCCTCAAACCTGGCAATCTCAGCCGCGTCGATATTAAGCGCCGGCTTATTCGTAAAATTTTCGGTCATTGTAAATTAGGTAATCAAAT
>JAUVTR010000061.1 GCA_030601425.1 Desulfobacterales bacterium
AATCAAAAAGTTGAAAGCCAATCGCTGCCGGTTGATGTTACCGGCAATTTGAAGGAATTGGGTTTTTATCCGTGCGCCAGACTGGAGGGGGGATTTAAAAAATTGCTGGAGTCAAACATAAGGGCAAAAGGAGAAGGATAAATGGCATAGCAGATCTAATTTTTATTTGTCAGATTTTCAATATTACACTGGAATTGGGCAATCGGTTCCCTCTTTAATTCGGCAATTTCCATAATGGCATCCAGCTCAACATTGGGATGTCCCCTGGCCAGCCCGGCACTGATTGAAAATTCAAAGCAACTCACCGAAGGATTGACCTGTCTGGCGGCATTCTCAATTTTGATCAGCCCGTTTTTCCGAAAATCTCTGGTAAAATCCTCTAAAATTCGCCCCGTCTCTTCCAGATCCGAAAACGGGAGCACGGTGCCGAATTGATTGATGCTGCGTCGAGCAGAAAATCCCCCCACCGCGCCGAAATGCTTATTGATGTAATCCCCCATCGTTCGGATGCCGTTCTGAGCGGCCTTGTGACCCAGATTATCAATGATGCGGTCCAGATCTTCAAGCGTAAAGATGACAGCCACAAAGTGTTCATGCCCATTTCTACGGGCCAGCTCGGTTTGATAGCGCACTTTAAACTGGCGTCTGGAATACAGGCCGGTTAATTCTTCCTGCAGGCTTTCTATGCTGGTGACGATTTCATCGTAAAACGGATGATCAAAGTCCTCAAACTCTTCCGGAGTACCCTGAAAAACAATCTTTTTGTCGTAGAGGGCCAAAATATGATTGGAGATAAAGAACACATCGGGAATATCATGGCTGATCAAGACAGCTGTAAAGCCGAATTTCTTTTTGTATTCGGCGATCATCCCGAGAATCGCATTTCTGCGAATGGGGTCCTGGCCGGTGGTCAGTTCGTCAAACAGAACGATTTTCGGATCCGTCACGAGTGCCCGGGCTAGCGCGGCCCGCTTTTGCATCCCGCCCGAGAGCTCTGATGGGTATTTGTGAGCCACATCAGTCAGCTCGGTTTGCTCAATGCGGGCCATCACCTTTTCTCGAATTTGCGTTTTTCTGAGTTTGGTGTATTTCCTCAGAGGCATGGCCACATTTTCATAGACCGTCTTTGAATCAAAAAGTGCATTATTCTGAAACATGTAACTGACCTGCCCGAGATAGGCATTCCATTCTTTGCGTTTCATTTTTCCGATCGGTTTGCCCCGGTAAAGAACGCTGCCTTCTTCCGGTTTCAATAGACCGATAATGTGCTTGAGAAGCACACTTTTCCCCTCGCCGCTTTTTCCGATGATGGTGGTAACATGGCCCTCATGGATTTGCAGATTGACCCGATCCAGAATCGTCCGCCTACCAAAACGCTTGGTAACATTTTTAAATTCTATGATGGGTGGATTCACCTGAGCACCTCAGATACACCTAAGCGGGCGACAAGGCGTTCAAAAAAAATACGCATTGTCTCTGTTTTCACAAAAAGTCGAAAGCTTACCTGGTTTTTCGGTGGGGCAAAACATTATGAATGCCTTCTAATATTATCGTAATCACAAAATGAAATTATGCAAGACGCGTAATCTTAAAAGCGCCGGTAATGAAGGGCATCCGCAAAAATAAGCATGTAGTTATATAGGCCGGAAATTGATCTGACTTTTATGCCGCTTTCCATAATGATGTTCCGAGTCCCCGACCACCCGCAGAGCGGGTGGCTTGGATTTTACCGCCATCGGCGGAAAAACACAAAGGCACGGCAGTGCCTCAATCATTGCGTTTGTGATCGGGTGCGCAGCACCCGGTCTGTTTACAAACAACCACCCGGTTTAAAAACACCCAATGATGGAATTGCGGCATAAGGGGTTGTAGAAAAAAACGTTTCAATACCGGAACGTTTTCTTAACAACCACTATAAAAACAAATCATAATGTGTCTATCAACGCTTTGATCAAATAGTCAATTAGTAAGAGGATTCAATCCTTTTTAAAGTATTTAACGAATCAACTATTTGACCATTTGACTACGCACAATGCTGACGGCTTGTTCGTGCTTGACAAACAGATGGTTTCCATAAAAAATGCGGAGTTCGTATCGCCAATGTTTTGAATTAACCTTTAGCATCCAGCAGACAAATCCTACTTGAATATTGAGTATCATGAATGCAGATTATTGTTTTACGAATGGCAAAGTTATTGCGGAAAAGTAAAAGCCAGAATTCCGCTGCCCATCGGCGGTATCGCATCAAACTTTGGGGTCTCAGTGGTGAATAAATATAAAAGAAGGAACGTCTTTTGGCTGAGTTTAGGATAAAGCGGCTGGTTTCCGGTGGGTTGATCACCAATTATTTTTGTGTGTCCAGCTGCCGGCATTGCCTTTATAATTGCAGTCCGTATTGGGAAAAAAAATATATAAGCTCGCAGACTGCTGAAGAAAATCTGCGCACCATCCGCAAGCTGGGGTGCTCATCGGTGCACATCGGTGGCGGCGAACCCCTGTTAAGACTGGAAGAGCTCGGTGATGTACTGCAAATCGCTATGAAGGTCGGAGTGGCTGTCGAGTACGTAGAGACCAACTCCTCGTGGTTCAAAGATCCTGATTCTGCGATGGCCCTTCTGTTAAATTTACGCAAACAGGGTTTGCAGACCCTGCTGGTGTCCATCAGTCCCTTTCACAATGAATATATTCCTTTCTCAAGGATTCAAGGAGTTATCGAAGCCGCCCGCCGGACCGGAATCGGGATCTTCCCCTGGATTTCAGATTTTATTGCGGATCTATCCGAGCTGGATGCGGCCGGCACTCACTCGTTAAAGGAATTTGAAGAGCGATTCGGCCAGGATTATGTAACGCATCTGCTTCAACGCTACTGGATCCATATGGGTGGGCGGGCACTGGAAACATTTCGCCCCTATCTTGCAGAAAAATCCGCTCAGGAAATTTGCGATGAAAATAGCGGCGGGTGCGCCGCCGAATTATTAAACACCCGGCATTTTCATCTGGATCTTTTCGGAAACTACATTCCGGGACTTTGTTCCGGACTTTCCATTAAAAGAGAAGACCTGGGAAAAGCGCTTCCCGCAGAAAAATACCCGATTTTAACCACATTATTTCATGAAGGAATTCGCGGTATTTTCAAAATGGCACAGGAGGAATTTGATTATACACCCGCGAAAGACAGCTACATCAACAAGTGCGACCTGTGCACCGAGATCCGAACTTTTTTCGTACAAAATGATTTCGGCGGCTCCGCCGAGCTTAATCCAAAGGAGTTTTATAAAAATTCTTAATTTAAAATATTTCGTTTCAATAAATAAGTGAGGTATTTTTTTGCTGAGCCCCGCCACACGGCGGGATTTCACGTCTTCATTTTTTTCATTAATGTGTTCAACAAGCTGCACAAGAGTTTACGACGAGGCGTACTTGTAGTACGTCGAGGAAGTAATCTCGCGGAGAACGCAGCTCAGCGGAAAAATAACCAATTAGTTATTGGAACGAACGGCTTCCCAGCCAAGTATAGCCAGCTTGCGGGCCACCCCGCCCCCGTAATTTCCGAATTCGGCAGTTTTTCTGATGACACGGTGACAGGGAATAACAAATGAGACCGGATTGCTGCCAACCGCATTGCCAACGGCGCGAGAAGCTTTTGGCATCCCAATGTGAGCCGCCACATCCTCATAGGAGACGACAGCGCCCATCGGAATCTTGATCAGCGCCTCCCAAACTTTGATTTGAAAATTTGTACCACTTAATACCAGATGGAGCGGAGTCGAATTTTGCCCCTCCGATGGGTTAAAAATCTTTTTGATAAGCGGTCGAGTAACATCCGGGCCTTTAATCAATTTTGCATTTTGCCATCTATTCTTCAGACTTGCGAAAACCGGCCGGCGGTCATCGTTTTGAACGAAGCTTAAGCTACAAATACCTCGATCGGTTTTTGCCAGCATACATTCACCGAACGGGGTGGCATGATAGCCATACGCAATTTCAAGACCTTCTCCTTTGGCTTTGTATTCTCCCGGCGTTACCGCTTCACAGGTGACAAATAAATCATGCAGACGACCGGGGCTGGTCAGACCCGATTCGTAGGTTACATCTAAAAGATTGATCGATTCTTCCAGAAGGGTCTTGGCATACTCTTTGGTTAAAAATTGCAGAAACCGTTTAGGACTGATACCCACCCAGCGGCTGAAAAGGCGCTGAAAATGGTATTCGCTCACGTGAATATTTGCGGCAATCTGGTTTAAACTCGGCTGCGAATGAAAGTTTTCAGCAAGAAACTGGATGGCTTTCTCGACGCGCTCATAATCAATAGAAGTCTGGGAAAACGCTTCAGCTGTCATTTTATTACCCCCAGTCTGAAATTTAATCTAACCTAAATTGAGCGTTTCAAATTTTAAAATCGCTCAACTTAGGTCTAAGATAGGCAACATAAATAAAATTCGCCACCCGATTCTTGCTATATTTGATTTCCGCGCCAACATTCTTTTTTATGAATTGAATGGCAAGTTGATGATAGAGTGCCTTCTCAGAAATAGTAGATCACTTAATCAGGTTTACCCACCTGCGGCATGTTTAGGCCGGCCGAAGGTCCTCGTAAAACGGGATTAAGCCCGTTCAAAAGGGCCCCAGGTCCTGCCGTTAAGGAAGTTATTAGACGTTAGATTACGAGAACGAGGACGAGGACGAGAGAAAAGTTGCCTAACCTCGTACTCGTCCTCGTGCTCCTCCTCGTCCTCGATGATAGTTTTTTAAGATAGCTTCTAGGTGACAATTTTAACAACCACCAGGGTCACATCATCCTCAGGAATAGCACCATGGCGGAAACGGTTCAATGCATCCATTATGGCAGCAACGATTTGTTTTGCGCTGCTTTCAGCATATTGACGGATAACTTCAAAAAGCGATTCTTTGCCGAACATTTCTCCCTTGCCGTTATGCGCCTCCCAGATGCCGTCCGTACCAAAGACAATGATTTGTCCCCTGGTTAATCCCAGCTTTTGTTTTTCCTCGTATTGCCAGCTTTCATCGACCCCCAGGGCCATACCCGGGCCTTTTAGCTCCTCAAATATTTTAGTTGCCGGATCATAGAAGATGGCCGGTTCATGACCGGCCCGCACCCAGCGAATCCTCTGGCTCCGGGTATCGATCTCGCTGCAAAAAAGGGTCATGAATCTGCCGGACTCTTCCACGTCCCTGGTCAACTGCCGATTTACATCCGATATAATTTGCGCGATATTTCCCGATAGTAAGGCGCGTTGCCGCAGTGAAGACCGCGCAGATGCCATCAACAGGGCCGAAGAAATTCCATGCCCGGAAACGTCACCCACCACGATGCCGATTTTACCCTGGTGCTGATCGCCCAGGTCGAGGTAATCATAGTAATCACCGCCGGTGCGCTCACAATAAATGCTCTGGCCCGCAATATCCAATCCGGCAATTTGGGGATCCGTTTTCGGCAAAAAATTTTGCTGAACCTCTTTTGCCAGTTCAAGGGATTGGCGCATTTTATCGCGCTCTTTCAGGCCTTCGGTCATTTCGTTGATCACGTCGCCGGTATAGCCAATTTCATCATTGGATGTAACCCTGACTTTCTGGTCGAAATACCCATCGCGGACTCTTTTCAAAACCCGGATAATCTCTTTTAAGGGCCGCGTGATATTGCCGCTTACCAGTATGGTTAATCCAATGCCGACACTGATCCCAAAAATGGCGTTGGCCAGCAGCGTGGGTCGCAATAAATCCAAAAGCTGTGCTGGATCCAGATCGGCTCGATATGTCCCCCGTAAGATAACAATAATGGCAAAGAAGGGGATTAGATTACAGGCAATAATCAAGGCAGCCAAGCGCGTGCGGATACGAATACGGAGTGTTTTCGGAGTTACATAGAGTCCGCCGTTCGGAAAGAAGTAGGGCACCATCAATTTTTGCAATACAAACTCCAAAATGAAAAATGCAGCGGTTACGGTAATCAATCCAATTAATATGTTCTGAAACAGGGCCCGGCCGATAATCATTTCGCCGGCTTTGTATGTATAGTAGGAAATGGGATAGACCGCAGCAGCAGCAAGCCATAATAAAAAATCAATTGCGATCATAAAAAACGGTTCATTAAGTAACCTTTGCCGTGCCTTGATTGCAATTTCCGGGGGTATGGCTTCTTTGCGGCCCATGAAGTTCAGATAGCGCCGAATAGGATGTTCGAACAATAAGGTCGCTGCCACAATGAACATAAAAGCTAACGGCTCAAAAAACAGTGCAAGACGAAACGTCAACCTTTCGATTTCCGGTGTCGGCGGAGAAATGGATCGATAGCTCAAAATAAAAATGGTTGAGACACCAATCGAAATAGCAATTAAATTAAAAAAGAACATCTGGTTTTTGAGTCGGAAAAGTTTGAACCTGGACACAGCCTTTATCTCCTTTTGAGTATGAAATCTATTGCCTAATTTTGATTCATTCTTTTCACATTATCTTTTAAATTTCAAGAGCCTTCATTTTTGTTAACTATTTGAAATTTATCATAATTATGAATTTTAGATCTTTTGCACGCTTCTTGCACCATTTCCTGGAATAATAAGACGCGCAGATCTGCTAATCGGACATGACTTCAGCTCCAATTCACCTGCCACTCAAGCGATTAAACCGAATTCTGCATTTCTTATGGCCCGCAATAAATGCGTCATCACTTTGCGAAAGAAGGTGAGCAAAAAATGATCTCAACGTTACAACGGTCGTTTAAACTCAGAAAAGAATACACCGATGCGTCCTCTGATCTAAGAATGAATGAGTATGAGGTCGTCGCTCGATTATATTATTTATTAAACAATCTATCTGAAAAACAGCAAATCGATCTGTTCAGGAAATTTCTAAACGGCAGTCCGGCCAATTTTTTGTTGAAGATGGCAATTGATATGTCAAAGGAGCAAAGGTTTATATTTATGAAGCACCTGGAGGAGATGCAGCCTGAAACCGAGAAGAAGGATAGAAGAAAACAAGCCCGAAAGGATTGCTTGATCAACGTCAATTTTAAAATTCGGGGACAAAAATTCAACAGCTATATTCTGGACATCAACAGCTCCGGCGCGTTTATCGAAACCAGCGAATTGTTTACCAGGGGGTTGAAAATGATACTTAATTTTTCGTCTCCCGAAGACCGCAAACCATTAAACTTAATCGGTGAAATCGTTTGGAGCGACCCCCGGGGAATTGGGGTGAAGTTTCATCATTTAACCCAAGACCACGCCAGGATATTAAAAGCTTTTTCCGAAAAGACTGAAGAAGTACTGGAAATAGCCAGCTAGCCGGTTTAGTTGAGTAGTAAATTGGTCGAATAGCCCATTCGTGAAATGAAAAGTTAAATGGTCAAATAGTCGATTTGTTAAATGGTTAATAATGGATTGAATCCTCTGACTAATTGACTATTCGACCCATCAACTATTTAACTAAATCCCGGATTAGATCTGTAATTACGTCTTTGTTAAATCCGCGCGAGTATAAAAACCGGTAAATTTTATCTCTCCTTTTTTTTGAATCTTCTTCTCGATTAAAGGTCTTCATTTTCTTTTTTAGCAGTTTGCCGGCATTTTCATGTTCTTCAGCTTCCGTGTAGTTTTCCAATAGAATTTTTTTGATGACAGCACCACTCAAACGCTTCTTTCTTAAGGCCATCCGGATATAGCGTTTGCCAAAGCACTTTTTTTTAAGCTGTGAAATATATACATGGGCGGTTCTTGGGTCATCGATATAATTTAAACGTTCACACTCCCCAATCACCGTGTCGATGACTTTGCTCGCAAAGCCCCGCTGCTGCAACTTCTGTTTCAATTCATATTTGGAATGATCGCGATGCGTCAGAATCCGGGCAGCCGTATTCATTGCGTTTGTCCGCGATGTGTTGGCGGGATTTGAAAAATTCTGTCTTCTGTTCTCGGTCATCCGACATCTGTCATTGTTGTGGCAACCACGGTCCCTGAACCTGATAGCCATCGGCAAGCAGCAAGCGGCTCATACCCTTCAGATGCGGTGCGCCCAGGAACGCAACGACTTCGCCATGGGCTAGCTCATCGCGCATGCGTTCATAAAAAATCTCATCCCGGTGATCGATGACGGTGTGATGCCGACTTGGAAATCGTATACCGGAAAGCCTCAGTTTTTCAAGATCGCCCTTCAAATAATATTTCACATACTCATTTGCAAGCGTTTCCCAGTGATCCACCTGCTTGAGAAAATAAATGATATTATCATGGGATATGTTTTCCAGGACCTTTATTTGTTCCTCAATGGCTTCAAGAAATATGATTTTTTTTCCGAGCTCTCTGGCAACATTGAATCCCTCCATGTCGACCGAATATTTCCAGCCATTGCGCTTTAAATAAGTGGACCAGATCGTAAAAAATGCCAGCCAGGGATTCATGCCTTTCACCAGATCATAAACCGTATCTTTAAAGCTGACCTTACAAAAATGTAAAAGGTAAGATGAATTTCGGGTCCTACAAACCGGGATCAAGGCACCGGTGATGCCGGCAATGGTCTCATCATCCAGCCCGTCAAAAAAGTGATATGAACTTTCCCGGTCAATACCGGCCTCCCTGACCCTGGCCATATTATGATCATCCAGAGGGCCCTCAAACATCACCAGACGGGCATTTTCTAAACAGCGGTAAAGTGAATTTCGAAAACTGTAAGGAAAAAAGTGGGCCGTGCCGACAAGATGCGATACCTTGCCGTTTTTCTGCACCTCCAAGATCATTTTTAGCTTTTTTTGTTTAAATTTTCTGAATATCATGACTTTCCCAACGCGAAGATGGCATTCAAAATGGATGGTTTTTGGAAAGCCAGCTCACACATTTCGTATCGACGGCTGGGCAAACCGCCCCATTTTTCCTTAAAACGACGGATACCCGCATTCACCGCGAGCCCGAGATGAATATAATCCTTGTTAAATTCCAGACTCATGTTTATCAGCTCAAATAATAAAAGATCCGATGCCCCCAGAACATAATTGGCCCTAGAATGGCAGCCAATAATGTAATTTGAAAACTGCCGGGCTTCAAAATCAACAACATAAAAAGCCGCCAGTTTATCTATTTTATCCCAGGCATTTAAAACAAACGCATTATCGGCACGGACCACGAATTCCGGCATTTTAAACAACAGCCTTTTAACCCGGTCAGACGGTTGAGCACGTTCAATAAATTCCGCCATCAGTTCCTGATGGTCTTCCTGCATGCTGGAAGAAGACTCCACCCTTAAATTTTGACGTGCCTTTTTTAGATTGCGTTTCACCGGACTGCGGATGACCGTTTGTTGTGTCTGCAGTGTAAAATAAACATCACTTTCGCATTCCTGGCAGTCTGAAGCCAGGGAAGACGGCATTTCCGGCGCGACCAGCGAAATATAATCAGGGCGGAATTTTTTCCTGACTTTAGAAAGAACAGCTTCAAAATTTTCTGTGTTGAAATTATCTTCCAGGGGATATCCGATCAGAATTATCCAGTTGTCTTTATGGCAAATAAAATAGCCATCAATTAAAAACGGCTCGCCGCCTGAAACAAGGGTCATCAAACTAATGCAATGCTCCGGAACATATGCATGTTCTAATATATATGCTTCTTCCTCGGAGGTAAGCATCGCCTGCCTTTTCTAATTTGTTAACTGCAGACGCACGCAGACAGCGCAGACAGTATTATTGTTTTGGCTGATGTACCCAAAATAAACCTGCGTGGATCTGCGGTTAATTTGATAAAATAAAGATCGATAAAGAAACATCTCAATGCTTTGATTGGTTGTTTTCCAACCGCAACGTTTAAAGCATTGACGTGCTTTTGCCTTTCCGGCCTATGGCCGAAATTTCAAGCCACCCGCTATGCGGGTGGTCGTTGGCTCGCGCAGTTTGTTAATCTGAGCAATTGCGTCCTTGGGCAAAGTTGTTATTTTTCTGCCTGTTGTTAAAGCATAATAATAAACCTGGGCAACTTTTTCCAGAAGCTCTGCATTTTTCCAGGCCTGATCTATATTCTTTCCCAGACTTAAGGCACCATGGTTTTGCAAAATGTAACAAAAGCAATTGTTGTCCAATTTGCCGACAACGTTTTGAGCCAGATCGGAGCTTCCCGAAATGGCATAGGGAACAATTTCTACCGAAGCTCCGATCTCAAAAGCGATTTCATCGAATAACGCCGGTATCGGTTGATTAATAATCGACAGTACGCTGGCAAACACCGGGTGGGTGTGGATAACGGCTTTGACGTCAGAACGACATTTATAGATTCCCAGATGCATGGCCGTTTCGATGGAAGGCGCCAGGTGGCCTTCAATCGATTTTAAATTGTAATCTACCACACTGATGTCATCTGTCGACAATCCTTGATAGGGTCGACTCGTGGGGGTTATCGCAATAATATTTTCATCATTAATTTTGACAGAAATATTGCCTCCGCTGCCCCTCAGGCACCCGAAATATCCATGTTCAGACAGCCATCTGGCGCATTTTAAAATATCCTGTTTATCTTTTTCAAATTTACCCATGGATAGCTTCTAATAACACATGAACCTATGAACAATAAATGGTTTTTCTTGACCCTAAAATCTAACCTGCGATAATGCGCCTATTCGGTTTGCCGGTTTATCAGTTGAGCCCGTTGAGCCGGTTAAAAAAGAATACTGTCTAATTCAATATTTACGGGCCAACTGGCTCAACCTATTTTACAAGATTAGATACGTTTTTGATACACTTTATAGAGAAAGGAGATAAAAAATGCCTGATATGGACGAAATGAAAGAGGCAAAGCAGTATCATACCGATATACCCCAGACAACAGAGGGATTTTTCCTGAAAGGATCCAACTCGCTGGATTGGGGAATGAAAAACAGGTTGGCCCGGATCTTCAACCCGGAATCCGGCCGCACGGTAATGCTGGCCATCGATCACGGATATTTTCAGGGACCGACGACGGGACTCGAGCGGGTTGATGTCAATATCCTTCCCATCGTGCCCTACGCAGACACGCTGATGCTCACACGGGGCATCCTCAGAAGTATTGTCCCGCCTGCCATCCAAAAACCCATCGTGCTCCGAGTATCAGGCGGCACCAGCATCCTCAAAGAGCTCTCCAACGAGGAGATTGCCGTGGGCATCGAGGAATCCATCCGTCTGAATGTCTGTGCCATGGCCGTCCAGGTGTTCATCGGCGGTGATTATGAAAGACAGTCAATTATCAATATGACAAAGATGGTGGATATTGGCACGCGCTATGGAATCCCAACCCTTGCCGTAACGGCGGTGGGAAAGGACATGGCCCGCGATGCCCGCTACTTCAGGCTGGCCACACGTATTTGCGCTGAACTGGGAGCGCATTACATCAAAACCTATTATGTGGAAAAGGACTTTGAAACCGTATGTGCCTCCTGCCCGGTGCCCATTGTGATGGCCGGCGGCAAGAAATTACCGGAGCTGGATGCGCTGACCATGGCATATAACGCGGTGCAGCAAGGGGCCAGCGGTGTGGACATGGGCCGCAATATTTTTCAAGCCGAGTCCCCAATTGCGATGCTCCAGGCTGTCCGGGCGGTGGTCCACGATAATGAAAAACCGAAAAAGGCATTGGACCTTTTCAATACGTTAAAAAATCAGTCATGAAAGTTTCTGTGTGGTACAGCAACGAAGATATCAGAATCGAAGAAGTGCCGAAGCCGAAACCGGGGCACCAGGAAATACTGATCAAAGTTAACTCATGCGGTATATGCGGCAGTGATATTGTTGAATGGTATCGGCTGCCAAGAGCACCCCTGGTTCAGGGGCATGAAATTGGAGCTGAAGTTGTTGAAGTCGGAAGATTGGTAACGAAATATAAGCCCGGAGATCGGGTTTTTGTGGCACCCAAAATGCCGTGCATGAAATGTCATTACTGCAAAAACGGCCACTATCCTGTGTGCTCCAATGTCAGCGAAAGACTGCCGGGCGGCTTTGCAGAATATGTTCTCGTTCCGGAATCCCTGATAGCAAACGGAATTTACCTTTTACCGGATAATATCACATATGATCAAAGTACCTTTATTGAGCCGCTGGCCTGTGTGGTTAGAGCCCAGCGGCTTGCCGAAGTGCAGAAGAACCAGACGGTCATGGTGATGGGGAGCGGCATGTCCGGGCTGCTGCATGTGAAGCTTGCTAAAACCAAACATTGCCGGGTGATCGCCACTGACATAAACCGAAAAAGGCTGGAATTTGCCGATAGGATGGGTGCCGATATTACAATTAATGCGGCTGAAAATGTCCCGGAGCAATTGATTGCCGAAAATAAAGGATTGGCTGATGTGGTCATCCTGTGCACCTCGGCAATTGGTGCGGTTGATCAGGCTTGGAAGTGTGTGGATAAAGGGGGGGGCATTGTTTTTTTTGCAGTACCGCATCCCGACATAAAAGTCACCATACCGATAAATGATTTTTGGACCCGCGAAACCAGGATAATTACGTCCTATTATTGCGGTCCTCCTGATATTGATGCCGCCATAAACCTTGTGGAATCCGAAACAATAAAAATAGACGACATGATTACTCAACGGCTGCCTTTAGAGGATATCGCCAGAGGTTTTCAGATGGTAATGGAGGGCAAGGAGTCCATAAAAGTCATTATCAAGCCCAATCTCTAATTTGGGATTTCAGAATGCAGATTGCGGAATGCGGATTTGGTATATAGGAAAAATTCCGATTTTATAGTGGTTGTCAAAAAAACGTTCCGGTATTCAAACGTTTTTTTCTACAACCACTTATGCCGCAATTCCGTCATTCGGAACATTATTATGGAAAACGGTATAAATTGCTACCCTCTTGAATTTCGAAATTCTCCTCCATGCTTTTCTGCGGAAATTGCTTTTCCACCCTCAAAGATCTAAGTCGACATGGTTTATAAATAATTTGAGTTACAAAGGGAGGAATCAATGATATTGCGACATGTGGCACTTACCTGCAGTTCTGAGAATAATGCAGATGGGTTTTTCAAAAACCTGTTAGGTTTGGAAAAGTCAGAACCTAAAACCTTACCGATTTTCCTTTCCAAAGCCATTTTCAATGTTGACTCCGAACTGCTGATGATCAACTACCAGAGCGAATATGTCCATTTTGAGATTTTTATTACCGCTCAATCCATGAACAGGCATAGACAAATTGAGCATGTCTGCCTTGAAGTGGATGATCTGCAAGATTTTCTTAATAAATGCCGTGATCTGGATGTCGAAATTTCGCAAATACCGAAAGGAGATCGTACCCTAACCTTCATCAGGGATTATGACGGCAATTTATTTGAGATAAAGCATAAGCCGCCCAAAGAATAGCTTGTTCAGCATCCTTATTGAAAGACATACCAACCGATTAATATCCCTCATAAACATAAAGACGGCAGAATAGACCTATCCAGACCCGGCCATGCCGCAGGCAGATTGGTTTTCATTTGGCGGCGCTTCAGCGCCAAATTAAAAAATAAAAATCCTCTGCGATCTCTGTGTCTCGTGCGAAGCGGGCGGTAAAAATGTAAATCACGGTTTGATGGTTTTTGATGTATTTGGTGGAAACGGCTTAAGGCTGGTTTTGAATCTTAGGGGACGTTGTTGACTGAGTTTACTTACTAACTCGCCCGTTTTATGATTTTTGATATCGCCGAGGTCGAAACGCCCAGCCTTCTGGCAACTTCTGCTAATGCAACCCCTTGTGTCCTTACCAATCCAATCGCTATCCGAGCTCGAACCCTACTCGCCTCTTTGTGTCGGCTACCCGCCTTTAATTCTTCAATGGATACCTTTTCATTTTTACATATTTGGGTTATAAATTCATCAATTTTTTGAGGATGCTCTTTGACCGGCAGTTGATATATAATTTTGCCTTGCGCTTCTTTGATGATCTGCTCGACAAACTCACCGCTGCCTAATATCCGGTCATCACTCAATTCACGCTCCCCTGAGCGACGCATAGCCTTCACAGCCGACCAACCGCCTAAAGAACGGATTAACCCTCCTCCGACAAGCTCTGGACGACGGCCTTGATCGATTCCCTTTTTGACATAGTTGCGATATGCACTCTTTGCCTCGCCTTGCTTTTTGCCAAACCATTTCAATACGTAGTCTCGATTTTGCCAGTCATTTTTAACCTTACCCATTAATACGCCATGACCACTCCATCGGTAGCGATCTAGTTGAGCTAAACTTTTAATCAATTTAGCCCGCAGCGGATTTAAATGGATATAACGTACAAGTTCTGTAAAATAGGCATCTTCATCGCAGATAATCGATTTGTAACGGTTTTGAAATAAATGTCCCCAGCGACGATGACGTCGATTATAGGTTATTGCATAACCGGTCAGCAACCGGCGCATAAAACCGGCAAGCCCTATTTCTGCGCTGCGCAAAAGAATGTGGGCATGATTGGTCAGCAGCGCCCAGGCATAGATGCTGGTCTTGGTACCGGCTGACAGCTCTCCCAGACGCTTGACAAAATTTTTACGGTCGGAAACATCATTAACAATTCTTCGCCTTTCGATTCCTCGCACAATTACATGATGCAAGGTTCCAGGGGCATCCAACCGTGCTCGACGTGGCATCATATCACTCCTACACAAAATCTTTTTTAATTACATAACATAAATAGGTCAACTCAGTCAACAACGTCCCCCTATATTTTCCTATAGCCCGTCCATCTTCATGCCGTTGTTATGGCTGCTGAGCGGTGTATTCATCCAGGAGTCTTCTAATCATTTTCTGATACTGGGTATTATACTTTTTCGCTTCATTTTTAAAAAAATCTACACTGGCTCTGCTTAATGAGATTGTAACTTTAACGGTTTCTTCTTTTAAAGCCAATTCCTCCGGTGATGGC
>JAUVTR010000058.1 GCA_030601425.1 Desulfobacterales bacterium
GGCGGCGGCGGCGAGGGAGAGGCGATGGCCACACGGAGGCCGGGGGATGCGGTTTGCAAGGCGGGAAGATACCCGCAAAGTTGTGCGGTGTTCGGGGGGGAGCGCAGGGGAGCGCCCGTGGTGAGCTTTGTAAGGGTTGACCGGGAAAAGATTTACCTTAAATGCGGCATCAAGCATCCCAATGAGATGATCTATTTAGACGACAGCCTGATCGATGCCCGGGAGGTAAACAATCTGCTAAAGCCAGGTGGTAAAATTCTGATCAATACCCATCGCCCGCTATCCGCATTTAAGTCATTAGATTCATTTACAATAGGCCGGATCGATGCGCGCGCTGTTTCCGAACAGCAGGGTTTAGGCCGCACCATCAATACGGCGATACGCGGCGCATACGGCCGTTTGTCGGAAAAACCTTCCCTGGAGGTTTTGCTGGCATCCATCGAAGAAATGGTTCCGGCGAAAAAAAAGGCAAACCTGGAAGCTGTCCGTCAGGGTTACGAACAACTCGAAACCCGTTGAAAGAAGGTGTTGAAGTGAAACAGTCCAAATGTATGGATCCAGAGTTTATTGTTCCCATATCGCGTGCCAGCACCGAAGATTTTAAAACCGGCGAATGGAATCGTGATCGACCGGTTTTCCAGGAAAAATTGTCGCCCTGCCGGGTTGCCTGTCCGGTTGGAAATCATATTGCGCTGGCTTTATTCCATGCCTCCCAGGATCGTTTCGACGAATCCCTCGGTGTGTTTCTGCAGGAGAACCCATTACCCGGAGTTTGCGGCCGGCTGTGTTACCATCCCTGTCAAGGCGATTGCAATCGGGAGGAATTCGACGGTGCCGTCAATATCCGGGCCCTGGAAAGAAGTGCCGCCGACCTGGGCAATGCCCTGCCCAGCGCCTTAACCGATATCGGTAAAAAACAACCTGTCGCGGTGGTGGGATCCGGACCTGCCGGTCTGGCGGCTGCCTATCACCTATCCCGAATGGGGCACCCCGTGACGCTGTTTGAAGCTGAAAAACACGCAGGCGGGATGTTGAGATTGGCTATTCCGCAACATCGGCTGCCCGACGAGATTCTGGAGCGTGATCTGGCGCGTATTATGAGCCTTGGAATTGATTTGCAGTGCAACGTCCGCGTCGACGCCAAAAAACTGGAGGGGTTATTGACGGAATTTCAGGCGGTATTTTACGCCGTGGGCGCGCATCAAAGTCGCCGCCTTGAGGTTCCGGGGGCGGATGCACAGCAGGTGATGGCCGGCCTGCATTTTTTAAAAGCCGTCCGCGACCGTCAGATCGAAAAGCTAACGGGGCGCACGGTGGTTATTGGCGGCGGCAACGTCGCCATAGATGTGGCCATGACTGCACGGCGGCTGGGGGCTGAATATGTCGATATTGTCAGCCTGGAACAGCGCAATGAATTGCCTGCCCATGAAGGGGATTTTTTGGATGCGCAGCAAGAAAATATCGCCTTTCATCACGGCTGGGGTCCGCAGGAAATCGGTGTTAAAAGCAAAGAGGTATCTGACGTTAAATTTATGCGTTGTATTTCGGTATTTGATGAGAGCGGCAGGTTTGCTCCCTGTTTTAATGAAAAAGAGACCCTGGTGCTTGACGCGGACCGGGTGATCCCGGCCATCGGACAGAATCCCGATCCTGGAAGATTCGATAGCGAAATATTTAATGTGCCTGCCGCCGGCCTGCTGCAAACCCATCCGGAGACTCTGGCATCGCCGGTTAAAGGGCTTTATGTCGGCGGTGATGTGACCGGTTTGCAAGGATCGGTGGCCGCCGCAATCGGTGCCGGTAAGCGCGCCGCCCTGAGCATTCATCTTTATCTAAATCCTGCGGCCTACGATGAAGAACTTTCAAAGGCAGAGTTTGTTGAAGGGCCGGGTTTTTCAATGGAAGCGGTTTTCAACCCCAGACCCAGCTGGGATCCCAAAACCGTGGTGACATTTGAGGACATCGATCCCCTTTACCTGCAGCATCAGGGGGCCCTGCCACTTCCGCGTCTGGATCCGCAACAACGCCTTAAAGGCTTTGATCAAATCAATCAGGGCTTTAATGCGGACATGGCCCTGGCGGAAGCGAGCCGCTGTTTTTTCTGCGGAACCTGTGTGGGATGCGAACGCTGCCTGCTGCTTTGCCCCGATTTGTCGATTCATCCCGTCGAAGGCCAAACCTTTATGTATCAACCCCATGACTCATATTGCAAGGGATGCGGCACCTGCGCTGCGGTTTGCAATCGGGGTGTCATGAAATTTGGAGAAGAATCTTGAAACAATTTATTACCGGAAATCATGCCGTTGCTGAAGCCGCACGAAGTTGCCGGCCGGGAATCGTGGCGGCCTATCCCATAACACCGCAAACGCCGATATACGAAAAGCTTTCTGAAATGGAAGCATCCGGGGATCTTGGCGGGATCATGATGCGCATGGAATCCGAACACTCATCCATGGCGGCCTGTATTTCGGCATCGCTGACCGGTACGCGAACCTTTACGGCGACCTCCTCCCAGGGGCTGGCCCTGATGCACGAAATGCTGCATTTTGCCTCCGGCGCCCGCGCGCCCATCGTGATGGCCTGTGTCAACCGCACCCTGGCCTTGCCCTGGGCCTTCTGGAGCGATCAAACCGACACCCTGTCGCAAAGAGATACGGGCTGGATGCAGATTTATGTCGAGCACAATCAGGAGGCGCTGGATTCAGTCCTACAGGCCTTTCGCATTGCCGAAGAAGTCCTGCTGCCGTGCATGGTGGTCCTTGAAGCCAATTTTATTTCGCACTTTATGGAACCGGTGGATGTGCCCGATCAGGCAGACGTGGACCGCTTTCTGCCGGAAGTCAGTATACCGCAGCGTTTTGATATCGACAATCCCAGCTATGTGGGGGCGGTGGTCAGTCAGACGCAGTACCGGGATTTCAAGCATCTCAGCCAGGAGGCCATGTATGTCGCCCTGGAAACCGCCGAAAGCGTTGATCAAGAGTTTGGATCCTTTTTCGGCCGCAGTTACGGATTGGTTGAAGCTCAAGATTTAAAGGACGCTGAGCTGGTGCTGGTGACCTCCGCTACAATCACATCCACTGCCCGCGTGGCGTTAAGGCAACTCCGGGAAAAAGGACACAAAATCGGTCTGGTTAAGATCAGACTTTTTAGGCCGTTTCCTACGGAACACGTCAGGAAGCTGTTGGATCCGGTGTCCAAGATTGCGATCATCGATCGCAATATCTCTTTGGGACGCGAAGGGATCTTTTGTGCAGAGGTAAAAGCCGCGCTCTGCAACAGTCCGGTAAAAAAACAAATCCAGGGGTATTTAGCCGGAATCGGCGGTACGGATGTCGATGTCGATTTAATTCAGCGAATCGTTTTAGATGCCCTGTCGCGGGAAGAGTTTCTTGACCGCCCCATCTGGATGAAGGAGGAATGATGCAGCCGTTATCCGACCCAAGTACTTCCTGCACTGCCGACACGCCCTGTGTTGATGTGATGCGCTCCGGCCATGCCGCCTGTCCCGGGTGCGGGCAGGCCATCAGTATGCGATTGGTTCTGCGGGCTGTCGGTCCCCGGGCGATTGTGGTCACGGTGCCTTCGTGTGTGTCCGTCATTGCCGGGCCGTTTCCCAATGCGGTGGCGGATATGCCTTATTACCATGCGGCCTTTGAAGTTGCGGCCGCCAGCGCGGCCGGAATCTCCAACGCACTCAAAATCCAGGGGAAGCAAGACATTCCGGTACTGGCGTTTGCCGGAGACGGGGGTACATTTGATATCGGCCTGCAGTCTCTATCCGGTGCCGCCGACCGCAACGAGGATTTTATTTATGTGTGCTTTGACAACGAAGGCTATATGAATACCGGCATTCAGGTGTCTTCAGCCACACCCACCTACACCTGGACCGGGACCACCCCGACCGGAAATACGCGGCGCAAAAAACAAATAATGGAAATTATGGCAGCCCATCGCATACCGTATGCGGCCACGGCTTCCATCGGATTCCCCGAAGATCTGATGCAAAAGGTCCAAAAAGCCCTGGATTTTCGCGGCACCCGCTTCATCCATTTGTTGTCACCCTGCAACACCGGATGGAAAATCCCTGAAAACATGGCGCCCAAAGTCAGCACCCTGGCCGTGGAAACCAACGTTTTTCCGCTTTATGAGATTATCGATGGCCTTCAATATCAAATTACCTACCATTCAAAAGGATTGCCGGTTGAGGAATACCTGTCCGTTCAGGGGCGCTACACCCATTTAACGCCGGAGCAGATTAAATCCATTCAGTCCGAAACCGATCGGAGCTGGCAGGCTTTGAAGCAAAAGTCCGGCCGGCAATCACAGCTTGAATCTTAATTCGTCAAATGATCTTTAGCGCTGAAAATTATAATTGTAAAAGGAGGTGAGAAACGTTAGACCCAAAACAGTTGGCTTTTATGAATATTTAGGTAATCGCTGATATCAATCGATGAAAGGAGGAATTATGTCTAAAAAACGCATTTTTTACGTGATTATTGCTTTTGCCGGTTTTTTGGCGCTAAACGTGTCATTATTCCCTGCCCCCAGTGTTGAGGCGGCAAAGATCACCATTAAAGCCATTAGCGCCTGGGGCAAAAATCATAGTGGCGTTGCCAATGATTATCGGCCCTACATCAAGCGGGCCAATGAAATGCTTCAAAAAAAATACCCCGGTGAAGTTGAAATCAAATATATCGGGGGGCCTGAAGCCATTCCAACGATGGATCAGCCCGAAGCCCTCAGAAGGGGACAGGTCGATATGTACTACGGTACGGCGGCATATTATGCGGGGATTGCACCGGCCGCCAATACCACCAAGCTGTCCCAACTGACCTCGCAGGCAGAAAAAGATGTCGGGGCCGATGCGATTTATGATGAGATTCATCGCAAGTTATTAAACGCCGCCTACCTGGGAGCGCTCGGCAGCCAGGTACCCTTTCAGCTTTACACCATTAAGAAAGTTACGACCGTGGATCAGATAAAAGGTCTGCGGATTCGTTCATCCGCCATGTATCTTGATTTTTTAAAAGAACTGGGTGCGAATCCGGTGGTGACCAAACCGGGTGACATCTATCAGTCCCTCGAACGGGGGGTTGTCGATGGAATGATGTGGCCGCTACACAGTATCAGACCCTGGGGCTGGCATGAGGTTGCCAAATACGTTGTGGGCCCGGGATTCTATAAGGTGTCTCACCCGCTTCTTATGAATGCCAACAAATGGGACGCCCTGCCGAAGGATATCCAGGCAGTGCTACTGGAAGCCTTGCGGTTGGAGGTTATCGCCATCGATGCCAGAACCGTCGAGGATATCAACAATGAGTATAAACTGCTGCAAAAAGCCGGCATGCAGGTTATTAAATTCTCACCCGCCGACGAGAAAAAATATCTTGACATGGCTTACGCGGAAGGCTGGAAGGGCCAGCTCAAAATGGAGTCGACCTATACGCCGAAATTACGCAAACTGCTGACCCAATAGGAAACGCGAAGGTGAAATTCCCCGTAAACCACACGGGGAATTTCGCCATGTCATACGGCCCGGATGTCTTTTCTCCACTCGAATCCGGGCCATGCAGTATTTAATTAAGATCCAGTTTTACCCGGAGGAAGGTGTGGCCAAAATGGATGGTAAAATGCGCAGGAACAGTTTTGATTTTATCATTGAATTTATGGCTTACATCGCTGGTATTATCCTTTTGATGATAACCTTTATTGTTGCCTGTGCGGCTGTGGTGCGCTATCTGGGTTTCCGTCCGCCGATCTGGGTGCTCCAGTGGTCCGAATATGGCCTGTTGTGGTTCACCTTTCTGGGTGCCGCCTGGCTACTGAGAGAAGGAGGGCACATCAGGATCGATACCGTTATTACACGGCTTAACATAAAGAGCCGCCACAAAGTGGAGATCATTGATGATATCTTGGGGTTTATCGTTTCCGTTATCATCTTCTGGTTCGGTACGCTCCACACCATTGACCTTTATCAACGAGGAATCATGGAGGTCAAAGGGACCATTGTCTCCAAATTTCCGATTTTTCTAATTATCCCCCTCGGGAGTCTGGCGCTTTGCATTCAGTTTGGTCGGCAATTCTTTAAAAAAATTAGATCAAAACCCGGCCATGAAGATAGATAATTGAGGGGTCTAAGAATTTTTACCTGAAACCCCTTATGCGACAAGCTCAGGCAGATTCAGGACCGCATGCGGCCTAAACCCCATACGGGCCTGAGCCCCATGCGGATCTATCGGGGATAGAATAACTTTTCGACCCCGGAATTAATAAGAGAACCCTTTGAAAGGCCCTGATTGAGTTAATTAAACCAGGAGGTACAGATAGATATGGAGTGGTGGTCGATTTTGTTGTTCTTGATCGGAGGCCTTCTGCTTTTCCTTGCCATCGGACTTCCCATCGCTTTTTCATTCCTCCTGATTAATTTCATCGGGGCCTATATCTTTATGGGAGGGACCAATGGCCTGAGCATGGCCACCCAGCAGATATTTACTTCACTTACAAGCTTCGCCTTAACCCCGATTCCTCTTTTTGTTTTCATGGGTGAGCTGATGCTGCATTCAGGTATGGCAAAGCGCACCCTTGATGTGTTTGACAAGCTCATCGGAAAGCTCCCGGGCAGGCTGAGTCTGATAGTCATCTCCGGAGGCGCCCTGTTTTCGACTTTGAGCGGGTCTACGATTGCAAATACAGCCATGCTCGGGCAAATCATGGTGCCTGAAATGAGGGATCGCGGTTATAAGAACCCGATGATCCTGGGCCCCATCGTGGGAGTCGGCGGACTGGCGATGCTCATTCCGCCAAGCGCTCTGGCAGTTGTTTACGCGAGCCTTGCGCAGATATCTGTTGGAAAGGTGCTGATCGCAGGCGCAATACCCGGTGTGATCCTGGCGGTGCTATATTCTCTTTATGTATTTGGGAGGGCGCGCCTGAATCCCTCGCTCGCTCCGGCCTATGAGGTCGCACAGCACTCGCTTTCAGAGAAACTTGCGGAATTTACAAAATACGTTTTGCCCCTTGGGTTCATTTTTTTTCTGGTCCTCGGTTTTATTTTTCTCGGGATTGCGACACCCACTGAAGCCGCATCTACAGGTGCGATCGGTTCGATTATCCTCGCCGGTTGTTACAAAAAATTTAATTTAACAATCTTGCAAAAGTCCCTGAAAGGCACGCTGCAGGTCTCGGTGATGGCCTTTATGATTATTGCCGCCTCCAAGACCTATAGCAGTATTCTGGCCTATACCGGGGCCACGATGGAACTTGTGAATCTTGTCGGCAGTATTGAGACGTCCAGGCTTGTTGTCCTGATCGGCATGATGCTGATACTGATGATTCTGGGCACCTTCATGGAACAGGTATCCATGATGATGATCACGATTCCGATGTACATGCCGATTATCCAGGGCCTCGGGTATGACCCCATCTGGTTTGCCATTCTGATGCTCCTCAATTTGGAGATGGCGATGTCGACACCGCCATTCGGGATCCTTCTTTTTGTGATGAAAGGATCCGCGCCACCCGATACCAAGATGGGCGAGATATGCCTGGCAGCCGTGCCGTTTCTCGTCTGTGACCTGATCGTCCTGATCATCCTGATTGCCTTTCCTTCCATCGTTCTGTTTTTACCAAGTTTAATGTAAATAGCAGCTTCCAAGGCTGCCTTTTTATCTTTCTGGCTCTCTTGTCGTTTGGAATGTAGCTGGTTTTTTCATACGGAGTGCTTTTGTGGAGACCATTTCCATTATGATAATATGCCTGCGCGGTTTAATGCATTAGAGTTTAAAATTGGCGTGGACATCAAAGAAAAAGTCGGCGCTTAAAGCAATTGTTAAGAATAAAAAAAGGGCATTCCATTTAATTGGAATGCCCCTTCCTGTCCAATTTATTATATATTTTGTCCGCATCTGACAATCCATTATGCTAAGGAAATGAAAAATACGTATAGATTGTCTTTCTAATAATATATGCTATGTCATATGTGAGTTAGTCATTTATTTAACATTCTTTTTTAGGAAAGGCGAGGAACCCTTTTAAGAAGAAAGTTAAATAGAAGGGGATGAAAATGGCTGTAAATTCTGCAATTGAATGGACTGAAGCTACTTGGAATCCCGTCACAGGATGTACAAAGGTCAGTAACGGCTGCAGAAACTGCTACGCGGAAAGAATGACCCGTCGCCTTAAAGCAATGGGACAGCCAAATTACCTCTCTGGTTTCAAGGTTAAAACCCATAAAAATGTCTTAGCTCTTCCCCTTCGCTGGAAAAAATCTCGAAGGGTATTTGTTAATTCCATGAGTGACCTTTTTCATGAAAAAGTCCCAGTAAAGTTTATTTTGGAAGTTTTCCAAATAATGAGTATGACCCCTCAACATTCATTTCAAGTTCTGACAAAACGCTCTGAAAATTTGAGAAAGCTTAATCAAGTTATTAGTTGGCCAGACAATGTCTGGATGGGAGTTACAGTCGAAAGTAGTGATTATCTTTTCCGGATTGAGGACTTGAGAAATACTTCAGCTAAAATTAAATTTATTTCGTTTGAACCGCTGTTAGGACGAATTCGCAAAGTTGATTTACAAGGAATTGATTGGGTTATTGTTGGAGGTGAATCGGGTCCAAGGGCGCGACCTATGTCTTCCTCCTGGGTAGAAGAAATTCGAGATCAGTGCGTAAAAGCTAAAACTCCTTTTTTCTTTAAGCAATGGGGTGGATTTAACAAGAAAAAAACCGGTCGAATATTAAATGGTCGAACATGGGATGAAATGCCGGCATCAGCAAAAAAATAATTTGGATTATGGGAGTTTCGATACCTTGAAAACTTTTCGGCCGATGAGTTCGCTTCCATAATTGAGGCACTGTTTCGTAATAAGTTCGATTAAATTTATGAACTTGAGTTTTAATCTAAAAATTATCGGTTTTGTTTTTATAATCTTCATTCTCGGATGTTTGCGCGCCCCGGATTTGCTGACCCCTGAAAAGATCGGAGAAAAAGAACGCGTCGGAGAAATTACCGGGAAACAGGCAACGCGGGTAGTAAATAAGATGCATGGCCGATCCGTAGCCACCGATGCCAATGTTATTGCCGAATATGGCCGGGATCAAAAGGATCTTTTATTTATTTCAAAATACAGCAATCAAACCGAGGCAAAAAAAGCGTTTGATTTAATGATTGCAAAAATGGCCTCAGCAAAAAAAGGACCCTTTTTTCATTTAATGCCGCTGGCCGGTTACAAAAATAAGGTTTATTTGACCCTGGGAATGGGTGCGATGCATTATATTTATCTTTCGAGCCAGTCCCTTCTGTGGTTACAAACCTATCAATCTTTTGGAGATAAACTGCCCCGCGGGCTTCTGGAACTCTACCCGATTTGAGCAGGTGTCCTGCGGAAAATTTCGTATTATTGATAATTGGCTGTAAATAATTATGAAAAATGAACCTTCCTTAAAAGAGTGGCGTACACTCTATGAAGCTGCAATTCGTGTGAAGAAAATTGCCCCATGGGATTGGATGGATGAAACTGATATCTTCGGCGTCCAGAATCCGGAGGCCGACGAGACCGGTTTCGTAAGCGTTATGGGGGCAGGTGGGGAACATTTCGCGATAGGTGTTTATCTTGGGCCCAGAGCGCTTTATGGTTTCTGGGATTTACAATACGAAGACCCTTCTGAAGTTCCGGAACGGGTGATTGAAATCCGCCAGCTTCAGGCCGCCTTTGAGGACCGGAAAGCTTTGAGTAAAAGAGACCATGAGACGATCAAGAAACTGGGGCTTAAATTTCGCGGGCGGAAGGAATGGCCGAAGTTCCAGAGCTATCGACCCGGTTATTGGCCCTGGTACCTTGAGGCGGAAGAAGTCCGATTTATGATTCACGCGTTGGAGCAGACGTATGAAATCGCCTTGCGTTTCAAAGAAAACTCTTCGATTCTAGAATTTTCCGACGAAGAAAGCTATCTTGTACGTATCTCGTCCAGGACCAACGGCGGCGCGATGATATGGGAAGACCGTATTCTGGCGATACCGCCGGAGTCGTTACAAATTCCTATTACCTTGGATGTAGAGGATTTGGAAAAGCTTAAACGTTTGCCTCAAAGCAACTATAATCTCGAGATGGATGTTTTCATGTTCCCAGCTGACATGGGTAAAAAAGGCCAACGGCCTGCTTGTCCCTATTCTCTGTTGATAATGGAAGTCGGCCTTAATTTGATTTTACACACGGAAATGCTGATGGCCGAGCCTTCTCTGGAAGCCATGTGGGGATCGATTCCGGGTCATCTTGTGTTTGCGTTGATCGGTACGGGTTGGCGTCCAAAGGAAATTACAGTTCGTTCTGATTTGCTTGCTCAGCTATTAACTCCTTTAGCAGAGGAACTGGGCTTCAAGCTTATACAGTCGCAACAGCTTCGAGTTCTCGAATCTGCCAAGGATGAAATGATCCGGCTTATAGGTCCCGAATGATCTGTCGTTTTCCGGCTTGAATCGTCCTCCTGAGAACCTGAACTGTCGTTTTCCGGCATGAGCCGGCAAGGGCTTCTTTTGCCTACCTTGACCCTGCTTAATTTCATTGAGCTTAATGGCTTGCGTGCCGGATGATTTCACCCTCAATCCGGTAAACGACTTCTTCGGCGATGTTGGTGGTATGATCCGCCAGTCGCTATGATAGCCTTCAGGTCTAATCAGAAATCGGCTTTATTTTGCCACCATTGCCCGCATCATGTCGCCGGCATTTTCGGCATGGTCGGCGATGGAGCCGATAATTTCCGCCAGTCTGATCAAATGGAATACGGCGACCGCATCATCAATTGAATTGAAGATCTTTTCTTTTACGGCATCTTCAAGCTTATCGGCTTCATGTTCATGCCGGCGTAGGGTGCGAATCATGTCTTTCACCCGAATTCGTTGAGCGTCTGAAAAATTTGAAAAGTATTTTCGGGCTTCGGCCACCATCTTGCTCAACTCTTCAATGGGATCCATTACGGCTTCCACCAGAATCATGAAATCTTTTTCCAGCACCTGCGGGATACCGGCACTGGCTCTAAAAGATAACCAGTCAAGGCCCTCTTCGACGGCATCCAGTACCTTGTCCTGCTCTCTTAAGTATCTAAACAGCTGGAACTTATCCACTGCCAGCAGGGTACCTTTGGGAAGATGCCCGCGGATGCGGCGTTTGATGGCATCGGCTTCGCTCTCGAGCTTATCAATATCTTTTCTGAAATGTTCGAAATCTTCGCATCTATCTTCTATGATGCATTCGATAGCCCTTTGAAAAACCCAGGCACATTCTTTGACTTTTTCGGCATGTTCCTGAAGGCCCTCGAAGGGTGATGTGATAAACATTGAAATAAATGGTATGCGCATAATTCACTCCTTTACATAAAGAGCTGAAGGATTTTGAAGATAACGATGCTTGTTATGGCGGCGACCGGTACGGTTAAAACCCAGTATAAAAGGATTTGAAAAATAATTCTAAAATTAACCGCTTCAATACCGCGTGCAAGGCCGACTCCCATAACACCGCCTACGGCTGCATGGGTGGTAGAAACCGGCAACCCCAATTTGGATGCGACCATTACCGTTGTGGCCGCGGCAAAATCCACCGAAAAACCGCGCGTGTTGGTCAGGGTGGTTATTTTTTTTCCAATCGTATCCATTACCCGGTGTCCTGCCATGGCGATGCCGCAGGCAATGCCAATGCCTCCAAAGAAAAGCAAAAAAATTGGGACCGGCACCTTGGCTCCCACGCCACCGGTTTTGACCAGAAAATAGATAACGGCCAATGGACCGATGGCATTGGCAACGTCATTGGAACCCTGGGCCAGGGCGACATAGCAGGAGGTGCCGATCTGGATTTTTCGGAAAATCTCTTCTTCTCCGCTCAATTCAGTTTTCTTGATAAACCTGCCTAAAATTTTTACAGCCAAAAATCCCAGTACAAGAGCTAAAATAACGGCAATGAGCAATGCCAGGGGCGTTCCGATCGCCAGCCGTTTACCCAGCGGCGTCTTAAATAAGAATGATAATATTACCACAAAAAGGGCGATGCTGATGAAGAAAGGTGCCAGTTTAAGGGCCTGGGAGAACGGGTCTTCTTTGGAGAGGATGAATTTGACAATCGTTTTAAACATCAGAAAAGCGATGATCATGCTAAAAACCGGAGAAATAATCCAGCTCAACATCACGGCACCGAGCTTGCCCCAGTTAATCACGGAAAATCCACCGGCCATGATACCAAAACCGATCATGGCGCCCACAATTGAGTGGGTTGTGGAAACCGGAAGCGATTTCCAGGTGGCAAAAGAGACCCACAGAGCGGCAGCCAGCAACGCTGCCAGAGCTCCGATGAGTGCCAGATGGGGATCTGAAAGGATGTCGGTTGAGACGATCCCTTTGCGGATGGTCTTGGTGACATGGGACCCGATAAACACGGCCCCGACAATATTTAAAATACCGGCAATAAATACGGCCTGACGAATGGTGATGGCCTTGGCCCCAACAGCGGAGGCCATTGAATTGGCCACATCATTGGCCCCGATATTCCAGGCCATATAGAATCCAAAAATATAACCGACAATCAGTACGTAGTATTCAGAACCCATTCTTTATTTTATCTCACTTGCAGCACTCTTTTAGAAATTAAGCGAAAACCCACCGATTCGAGCATATCGTTAGCATCCGGTAAAGAACGCATTTCAAACTCCGGGAATCGCCATCAACTTTAAGGCAGGGTCAAACATTTGGACCAGGTGAAAAGGGGTAATTTTGATATGGTTCTCAAATTATTCTGGCGTGCCATAACATGTCAGGTTAAGCAAATCAATGGTAAATATTCGGGCAGTCATGTTTTTCAAGTTCAATACATTATTTAGGTTGCCCGTTGAGCCGGTTAAGCCAGTTGAGCCCGTTAAAAAAGGAAAATGGTCTAATTTTATTTTTTTTTACCGGGTAACGGACTCGATTTTTTTGAGATAGATTCTAATATTTTACTTGACAAATTCCGGTAAAAAGCTTATCTGAATATATGTTCATATATTCAAGGAGTGAGTATGAGTTCAGCAAAAACCAAGTGTTTAGATGGGGATGCCTGTCAGGTGCGGGTGATTCACCTTGACCGGGTGGAACGGGCGCGCAGAGAAACGGTCTCAGAAAAAGAACTGAATTGGCTCTCATCAATTTATAAGGTCCTGGGGGATCCCAGCCGCCTGAAAATTGTGATGGCTCTCAGAAACGTTGAGATGTGCGTGTGTGATCTGGCCGCATTTTTGGGGCTGACGGAATCGGCCATTTCGCATCAACTGCGCCGCTTCAAAGATCTGGCTCTGGTGAAAAGCCGCCGGGAAGGCCAGGTGATATATTATTCGCTGGATGATGAGCATGTGGCGGAATTGTTGAATATCGGATTGGCGCACGTCACGGAATGAAGACAGATGACAGAGGTCAGAAGACAGAAGACAGAGGACACGTGTCCTCTATTTGTTAAAGGAAAGGGGTTTTAAAAATTGAATTTCATTATCGAAATTTTGCTTGCAACATGGGATCTACTGGTTGATGCTTCGGTATACATTTTGTTCGGATTGCTGGTGGCCGGTCTTTTACGGGTATTTTTAAATCCAAATTCGATTGCCAAACATCTGGGGCAAGGCCGTTTTAAATCCGTGATAAAATCGGCTTTTTTTGGAATACCGATTCCGTTGTGATCATGCGGTGTCTTACCCGCAGCCGTGTCGCTGCGCAAACAGGGTGCCAGCAATGGTGCCACAACCGCTTTTCTGATTTCAACACCGGAATCCGGCGTAGATTCCATTTCCATAACGTACGCACTGCTGGATCCGATCATGACGATCGCCCGTCCGGTGGTGGCCTTTGTCACCGCTGCAGTAGCGGGGATCACCGAAAATCTATTTGGTTCCAGAAACGAAACAACCCGGATTGTGCCGGATCTGAGCTGTCCGGTGGATGGCTGCTGCGACGGACAGAATTGCACCTCTGAAGAACATCGGCAGCATCATACCTTCCGGGAGAAACTGTCAGCCGGCATGCGGTTTGCTATCGGTGATCTCTGGGAAGACTTGGCCGCGTGGTTTCTGATAGGACTCGTATTGGCCGGATTGATTACCGTACTGATCCCGCCGGATATTTTTGGTAAATATCTGGGCTCGGGTCTGCCTGCCATGCTGCTGATGCTGGCTATCGGTATTCCGTTGTATATCTGTGCAACCGCTTCGACGCCGATTGCCGCGGCTCTCATTTTAAAAGGGGTCAGTCCAGGGGCGGCCCTGGTGTTTTTGTTAGCCGGACCGGCAACCAATATGGCTTCTCTAACGGTTCTAATCGGCGTGCTGGGCAAGCGGGCCACCGCCATTTACCTGTCATCCATTGCCATATGCGCCGTCTTATTTGGCCTGATTGTGGATCAGATTTATGCTTCTTTAGGGATTTCGGCCCAGGCGATAGTGGGTCAGGCATCGGAAATTGTACCGGAATGGGCCGGGTTGTTGGGTGCCATTATTATTTTAGGGATGTCAGTTAAACCCGTCTGGAGCTCCCTAATGGCCCGTTTCAAGCCGACCGAGCCGGGAGAAGAAATAATACCTGAACCTCAAAAGACTCAGGCGGAATCTTTGGCTGTGGTCTCCGATTGCGGTCCTGACTGTGATTGTTCATCCGGACCCGGCAGGTCCTGAGCTCACCTTCCAATCACCTTTTTAACTATCATTAGGCCATACATTAGCAATACAAGGTGTCAGGTGTCAGGAATCAATAGGTGTCAGGTGTCAGTGTTCAGGGCCGCCGCTGGCCGCCGAAGCGGCTAGTTTGATCGAAAAAGAAACTTTGTAGTTTCATACGAGCTACATGGTATAGGGTATAAGGTTGAGGGCGCAGGGCGGATGCATGCGATCTAATCTGATTTTTTTCGTCCTCGTCCTCGTGAATCATAATTTTATAGGGGACGAGGGACGAGGACGACGACGAAGGCGGTAGCTGCCGCGCTGTAGCTCAAAGAGCTAAAGCGGCTCATCTGACCTCTGTCATCTGTCTTCTGTACTCTGACACCTGACACCTGACACCTGACACCCGACACCTTCTTGTTAATCAACTAATCGATGTTCACCGCAAAAAAC
>JAUVTR010000106.1 GCA_030601425.1 Desulfobacterales bacterium
ACGATCCCTTTTCCATGGACATCCGTGCCGGTGTTGTCGACGATGCCAAAAGGTGGGGCATGAAAATCGTTATTGACGACAAGCTGCCCAAAGAGCTGACCGACATGACAGCCACTTTGACCAAGGTCAAGGCTTTGAGACCCGATGCCCTGATCGTCTCCGGGCACTCCAAGGGTGCTGTGCTGGCGGTGCGCCAGACGGCCCAGATGAAGGTAGACGTACCCATGCTGGCGATTACCCATTGCGAGGCCGCCGACGTGATCGGTAAATTTGGCGGGGATGCCAATTACACGCTGTGTGCGACCCAGTGGGCCGAGACTATGACTTACAAGGATCCGTGGTTCGGCTTTTCCGGCGATTACGCCAGGGACTTCCAAAAAGCATACGGCTATATGCCGCCTTACCAGGCGGCAGAGTCCACGGCCGCCGTCCTGGTCTACATTGATGCCCTGCAACGTGCCAATTCCTTCGATACCGAGAAGGTGCGCGACGCGCTGGCGGCTACCAACATCGAAACCTTCTATGGCTGGGTCAAGTTTGACGAGACCGGCAAAAACATCGCCAAACCCATGGTGCTGCGCCAGATCCAGAAAGGCAAGTTGGTACCGGTGGCTCCCAGCAAATTTGCTTCTGGCCAGGTCATCTATCCGAAACCCAAGTGGAAGGATCGCTAAACCCATAAAGAAACCACCCGCCCCGGTAATAATCCCGGGGCGGGTGTTATCGTTTTATTATGGATAATCTACAAATTCTCATTTCGGCACCGATTTTCTCTTTGCAACTGCTCATCGATGGTATCCTTATCGGCTCCATCTTCGCGCTGGCCGCCTATGGCATGGCAATGGTGTGGGGTGTAATGAAGATCATTAACTTCGCCCAGGGGGAATTCGTCATCCTGGGCGGCTTTCTGCTTTTTTCGCTTACCCGCGTAGGTTTCAACCCCTTTTTAGCCATACCGCTGGCGGCGGCGGGGTTATTTATTGTGGGCTGGGTCCTGTATCACATCGTCATTGTGCGCATCGTTGAAAAGGACCTCTTCATATCCATCCTGGCCACCTTCGGTATCGCCATCCTGCTGCAGCAGCTCATGAACCAGGTGTTCGGTGCCGATGTCCAAACCGTCGACCCCGGACTCGACACCTGGTTTTTGTTCGATAATGCCATAACGGTGCTTCAGATTAAAGTCGTCAGTTTTTTCATTGCGGTTGCGCTGGGAATCATACTGGCATTGTTCATGAGAAAAACGAGACTCGGGCAGGCCATCCGCGCCACGGCCCAGGATGCCCGATCCGCGCGGATCCTGGGTGTCGATACCAACAGGGTTTATGCGACAACATTTGCGATAAACGCGGCCATCTGCGGGGCAGCCGGCGCCCTGGTGGTGATGACCTGGGTGATTCAACCCTTTGCGGGCCTGGCTTACACGATTCGTTCTTTTATGATCGTCATTATCGCCGGGATCGGTAATGTGTCCGCGGTGATTTTTGCCGGATTGGGCCTGGGAGCCGCCGAGAATTTCGCGGGTTTTCTTTTAGGGGCCGAATTTCAGGCCGCGTTCATCTTTTCGCTGCTGGTCGTCATTCTGGTCTGGCGCAACTTTAAACTCAGGCTTCAGCGCAGGTATCTGAAATGAACATCCCCGGACGACAAACTTTACTTTACGGCATTATCATCATCGCTTCCCTGATTGCACCCGGGGTTATGCCCGCTTACCAGACCCAGCTGGCCTTCCTGTGGCTCATGGTGGTGTTTGCGCTCAGCTGGGATATTATCGGCGGACAAATGGGTTACAATTCATTCGGCAACATCGTGTTTTTCGGCCTTGGGATGTATGCCACCGCGGTGGTGCAACGAAATATGCACTTTGATATCGAAGAATACGTCCATGTAGCGGGCCGGGTGGAAACGTTAACACCCGTCCAGTATCTGGAAGGGCTCTTCCTGGGTATGGGCCTTGGGGCGGTAATTGCCGTGGCCGCGGCGGCGGTTCTGGGTGCCTGTATTCTGGCAATGGGAATGCGCGGTCAATATTTTGGTATCTGCACCCTGGGGCTGGGCGTAGCTGCCGGTGAACTCGCCAACGGCTGGGAATATATCGGTGCCGGCTCCGGACTGGTAACGCCGGTTTTCCCGGATCAACTCGGAGAGCGCGGCTTTTTCTTTTACTATATCTTTTTTATTCTGGCTGTAATTGCCTTTCTGACACTGAGATGGCTTTACTCGGGGCGCTTCGGTCTGGCCATTAACGCTATCCGCGATGATGAAGACAAGGCCGAAGCCATGGGCATCCACACCACCCGACACAAGATCGTGGCATGGTGTATTTCGGCTTTTTTCCTTTCGATTGCAGGCGGCGCAGCCGGCCATCTTATCGGCTTCATTGACCCCACCGAAGTGGCCTTTGCCGGCCCGACCTTTGGCGTGTGGATGATCTTAATGGCCATCCTCGGCGGCAAGGGAACCCTTTGGGGGCCGGTGATCGGTGCCGTGATTTTTCACGTTACTCAGGAGTTTTTCTGGACCTATCTTTTCGGCTGGCAAAGAGTGGCTCTGGGAGCGCTCATTGTGTGCATTGTGGTGTTCTTTCCCATGGGCATTATGGGTTGGATGCGGGAGCGCTGGCCGGAACGCTTTGGTTATCGGGTGGAGAAGAGTCAAGCTGCCGGTGCATCCGGGGGAGGCGAGCTATGAGTGAACAGCAGTTGATGGTGGAAAAGGTCTCCAAAAGATTCGGCGGCGTGGTGGCCAACGAAAACATCACCCTGTCTGTTCCCACCGGCAGTATTATCGGCCTTATCGGACCTAACGGCTCCGGCAAGACCACTTTGTTCAACTCCATTGTCGGATACCACCCGGTCGAAGAGGGTTCCATCCGCTTTGAAGGTCAGGAACTCACGAGTATGCGGGTGCAGACCATCGCGCGGCTGGGACTTCTCAGAACTTTCCAGCAGACGCGCATCTACGGGCAAATGACCTGTGTCGAAAACATGCAAATCAGCGTGCCTCACAACAACGAAGGTATACGTACCATGTTTTCCAAATATCCGCACGAAGTCACGGAGAAAGCCGAAAGTTTGTTGGAGTTTGTCGGACTTTTCGAAAAAAGGTACCTCATGGCCGGTGACCTTTCATTCGGGCAACAGAAGCTTTTGGAGTTTGCCATGGCCCTCATGAACGAACCCAAAATGCTCCTTCTGGACGAACCCACGGCCGGCATCAACCCAACCCTGATCAATGGGTTAATCGAACGTTTGAAGCGCACCAATGCCGATCTGGGAATCACCCTGTTTGTCATCGAACACAACATGCGTGCTATTATGAACCTGGCCGAACACATCTACTGTCTAGCCCACGGTCAGCTGCTAACCAGCGGTCCACCCGAACAGATTCAAAAAGATCAAAAAGTAATTGACGCTTATCTCGGGGCGGAATGATGACCCAACACAAAGAACAACCGGAAGAAAAAAACAAAACCGTGGGCTACGGCCTGGGCCCCGTGGAAACCGTCCTTTCCGTCGACGAGGTGGAACGCCAGGCTGCCCGGCTGGCCGCTGAAGGACCAAGCCGGGAGCAGTTAAACGAACTGGCAAATGAGCAGCCGTTGCTGACCATCGACGGTCTGAAAGCCGGCTACGGCAAGATGGTGGTCTTACACGATTTCAGTTTGCAGGTGGGGGCAGGTCAGTCTCTGTGTCTCATCGGCCCCAATGGCGCCGGCAAATCAACCGCCCTGCATTCGATCTACGGATTTACCACTATTAGCGGCGGGTCCATCAAGATACATGATAAAGACATCACCCGGCTGAGTCCCAACCAGAAGCTCAAACACGCCGGGATCGCTTATATTCTGCAGGACGCCTCTATTTTCCCCGACATGACCGTTGAGGAAAATATGATCATGGGCGGCTATTTGATGAACAAACAGAGTCAGGCGCTTGAAGCCGCAGAAAAGGTGCTTTCAAAGTATCCGCGCCTGGCGGAACGCCGCAATCAAAATGCCGGCGTGCTGTCGGGAGGAGAAAGACGGCTTTTAGAAATCTCCCGCGCCCTGATTATGGAGCCGGAAGTTTTGCTGGTCGACGAGCCGTCTATTGGGCTGGAACCGCGCTTTATTGAAATGGTGTTCGAAATTCTGGACGACCTGCAGCACAATGAAGGCAAGACCATCATCATGGTTGAACAGAACGCCAAAAAGGGCCTGGAATTTGCCGATATCGGCTATGTGCTGGTCTCCGGTCAGCTGGCCATGGCCGACAGCGGCGACGGGCTTTTAGAGAACCCCGAAGTCGGCCGCCTTTTCCTTGGCGGATAGGCTTATACTCCTCAGACGGGTCCATCATTATTGACTCCCCTATTTTTGCTGCCCTCCTAAACCATAAATCCGAAGCACGAAACTCGAAACAAATTCAAAATCCTAAATTCAAATGTTCTAAACGGTTTTGAATTTCGGTCATTCGATATTCGGATTTGTTTCGGCCAATTTTATAAAATCAGGCGATATTCGGATTTCGAATTTTGTCTTAAAAAAAAATAAAAAATTAATTTGTAACGATTAACTTCCCCCACAAAGCAGCTAAATTCATATAGCTTCTTCAATCGCTTTTCCCAATTCGGACGTCGTTGCCCTGCCCCCCATATCCGGAGTCCGTAATTTAGAGGTCCGCAGCACGGTTTCTATGGCTTCTTCCACGGCTACCGCCGCCTCCGTATGACCCAGATGATCCAGCATCATCGCTCCCGACCATATCTGCGCAATGGGATTGGCAATGCCCTTGCCGGCAATATCGGGCGCCGAGCCGTGTACCGGTTCGAACATGGAGGGATGCTCGCGGGTCGGGTTGATATTGGCCGACGGTGCGATTCCGATGGTGCCCGCGATGGCAGGGCCCAGATCAGAGAGGATATCACCGAAAAGGTTGCTGGCCACCACAATGTCGAACCAGTCAGGGTGCAGGACGAAGTTGGCAGTCAGAATATCGATGTGGTACTGATCGGTTCGGATGTTCGGATACTCAGCGGCGATAGCGGCAAAGCGTTCATCCCAAAAAGGCATGGTATGGATGATACCGTTTGATTTAGTGGCCGATGTAACGTGCCTGGCCTTGCGCCCGCGGGCAAGTTCAAATGCGAAGCGCATGACCCGATTAACACCCTGGCGGGTAAAAACCGTTTCCTGCACAACGGTTTCATCTTCCGTCCCGGAATAAATGCGCCCGCCGATTTCCGAATATTCGCCCTCGTTATTTTCCCGCACAATAAAAAAATCGATGTCCTCAGGACCCCTGTCTTTCAAAGGTGAGACCATTCCCTGCAACATGCGCACCGGACGCAGATTGATGCATTGCTGCATTTGCCGGCGAATGGGAATCAGAAGCCCCCATAAAGAAACATGATCGGAAACGCCGGGAAATCCGACGGCGCCGAGAAAAATCGCGTCATACTGGCGAAGCTGCTCGATGCCGTCTTCGGGCATCATGCGACCGGTGCGGGCATAAGTTTCACAGCTCCATGTGAATTCATCCCATTTGAAACTGATATCAAAACGGCCCGTCACCGCTTCGAGGACCCGGATGCCTTCCGGAACCACTTCTTTACCAATCCCGTCGCCGGGTATCACTGCGATTTTGTAACTGGCCATAGCCATGCCTCCTCCCCTAACCTAGCGCCTTGCCGCTGGTGTTGAGCCTATTTTTTAAGTAAAACCGAATCTATCGCAAAGCCCCATTCGTTGACAAGAGATAAACCCCATGTGCGCATGAATTTATTACAGAGAAATCGCTGGCAGTCTACAGGGCGAAAGGTGATAATCTCGTAAAAAGTCAGAAAAGCAGCCTTTTTACGAGTGTGTTTTGTATTTGGTGTTTAGTGTTTAGTATTCTAACATACCGATATAGAATCATCTATTTCATACCAAACACCAAACACGAAACACTTGATGAATTCGACTTTTTACGAATTCATCAAGTTTGAGGTACATGTGTGTTTTTGTGTTTAATAAATTTGACGCACTGTTCACAAAATCAGACAATTTTCTGACGCTAAAAGATAGGTACAACCCAAAATCTCTTTCAACCTTTTGAAATTTATGCATAAAATAATTATATTTTATTCCTGGAATGTTTCTTGCTTTATTAAGATGATCCCCTAAAAAACGAAAATAATTTAGAAGGAGATAAGATGAAGAAAAAAATTTCATTGCTGATAGTCGCTGTCAGTCTTTTGGTTGCAGCCAGTTGCCTGGCGGCTGAACCGCTTGAAGTCCTAACACCGGCCCTCAAAGGCAAGCTGGCCTTTCAGGTTATTGATGAAAAAAGTCTGCTGGTGTCCGTCAAAGATGCGAAAAACAATCCTGTTCGGGGATTAACGTCCGATGATTTTGTCCTGCAGAGTGGAAACAAAAAAGCCAGGATCCTGTCCGTTGAACCGCTTGAAAGCAGTAAATCTGTCCCGCTTAACATCGTTCTGGTGGTGGACAATTCCGCTTCCATGAAAGAACGCCGGGCCATTAAGCCTTTGCTGACGGCCTTGGACGAATTTTTTAAGACCCTGCGCCCGATTGATAATATCTCCATCGTGGTCTTTGATAAGAAAGAAACCATGCAGGTTAAAGGCTATAATCTAAATATCAAAACCTATCGCTCAAAATTTATTCTGGATCTGAAAAATTTTTTGAGCGAAGCATTTGACGAGGGACTGACCAGCAGGACCTTCCTTTACGAAGCCATAGAGGCCGGTATCAGCATGATCCGCAAGATGCCCAAAGAAGATACCAAATTTCTGGTGGTTTTCTCTGACGGTGAGGATATAAACAGTGACTTTGAAAGCGATTTTGTTGAGTCCGAAGCCAAAGGGATAGAAAATTTCGAAGTCTTTGCCGTCGATTATATGCCCGGTGATAAAATAGATAAGTTTCTAAAATCCTTTGCCGAAGCTCACGGTGGACGTGTCTGGAAGGCAACGTCCGCTTCGGAGCTGCTGCCCATCTTACAATCCTTTTCGACCACCCTGCTTTATCGTTATGTGGTCAATTACAAGTTTCTGGACCCGCCCAAAGGAACATTAAGTCTGCAGCCGGCCGCATTGAATTTTGACATGCTGACCCTGCTGGACGGTTCTGCGGTCCTCAACAAGGTGTTTTTTGAAAGGGGTAAGAGCGAAATTCCCGACAGCTACGTTCTCTTAAAGAGCCGGGCGCACACCGCCGCCTTTAACGAGAAAGTGCTGACCAGCTCGCTGGATCGCTATAAAAATGTGCTGAACATTGTGGGCCGGCATTTATCTGAACTTCCGGAAGCCCATATTCGTATCGTGGGCTGCAACTCGGATAGCGGTGTTGAAAAAGGTAATCGCGATCTTTCCAGAGCCAGGGCCGAGGTCGTTAAATCCTATCTGTCCTCGGTCTGGGGCATTGACAGCGCCCGCATGAAGATCGATGCCCGTAATTTGCCGACCAATCCCGCACCGGCAGATATTGTGGGAAGTCGGCCGGAAAATCAGCGCGTGGAAATTATATATGATTCCAGTGACATGCAGGCGCTTGCTGCCAACCAGTTTATCGCCGAAAGCAGCAATTTAACGGATATAAAAATCATGCCCCGGATCACAGCTGAATACGGGGTGGCGAACTGGGAGTTGAGCCTTCAGGCCGACAACAAGACCATCAAGACATTAAAGGGTACCAATGTGCTCGAGCCGGTTTTGGCGTTATCACTGGACGACATTGGCCGGGATAAGCTGGTGGCCTCCAATAACCTCCAGGCGCTTATCAAGATTACCGATAGCAATAAAGATACCTATGAGACCGCCACGGATCTGTGCCCGGTTAAGGTGACCAAAAAAGAACTGATCCACGAACTGGTCGGGCCTCCCAAGGGGACAGTGGCGATTCAACCGGCCAAGCTCACCATTGAAGAGGTGACCACCATCGACAGCTCACCGCTGTTAAATTATGTGTTTTTTGAAACCGGTCAAAGTGACATCCCCTCACGCTACGAGACACTTTCCAGCCAGGCCGACACAAAGGCTTTTAACGAAAGCCAGTTAAAAGGCACCATGGAAAAGTATACGCATGTATTAAACATTATCGGAAGTCGCCTGCGCGCGAATCCGGAAGCACGCATAAAAATTGTCGGCTGCAACTCCAACCGCGGAGACGAATATAACCGCAAAGACCTTTCCCGCAGCCGCGCAGAATCGGTGCGGGCGTATTTAAAATATATCTGGGGGATCGAATCAGCGCGCATGGATTTGGAAGCTCGCAACCGACCGGCGGTTGCCAGCGCCAGCAGTGTCGATGAAGGCCGCGCCGAAAATCAGCGCGTCGAAATTTATTCGGAATCCCCGGCTCTGCTTGACACCATCAAGAGTACCTACGTCGAAAATATCAGCAATGCGCAAGAAGTCCGGGTTTTACCTCAAATCCAATCCGGATATGACCTGGCCCGTTGGACCGTTGCCCTGGTCGGCGATGGAACGCTTATTGATTCCACCGCCGGGCAGGGAGATTTAATGCCGACCTATCAATTTAACCTCAACGATATCGGTCTGGGTCGGATTCGCGGATATGAAAATATCGGGGCCAATATCGAAGTCGAAGATAAAAAGGGGCACACTTATAAAACACATGCCAGTACATCTGTGCGTTTTATCAGACGCGAAGAAAGGGTTGCCAAAAAAGAAGGCTACAAAGTCATGGAAAAATATGCGCTGATTCTTTTTGATTTTAATCGTGCCGATATCAAAGATCGCAACCGCGCCGTGCTGGATCGGATCGTGACCCGGATAAAAGAGGTTCCGACTGCCAGGGTCACAATTGAAGGGCACACGGATACCATTGGCAAAGAGGCCTATAATATCGACCTTTCCAAGCGGCGGGCCAAGGCGGCCTATGATATGATTACGGCCGGTAATATGAACAGTGAAAATATCACCTATGAAGGTGCCGGACCCCACAACCCGCTATTTGACAACAACATGCCGGAAGGTCGGGCGCTAAACCGTACGGTAACGGTCACCCTCGAGTACGAACAGCAAAACTAAAACCGGTCTCAACAATAACATAGGTGTCAGGTTTCGGGTGTCAGGTGTCAGAATTGGAAGGGCTGACAGAGGTCAGATGAGCCGCTTTAGCTCTTTGAGCTTCCGCCTTCGTCGTCGTACTCGTCCTCGTCCCTCGTCCCCTATAAAATTCTGATCTACGAGGACGAGCACGAGCACGAGTATGAAAAGAATCAGATTAGATCGCATGCATCCGCCCTGCGCCCGCAACCCTATACCTTCTACTCTATGCCATGTAACGCGTATGAAACGACAAAGTTTCTTTTTCGATCAAACTGGCCGCTTCGGTGGCCAGCGGCGACGCTGAACACTGACACCTGAAACCTTATCCGCCGTGACACCTGAAACCTTGATCGATTCAATGGAGTTAAAAATAGAGGGGGGGGGAGATAACAGGAAGATATATTCTAGTGGAGCGCTTCCTAATTAATATTTCAATTTTGCCTTTAATAAATTCGCAGCCCATTTAATCGGTTTCAGGTTTCGGGTGTCAGGTGTCAGGGCACTACGTGTCATACCGAAACCTGAAATCTCTCTGGAACTGCTTTCAACCCATAGGCTTAACGGCCGACGGTAGGCCCTCCGGTCCAAAGACTGACACCTGACACCTGAACACTGAAACCTTGAAACGTTATAGCTCTCAAAAGAAGGGGGAAATAATATTTTATGTAATGTTATTTAAGAATCACCATACTAGTCATGTTGCAAGATAAAGTCAACCGCCGTATCCAAATCAGTTTGATCCTCTAACGCCCTGATCAATCGTTCAGCCAATTCGGTTAATATAATTCTAATCGCAGTGGCCAGCTTAAGCGCTTCATTATCGTGCTGAGCATCTGATCCTTTTGCAATCGCCTGCTCCAGAAGGGCTAAAGGATTATATCCATTAATCAAAAGCGCCTGCGGGATTGCGTCACTAATGAGCGCTACGGCTTTTTTAAACTGTTTCTCGGTTTTGGCCGATTTCAGTTTTTCAATCTGAGTCTCTGGTGAATTTGTTCTTCGCAGAACTCTGATGATTTCATCAATAATATGATCTTTTTGGCTTTCAATAACTCTGCGATAATAAGCGAAAGCGCCTATTCCAAGTCCGTGAATCTCGGCCCGGCGACCCATTAAAAACATATCTTTGTTTTTGCCAAGAATTGAAATTATCCCCAATGAGACTTGCGGACCAAATGGGGGCCATTCACCCAATTTTACGGCCTCACCTTCATCTGCAGCATCATTCCATCGAGCCATAATGGCAAATATTTTCGAACGCGATCTACAGTTAGAACATGAATAATGCAGAAAAACACGTGACCATTTTTGGGTTAAAGTGACTTTTTGGGTCTGGTAAGAGTCAAAAAACCGAACTCCGTTACAAAAACTATCCGGGCAATGAAGCTTTAATCGCGGTTTAATGAGAATCGGTATAGATAAGGGACTTCTGGATATACCAAGATCGGTTATGGAATGGACTTCCCCTGGCGGGTATTTACTGAGAAAGTCTTCAAATTTTATGGTCTGAATTTTAGCAGAATTTCGTCTGGCTTTTTCTACTTCGGCCATAGTCGACCCTTTGTCCGCTATATAACGTCAATTTATTAAAACGCTTCGATAATCCGTGAAGCTAAATCAATGGATCCCGGTCAATATTGCGGTTGACGGCATTCGCGTATTTACAAATAGCTAAATGCGATTAGAAGGTCAAGTATTATAAATAGTTAGCCTGTTTGAGGCATGTAGTTTTCTACATTTCAACACAATTCGGAAAATACGAATGAAGTGATAACGATGGCGTCAATATGAAACAAAACAGGCACTGGCTCGGAGAATCAAAAGAGGCACGGCCAGTATACGCTAAATGGATATTGATTGGCTCTTAAAAATCTCGA
>JAUVTR010000210.1 GCA_030601425.1 Desulfobacterales bacterium
ATCTCAAACGGCTTTGCCAGTCGACCGCATCCCACAAACCGACGGGCGCCCACAGGAATTCTTCGGGCAGGTTTTGACGGATCCAGATCAAATCGCCATCCCAGGCCCAGCGAAGCTCGTATTCTTCGGCCCAAGCCCACAGGTTTATAAAGCTGTAATCAGAGGCAATCTGGGGACATCGGGAAAGAATTTCCAGATAGTCTTCCTGTCTGTCAAGACTGATGGGTTCGAAGTGGAGGGTCATAAAGTTGCTCAATCCATGTTCAAAGAAGGTGTGAATTTTCTGGGTCAGATAGATGATCTACATTAATTGGAGTAATTGGATTATTTGGTTTCAGGTGTCAGGTGTCAGTAAACAGATGACGGAGGATAGAAAACAGCCATCGTAATCGTACTCGCCCTCGTCCCCTATAAAATTCTGATTCACGAGGACGAGCACGAGGACGAGTACGAAAAGAATCTAGATCGTATGCATCCGCTCTGCGCCCTCTACCTTCTACCCTATACCATGTAGCTCGACATCACCAAAGTTTCTTCTTCGATTAATCTGGCCGCTTTTCAGGCCAGCGGCTGGGCTGACACCTGAACACTGAAACCTGACACCTGGTCCGCCTCTGGCGGAAAACCTGTTTTTTCCTGACACCTGAACACTGACACCTGACACCTTAGCCATTAATGGCTCGGGCGAACGCCTTTCCGGCTGTGTATGTTTCTTCGAGATATTCCGGATGTTTTAAAACATCATCTTGAAAATCGAGCTGGCGGTATAAAAGGGCTTTCCAGAGTTCCATATCCAGAACATCGAAAAAATATCTTACACTCAAAAGCATACCATCAAAAAGCTTTTTGCCTTTGGTCGCGCCGACGGATATAAAAAGCCCCTTGCGTTTGATTGTCTGTTCGTCCTTAGGAATTTTATCCACCCAATATTTTTTGACCCACAGCGATTGAAACCGATCCATCAGGATTTTTGTGTGGGAGCTGACCGAATAAAAAAAGACCGGTGAGGCCAGAATAAGCCCCTGGGCGTGCTTTATTTTATCGCGCACCATCTGGAAATCATCTTTGATGGCACACTCCCCGGTCTGCATGCACCCGTAAATTTCAAGGCAGGGCGATATTTTAAGATCGCGCAGTACAATTTCTTCCACATCGACACCGGAATCCCGCGCCCCTTCAATCGCCTTTTTTAACAACGTGGCCGTATTGCCCTTCCGCCGGGGGCTACCGTAGATGGCTACTATCTTTGGATGTTTCAATACACTCGCTCGTTTTAACGTTTAAATAAGTGCCTAAAGTTAAGGAATTCTATCATTTTTATAAAAGATGGAGCGAAGCGACACCAAAACTTTAGTCACTTCGAACTTTAGTTCACTTTAGTCACTTTAAATACTTTAGTCACTTCCAATTTCTAAAACCAGACCGATGGGGCAATGATCGGAACCGAAAATATCGTTATCAATGAATGCCTCTTTGACCCAGCCTTTTTTAATAATATCCTGGGTTACGAAAAAGTAATCGATGCGCCACCCGATATTGCGATCCCTGGCTTTAAACCGGTAGGTCCACCACGAGTATTTTACGGTATCCGGAAAAAAATGCCTGAACGCGTCCACATAGCCGTTCTGGGCAATCCGATCCAGCCAGTCCCGCTCGATTCTTAAGAAACCGGATGTGTTTTCATTGGCTTTCGGGTTTTTCAGATCGATCTCGTTGTGAGCCGTATTATAATCTCCGGTAATAATAAGGCTGCGGCCCCCGTTTTTAAGAGAATCGGTATATTCGAAAAATTTTTCGTAAAAATCAAGCTTGTACTGAAGCCTTTCATCGCTCATCTGACCGTTTGGAAAGTAGACATTAAAAAAGATAAAATCACCAAAATCCAGTTCGATAATGCGCCCTTCCTGATCAAATCTGGAAATACCGAGCGCGGTGTTAACGCGTGCGGGTTTGATGCGCGAATAGGTGCCGACGCCGCTGTAACCTTTCTTTACCGTGGCGTGAGACCAGCAGGACTCATAACCTTCGATATTCTTCATTTCGTCGGTCAGCTGATTTTGCTGAATTTTGGTCTCCTGAATGGAGAAAATGTCTGCATCCATCAGATGAAACGATGCAAAAAAATCCTTTTTAATCACAGCCCGCAGGCCGTTTACGTTCCAGGAGATCAATTTGACCCTTCTCTTTTTTTTAGACATATTTAAATTCTCTTCTAACCGCAGTTAAAAATAATTTTTCCGCTTTTTGGGGTAAAACTTTTTTCACCACGAAAACACGAAAATTTTGCTTTTCTTTCGTGTTTTTACCTGCCCAGTTAAACCTTTACTTCTGTTTAACAGGGGTCCTTTCGTGTCTTCGTGATTAATTTTGTATGCTTAAATCAAAAATTGCCGGCCGCTTTCATTATAACCGGTTTAGCCCGTTGAGCCCGTTTACCCGTTGGCCGGTTAGTATAGAATAAGACCTTTTTCCTTTTTTTACGGGCCAATCCCGCCTTATAGGCGGGACCAACCTATAGAATGTTAAATTCTAGGATACTTAAGTTGGCGAATGAAGCATTACGAAACGACTTCCTTGATAGCGGATTTGATATCCGGGTACTGAAATTCAAAACCGTAAGTTAAAAGCTTGTCGGGAATCGTGTGCTGGCTGTCCAGCAGGACGTTGCCGAATTCTCCGAGCACCATTCGGATCATAAACGCCGGTGCGGGCATAATCGCTGGGCGGCCCAATACTTCACCTAGTGTTTTGGCAAGCCCACGATTTCTCACTGGATTGGGTGCACAAAAGTTAAGCAGTCCGCTGACCTGCGGATGTTCAAAAATAAACAGCATCGCGGCCATTAGATCTGTGAGATGCATCCAGGGAAACCATTGAGTGCCGCTGCCGATGGGGCCACCCACAAAAGCTTTAAAAGCCGGAATCATCTTGGCCAGGGCGCCACCGCCTTTTCCCAGAACGACGCCAAATCGCATCACTGCCACCCGGACTCCCTTATCAGTTCCTTTGAAAGCCTCGGCTTCCCAGTCCACCGAAACAGATGCTAAAAAATCATCCCCGGCCTTTTCGTCTTCTTTTAAGAGATCATCACCCCTGTTGCCGTAATATCCGGCACCGGATGCACTGCAAAGCGTAACCGATTGACTTGCCGGCAACGCATCGACCACGTTGCGGGTGGTCAATATTCGACTGTCATAAATCTCTTTCTTATAGCTTTTGCTCCAACGCCTAAAAATTGATTTCCCGGCCAGATTCACCACAGCGTCCACATCCCCCAGCGCCTCCTGCCAGTCTCCCGGCCGGGTTGTGTCCCCTGAAATATACTGGTACCTGTCGGAGGTTATCCGATTTTGAGTTGCAGCCCGCCCCACCGCAATGACGGAGTGCCCTTTATCTAGAAGATAATCTGAAAGGTTTGTGCCGATAAATCCAAGACCACCCGTGATTAAAATCTTCATGGGTCACCTCCCCCAGAGCACAGTCAATTTAGACTCAAAATGTTATTATCGAGGACGAGGAGGAGCACGAGGACGAGTACGAAGTTAGACAGCGTTTCTCGTTTTCGTACTCGTCGTCGTCCTCGTTCTCGTTATATAACGCCCAATGGCTGCGTTGTGAGCCACTATTTTATAAATTATTTCCGAGATAAAAACTAGAAGCTGTCGAAGCTGTCTCAGATCGCCTATTTAGATTGCCTCTAATCGTATGTAGCCCTCGATTATTTGTCAACCGTGTCGCACAGCCGCCATCGATGGAATACAAGCGGACATTCTAATATTACAGCGACACTTTGTCGAAAGGAAATATTTTTGCCAGGTGGGAGCGGCTTCGACTCGGCTGCCTTCGACAAGCTACATTCGGCCTGAGCTCATGTCGAAGGCAGGCCCCGAGCGTGCCGAGGGGAGCTCGTCGCAGGCCAGCCGCGAGTATCGCAGCAAGATGCTGCTCCCACAGATATAAATTAGAAAAATATCACTGCAGTACTAATAAAAATAGCAAAAAGAAAAGCGGGCTTTATTGCCCGCCAATAAATAGCAGAAATGGTTTGCGGTGTTTTTGCTTGAAACGTCGATGCTGTTTTTTAATCGTTTGGCGGATATTGACCTGTGCCAGGGTTGGAGCTGTCTGAACATTCCGGACACACGCCGATAAACTCCAGCCGATGTCCGATGATTTCAAAATCGGTAGAATTGACTCGCTTCAGATCGATTTCTAAATCAGGTGCCATCGGCGCGTCAGCAATCCGATCGCAGCGAATACAGCGGATATGACAATGCTCAGACGGGTTGCCGTCAAAACGTTTCAGGGAACAGCCGGGTTCGAGCTTTTGAATATCACCGGATTCAGAAAGGATCTCAAGGTTGCGGTAAACCGTACCCAGGCTGATACGCGGCAATCGTTTGCGAACGATCTCATAGACCTCATCCGCACTCGGGTGGGTATTCACCTTACGCAGTTCTTCCAGAATTACCCTGCGCTGACGCGTCATCCGAAGGTTTGGATGCTTTTGCAAACTGTTTATGCCTCCTGCTCAGAATTACCCTCTTTCTTGAAGGGGCTCAAATTCACAGACATCCGGCCCGCAGTAATCGCCGATATATTCGGATTCCGGTCGGTACAGCATGGGTTTGGGTGCGGCCCCGGCAAAATATTCTTCGATTACATGGGCGGTCCAGCCGGATATTCTTGAAATCGCAAATACCGGCGTGAACAGGTCTATTGGAATTCCCATGGCATAATAAAGGGAAGCGCTATAAAAATCAACATTTACATAGATATCTTTGCCCTTGCGCTTTTTAAATTCAGCTTTTCCTGTTTTTTCTAACAGTTGTGACATTTCATACCATCGGGTATCCCCAACGCGCTCACCCATCCTCTTGGACATGGGCGCCAGAATATGGGCGCGGGGATCATCGGTGTCATACACCGCATGCCCCAATCCGAAAATTTTGCGGCCGGCATCAAATTGCTGATTCACATAGGCCTCAACTTTATCCACCGAACCGATCTCGGACAGCATCTCCATGACACGCATATTGGCACCCCCGTGAAGCTCTCCCGACAGAGAGCCCACCGCTGCAGCGACGGCGGCATAAATGTGGGCGCGGGTTGAAGCGACCTCCCGGGCGGCAAACGTGGACGCATTAAAGGAATGTTCGGCATGTAGCACCAGGCAGGTATCCATAAAGCGGCCATCTTCTTCATCCGGCTCTTTGCCTTTAAGCATATAAAGGAAATTGGCCGCATGATCCAGATTGGGCGATGGCTTTAGCGGTTCTTTACCGTTGCGGATGCGATCCCAGGCGGCAATGATCGTGGGGAACTTCGCAATCAGACGTGTGGCCATTCGAATGGCTGCTTCCATTGATTGATCCGTAACGTCAGGATCGTGGTGGGCTAAAAGGGGGACACCGGCCTGCAAAATATCCATAACCACCGCGTCTTTCGGCCGGGTTTTCAATGCGGTAATCACCTCCGGCGGGATATCCCTTTCAGCCGTCAGCTGCTCTTTAAACCCTTTCAATTCAGCCGCATTCGGCAGCTTTTCAAAAAGAAGCAGATAAGCCACCTCTTCAAACGACGTCGTGTTTGCCAGATCCTGAATGAGATAGCCTCTGTAGATTAATTTCCCGGCGGCACCCTGGACATCGCTGATGCGCGTGTCGGCGATGACCAGGCCGCGCAATCCTGTATTTAACACAGGCCTGCATTCTTCTTCCATAAATCACCTCATTTTCTTGTCCCACATGGGGACTAAAAAAGTGAATCGTTTTTGTTTGAGCTGTTTATCAACCCTGTTTAAAGATGGATTTGGTATAGCGAAATGTCAATAGGGCATTTTTTCCGGGGGACGGCGTTCGGGTACATATTCATGCGGGATTTTGCCCTCATTCCATTCTTTGGAAACATACAGGTTGCAGTAACAGCTGCCGAACTCTTCGATATCCGGGACACTGTAAACACAGGGGCAAAAGATGTCTCGGTCCAATTCCTTGTCGCCCGAAAGCAAGCGGCAGGGACAGCCCATATAGCCGTAATTCTCCCTGTTGGCAATTAACGCTTCCAGGAGTTCAAAGGTCCGCTCTTTATCCTTGTTAAAATAATAGCCTTTTGGTTCCTGTACTTTTTTCATCCGATCATAAAGTTCTTGTGGCGTCATTCCATTCCCAGAGCCTCCTTTATTTCTTTTTCTTTATATCCGACAATAACGGTTTCACCGATGATGATGGTCGGAAACGAACAGCGCGGATTAAATTTCTTGACATCTTCGATGATGGCTTTACGTTCATCACCCTTAAGCTTATCCACTTCAATAAATTCATATTTTATGGTACATTCACCTAAAAATTTTTTTGTTGCTTTGCAGTGGCTGCAAGTGCTCAACGAGTATATTTTAACATCGGGCTGCGACATAAAAATGTCCTTTCGTGGTGTTGAGTTGTATTACCTGAATCTTGCATGAAAATTAATGAGAATATGAAAGCCTCCGACGCGTGCAAAATCCAGGTACTATCATTCAATTTCGTGACGCTAAGCCAGGCATAACCCACAATCCCATGAGATTCCGATACGGCCGGTAGCTGCCAATTGTTGAAGTATTTAGAATTTTTCAAAATAATATAAAATTCAAATTAATTCAAATAGAAAATACATACCCTGCCGTGTTGCATCCCGCAAGTAATTTACAAAACACGGATTGATTTTATCAATAG
>JAUVTR010000225.1 GCA_030601425.1 Desulfobacterales bacterium
AAAGGATCCCCTTTCCATCGCGGACCACCACTATAGTCACGGCCAACCCACAAACCTCCGTTGTTTTGTGGATCGTACAGACGGTATTTTTCCGACTCCAGAATTTCGGCCAGATTTTCGATACCGACCCGATTGAGGATAGCAGTCGCATCTTTGTTAGACGAATTGCGAATCATACGGGTCAGTGCAGCACGGGTTTCATCATTAAAAGGCATCTTTCCGCGCTCGATTTGGACAAATGCACCCAGCAAAATAGCGATCTTGGGCATGCTGGCGGCATATAGCATGACATCCGGATTGACGCCAGCCACTTTGGGATTTTTTAAATCCGTGATATCCACCACTAAAAACGCAGCTTTTTTATTTTCAACGGCGTGCTTGTATTCACCACGAAATTCATTTTTAAGTGCGGTTTCCAGTGCTTTTTGGAAATCCTGATCAAAGCTCTCCCATAGTGATGGAAATGTTGGAGCCTGTGCTTTTTCAGAAGGAGAATCCCGGCAGCCGATAATGAAGACTGAGAAAATAATTAGCGGTACGACCAATGTAAAACGAAGTATCCTATATTTTCTTCTTTTCATGGGATATCCTTTCGATCTTAGCAAGCATGTTAAAGCCCTTTTTTATTAAAAATATTATAATAAAATTCTGCAGAAGTCGGAGTTTGTCAAATGCGTAATAGGTGTTCGGAAAATTTTTATCCTGGGATTGTGAGGATGGAGGGATATTAGATTAGACAACGCTATGTACAAATTTTGAAAATTGTGCATAACGGCTATTCAGGCAAACATCAGGAGAGCCTGTATTTTTTAGGTTAGCAAACGCAATCTGTAAAATATCCAATGTTGACATTTGTAATGCATTTCTATAAAGCCCCTCTGAGAAGGAAGTTTGGGTCCATGCTACAAACGTATTAAACAAAGGAGGTAACGGATGAGCAAGGCAGAATTAATTGAAAAAATGGCAAAGGAGGCCAAGATAACCAAAGCTGCTGCAGGTAGAGCATTAGATTCTTTCATTGATGGGGTGACAAAAGGCTTGAAGAAACGAAACAGCAAGGTAACTTTGGTTGGCTTCGGAACATTTCGCAATGTTTATCGCAAAACCCGAAAGGGACGCAATCCACAGACCGGGGAAAAGATCAAAATTAAAGGCAGAAATGCTGTAACTTTTAAAGCGGGTAAAAAGCTCAGAGAAAAAGTCTAATTCGAATTTTATCAATATGAATATTTGGGCAGTTAATTCACGATTAACTGCCCTTTTAGATTTAACCATGCAAATTCTCAATCCCTTGTTGGATTAATTTGGAGTCCCACTTTCAGATGGGCCCGAAATTAGGATTGCTAAATGAAATATCCAATAATTTTAGGAGGATTCTAAAGATTCGATGCAGGCACGTAACCCATCAAAATTAAGGATCTAAAAAAGCATGTATTTGTCATTGAGCAATCTATAATTCAGTTCGAAAATGGTAGGATACTATATAGCTTACAAAAAAACTGAGGCAATACTGAATATCGTTTTTCTTATTTTGCGTGGATGCTTTGTAATTCTTTTAGTCATGATTTTTCCCAACAAATGGTCTCAAAGAGGAGTAGAGTATACTCTTGAATATAACGTCACATTATGCCAGCGTTTTTCCGGATTGTGACTCAAAAAATAGAAAAGTTCAGAAAACTGCTTGATAATTGACTTATGTCAAGGAAATTTCCACATTTCGTTCTTATAGATTAAAATAAATAACATGACTTTGCCATGGTAATTGAAAAAGGCTCTCTGTTCCCTCTCACCAGGATATCTTCCCTTTTCCTGGGCCGATTCAGCATTTTCGATTTCTGGAGCCGGGCTCTAATCTAAGCCAACTTCTACTTCGTGGATCACCTAATCATAGAAAATCTCTAATGGTGCATATCCAACTCCCGGCAGATTCGACCCTTCTGCCGGGAGCCAGATCATAATGCATAAGTACATTATTGGTATGCTACTAATGATCAGAAAGAGAGTGCTGGGCCATTTCGCTACAGGTCCATCCCTTCATGTAGGCCCCGGATCTGGGCTCTTGTTGCTATAGGCGAACTCCTCAAGGTCAGCGTAGAAATCAGTTCTCAGGATTGGTGTTAATCGAGACCATGTTCGGTTCATAATCTGCAGATCGTAAGTTTAAGTCCCCTCGTAATCAAAGGAGTGATTCTGCTTATGAAGATCTCTTCGAAAGCCGTAGTTTGCATGATTCTTGTGCTGCTTATCGTGATGGGCCTCATTTTCATGATGAGCTATTTTAAGTTTCAGACGACCCTGGCAACCTTAATCCAAAATCGACTAACCGTCATCAGCATCACAATGGGCGAATCGATTGAAAGCGCCATCGATTTAGGTCTGGGGCTGGGTGAAATGCGCACCGCCGAGGCGGTGATTGCCCGAGCCAAAAGAAACGATCCCGGAATTGCCTCCATTCAAATATTCGATAACAACGGCCAAATCCTTTACTCTACCCAAAAAGGAAGGGCGGGCATCAACGTGCCGCCCTATGTTCTGCAAGCCCTGGAAGAATCTGATGGCCGAGCATGGCGGTTGGACAGAGGCAATTCCTTTGTTAACGGCGTTACACTGTTAAACAGTTTTGACCAAATGATTGGAGGGATCGTCCTGACGTATTCCAAGGATGTTTACAACACGAAAGTGGCTGCGCTTACCAATTCATTGACCCGCAAATCCATTCTCATTTTCGTAGGCTTCGCAATTCTTGCTTTCATTGGCATAAAGCTCGGGTTCCGAGGTCTCGGCCGTTACACGGACAGCATCGAATCTTCATACGAAAGGGTCCAGGAAGGCGGGGATAATGTGTGCACAATAGACGTCGCAGGTTTGTCGGCCGCTGCTTCGGCAGAGGCGATGATTTGTAAGGACGATTTCGATGAAAAGCTATGTACAATCAAAGATAACCTGTCGGAAGCCACAAAGGATATGCATGAGCTCGAACGTACCGTGTTGAAGACCCCCGCCGGAGCGGCGCAGCCCGATGTGTAGGAGGTATTGTGATGCCCGAAACAACTGAATCAAACTTTGAAGGCAGTATGGTACGGCCTTTAGTTCTGTTGATGACAGCAGTTCTTTGCTTATCGTCGCTGGTCCTTGCCTATGTAACTCTAAATGAATTCAATCGTCTGTTAAGACCCGAATTAAGTAAGAAAGCGCATAAGATCGGGCAGATCGTAAATGCCGATCTCCGCCGCGCGCTCAACTATGGCATTCCGTTCAATGATCTCTACGGGGCTAATGAGTATCTGGAATCAACCATTACCGATTATGACGAACTGATATACGTGGCCATCTCAGATCAAAAAGGCCGGTTGCTTTATCAAGGCGGGACGGTAACCGAAACAATTCGGAATTTTGTGGGCCGGCTCAGTTCAAATCAATTCGTCTCCGGCACATCGGAAACCGGTGCGATCAACGCGGCCAATCCCCTGCCGGCCACGGAATTACCAAATTCGCTAAACTACCCTATCCCGATCATTGTTGATGATAACGTTCTGGGTTTCGTTCACATCGGTATTGACAGACATTTCGCCCAGCGCCAACTGAAAGATATCTTCTACGATATTGTCGTGATCTTGATTGTAGCTTTACTGGTAGCATTCCAGGTTATGCTGGCATTAATTGTTTTTTACGTCACGGGTCCCATCGAACGGCTCCATATGCTCTTGGACCTTCAGGCCAAAGGGGACTTTAGTAAATGTCTGATCACTCGGGCGGGGGATTCTATAAGTAAGATAGCTCGTTATCTCTCGCAGGGTGCACAACGACTGCACGAACATTTTCAGGCTTTAAGTGCGCAATTGGAGTCCATGTTCGATGGTCGCGCGGTGGAAGATCACACAAGGATATCCCATCGGCTTCGAAACCTCGGCACCCGTTTCGGCCTATCAAACCTCGACGGACCCACACAGCTGCTGCGGGCCAGTGCCGGCGACATCCGTATACCACTTTTCATATTCGCCTTCGCCGAGGAGCTTCAAAAATCTTTCCTGCCGCTATTTGTGCGCCAGGTATACAAGCCTGTGCCGTGGTTGAATGAATCGGTGGTCATCGGGTTGCCGATTGTCATGTGGTTGGCCATCGTTGGGCTTGCGTCGCCTTTTTCAAGCAGCTTGACCAAACGTTACGGCAGCCGCAATATCTTTTTGATGGGTCTCGTACCGGCCATCGCAGGCTTTATTGGTTGCGGCCTAGCGAACACGATCTACGAAGTTATCTTGTGGCGGGGTACGACGGCACTCGGCTACGCAATGGTTACCATTGCATGTCAGGAATATATATTGGGTGATAAAGTGGGGGGAAGTCGCGCCGTAAATCTCGCTATATTTGTTGGCGTGATTATGAGCGCATGCATGAGTGGAGTGGCAATCGGAGGCATTCTTGCAGCTCGGATTGGATACCAGCCTGTTTTTATGATAGCAGCAATATTGGCAATTGCTGCCGGTTTCATCGCATATCGTATGTTAAGCCCAAAAATCGATTCAAAAGCAGAGGTTGGTAAAGAATCGCAAAGTAGTGTGACAAAAATTCTTACCGTTCTTACAAATAGCCGTTTTATGGTGTTTCTGCTGTGTGCCGCAATACCTTCAAGCGTTCTTACGGCTGCCTTCCTATGGTACCTCGTACCACTTTACCTCTTTGAACTCGGCGCTACACCGGCTGAAATCGGCCGAACCATGATGGTCTACTATCTTCTCATCATTGTCGCAGGCCCCCTTGCCCCGCGCATCGTTGACCGTTTCGGCGGACTGGGGTGGCTGGTTGGCTTTGGTTCGCTGCTTTCATCCCTGGGCCTGGTTTTTTTCTATAACTGGCGCAGTATTTGGGCTGTGGTTCTGGCAGTGGTCATCATGGGTATGTCGCATGCCATGACCAAAGCGCCCCAGATCGCCCTGGCGCTTGAACTCAGTCGACGCGAAATTGAAACGGCAGGCCAAAATGTTGTTTTAAGTTTCCTGCGCATTTTAGAACGCGTGGGCAGTATAGCGGGTTTGCTTTTTTCTGCTATGATGGTTCACATTTACGGATATGAAACCACGATCGGCATCACGGGATTTATGGTTTGCGGGGCAGCTATTTTCTTCCTTCTTTTTTTCATGATAACCCGTAAACAAAGTTTGGCTTATGCAAAAGGATAGGCAATCATGTTTCGGCGTAATCTTTTCATCATCGTTTTTCTGGTTGGAGTTTCATTACTCATTTCGTTTCCGCTATCTGCGAATAACAGCCGTAAGCCGTTTGATATCTATATGATCGTCTGGCGTGGATGCGAAGACGCCTGTAAGGGCTTTCAGGATTATTTCCGAGAACGGGATATTGACGTTAATTTTACCCTGCGCAATGCCGCACGTGATAAAAAACGTTTGCCGGGCTTTGCCCGGGAAGCTAGGAAAATGAACGTCGATTTAGTCCTCACCTGGGGAACTTCGGTAACGGTCGGCACTGTTGGTAAACTCGGTAAGGTCAACCCGGATGTCCATCTGACCGACATTCCGGTTGTTTTTATGATTGTTGCCGACCCAGTAGGCGCCAAGATCATTGAGAGCTACGAGTCGTCAGGACGCCCGCATATCACCGGAACCCGAAACCGCGTACCTGAAGAAGTTCAAATGAAGGCCATCCGGGCCTATCGGGAGTTCAAACGTATCGGCTTGATCTATAATACCAATGAGCAGAATTCCGTGCTGAACGCAAAGACCATGCGTTCGGTTGCTAAAAAAATGCAGTTTGAACTGGTTGAGGCAGCACTTGATCTTAATGAATCCGGAAAGCCGATGGTGGAGTCCATTCCGCGAAAGATTGCCGAGTTGAAAGAAAAGAACGTCGACTTCATTTATGTCGGCTCAAGCTCTTTTCTTATGGCCCATCGGGATCAATTCACCAGCGCTGCGCTGGAGATGGGTATGCCGGTTGCCGCCGCTTATGAGGCGATGGCTGCCAAGTCCAACGCCCTTCTGGCAGTGGCCAGTCGCTATTACAATGTGGGCAGATTGGCTGGATATCAGGCGGAACAAATTCTTGTTAAAAAGA
>JAUVTR010000019.1 GCA_030601425.1 Desulfobacterales bacterium
GCCTGATATGACCGGTAATGACATCTATCCACTTCTCATGGAAACTCGTCCCGACCTTAAAGTAATCGTTTTCAGTGGTTATTCCATAGATGGCCCTGCCCGGGAAATTCTGAATGCAGGAGCTGAAGATTTTATTCAGAAACCGTTTACGATGGCAGGTTTATCAGAAAAACTGAAGAAAATTTTAGGGGGCGGACAATGAAGCTCCAGTCAAAATTAATGATCCTATTCTTAAATTCTGACTGGGCTGAAAAATTTAACAATACTGACAGTATAATTTATTCCTTATCAGTCTAATGAGAACCCCAATGTATTGGGGGGGTAGCCTTTGAAGTTCGAATTGAAACGCAACTGGTTGTATCAGATCTAATCTCATGCTTTTCAAGATGTTAAGAACCTGTACTATCTCCAAATGAAAGTTTTTTAAAGCATAAAAATTGTTGTGATATCTAATAAGCGTTTTATCCATAGTCCCGCCGAAAAAAAAGCCAGAACTTGGCGATCAAGCGCTGGCCGTGTCAGAAAATTAGATTGTGGTATCTTAGTGCGGGATTATTGATAAAACGGTGATGTACGAAGCCGTCGATAATTTTGGCATGGAGTATGCTATATGGGTAAAGTATCCACCCTCTCTTTTTCATTATAATTACGGTAAGTAACATTGCATATTCTTAAAAGAAATAAAAGCTAAAACTTCAAATACCGGCTAAAAAAATTTAACCAAAATGACAAAATAAAGAAAATATATCTTAAAACTCAAAAGGATGTTGGAAAAACTGAGCTAAAGCTACCGCGAAGCGGTTTCGTAGTGCGCCCATGGTGGCGATTTATCAACATGGTGCAAGTCCATGTCGGAGTATGCCACAGCTCCGTAGCTGAAGGTAACTGCGTTGCCGAGAGGTGGGGTGGGAAGCAACCGGAAGCGAACTGTCGGTCTGCAGGATGACGAACTCGATTCGGCGGGATGTACTGGCGAGCCCCCTGCGAAAGGGTGAAGCCTGAAAACCACCGTTCACGCTGTGGTGGCAGATAAAGCGATGAGCGGAGACATCACGTGGTTGGAGGTTGAACGACAGGAAGGTAGATCGCAGCAAGTGGGGAGGCCTGCAGCTTCAGGTGAAGGAATGCAGGATTCAGAGCCCTCATAATACCGCAAGTAACGCAGAGTTACTGGAAATTCTGGTTAGCAAAGCCAGGACGAGGGAAGGGGGGCAGGAAGGTAGGATGCGAGATGTCGATGCCGAAGCAAATGCAGTTTAAATTTGAATGCGCCTCGTCAGTGCCGCAAACGGCTAAGCAAGGGGCAGAAGCCCATTCCTCAGGTTGGGAGTGGGTGGAAGCATCGGTATGGACAAAACGTATGTTGGCAGCCCTGGGCAACGGGGTGAAAGGAGGTAAATGGTACAGCCTGGTTGATAAAGTCTACCACCCACGGACTCTAAAAGCAGCCTGGAAAAAGGTTGCTGCCAATCGGGGCGCGGCGGGGGTAGACAAAGTCAGTATTAAACGCTTTCGGTCTAATGCGCGGTTTTACCTAGAGGAGCTGGAAAGGGATCTACGCAATGGTGACTTTCGGCCATCTCCGGTCAGACGGGTGCACATCCCCAAAGATGGGAAGAAGACCCGTCCATTAGGCATTCCGACGGTCAAGGATCGGATTGTACAGACTGCTCTGAAAATGGTGTTGGAGCCTATCTTCGAGAAAGAATTTCTGCCAACAAGTTATGGCTTCAGGCCGGGGCGCGGGTGTAAAGATGCACTGAGGGAGGTAAATCAGCTGTTAAAGCAAGGTTACACATGGGTGCTGGATGCGGATGTTAAAAGCTATTTTGACACGATTCCGCATGATCTTCTTATCAATTGCATAAAGGAGAAAGTAAGTGATGGCAAGATCATCAACTTACTAGAACTTTTCCTGAAGCAGGAGATTTTGGAGGACATGAAGTGCTGGAAGCCCATCAGTGGGACACCGCAAGGGGCGGTGCTCAGCCCCTTGCTGGCTAATGTGTACCTTCACCGGCTGGATCTCGCCTTACACCAAAACGGGTATAAAATGATTCGTTACGCCGATGATTGGCTGGTGCTTTGCCGGAGCAGGCAAGAGGCGGAAGCCGCTTTGGTAATGGTTCAATCATGGATCGATCAAAACGGGCTTCAGTTGAGTCCGGAAAAGACCCATATTGGTAACAGCCTGCAAAGTGGATACGGATTCGAGTTTTTAGGTTATCGGTTTGAAGGTGGTTGTCGTTATGTCCGATCGAAAAGTCTTAAGAAGTTTAAGGATAAAATCCGTCTAAAGACTCGTAGAACGCGAGGCGATAGCATCGAGCAAATCATAGCCGATCTTAATCCGATCATTAAAGGCTGGTTTGAATACTTCAAACATGCGCATCATTACACCTTTAATTCCCTGGACGGCTTCATACGCAGACGTCTAAGAGCTGTGCGGCGCAAACAGAAAAAGCGGCCCGGATCTGGTCGAACCGGGCGTGATCACAGGCAGTGGCCAAATGCCTTTTTCGCTGAACGTGGGCTTTTCACCATGTATAAAGCGTATGTCTTAGCGTGCCAATCCCGATGAGGAAACCACCGACTGGAGAGCCGTGTGCGGGAGAACCGCATGCACGGTTCGGAGGGCGGGGAGGGGCGACCCTTCCCGACCCCTATCATCAAAGGAGTATCACCAGAATTTTCAGAATTAATATTTACCGTATTGTTGGAGAAACCTGTAGCGCGCCAAATCAGCCGCGCAGCTTGCTGTACCGGTTGGATTTAATTGTTATGTTTCAAGTTGCTTATACATTACAAAGGCATCTACAAAACCTAGCCGCATATGGCGGAAAGCTTTTGGTAAGGTGCCGACTATTTCAAATCCGTTCCTTTTCCAAATGCGGACAGCGCCTTCATTTGTAGAGACAACTAGGTTGTATTGCATTGATCGGAAACCGAGAGAAATTGCCTCACGCTGTGAATGTTTACACATTTCAGACGCTAAACCTCGTCCGCGAGCATTTTCAGCAACGATGTAACCACAGTTACAGACGTGAGCACCGAGAGCAGGTTGGTTGCGCTTTATGTAGTAGGTGCCAAAGACTTCGAAATTTTCATCAACAGCAACAAAGGTCGCAGATGGCAGCTCTATCCAGACCCTGCGAGCCTCATCTTCTGTGATGTCTGGCGAAAAAGGGTAGGTTTCACCTGCCCGAAATATTGGTTCGATAATTCGCCAAATAGCAGGCCAATCCTTCTCTTCAAACGAGCGAATCTTGATCATATCTCTTAGAGCTCTCCATGAAGCAAATAACGAGTGATTATAAGGATCTGGATATCATCACCTATGTAATGCTATCCGTCTTTAAATACCATGTGTTATCGTACCAAAAAACTAAATACTACTAAGGTTCAGATACATTGAGAATAACAAAAATTTGACAATTTTACAGATATGAAAGGAATATCGCAAGGCTTTTTAGAGGATTTTACTGTAGGGTCTGATACAGGTTCTGTGATTTGAAAATCCGTGCTTCAATTGTAGTTAATGCTTTTTACAGATTACACAATGACAAATACAAAAAATTTCGAAACAACAATCAAGATTTATTCGAACAAGACGCCCTTCAGCTTTTTAAAGGAAAGGAATGGGCTTCCCCGTTCGATAAGCCAGGGCGGAGCAGATGGCAATCAGATTGCCGTTCTGGTCGGTGACCTTTATGTCGTAACTGGCGGTCTTTTGGGTCTGGCTGTTCTGTTTGGACTCTGCCCGCAGTTTCACGCCCGGTTCAGGACTGGAAACGTAGGTCACATTTACATTCAAGGCAACGGCGATGGTGCCATCGGTTTGACCGGCGGTTTCAAAGGCTTCGTCAATTAACGCAAATAAGGCGCCGCCATGGGCGCGATCATAGATGTTGTTCATATTGTCCGGGTCATAAATCATTTCTATTGCTGAATAACCCAGCTCTAATTCCACCAGCTTCATCTTCATTGTTTTTGCAAAAGGCTCTTTTTCTACGGCATTATAAATCGCATTTCTTACCTTTTGATCCATCGTTGGTCTCCAGTCTTGAGTTAGCTATTGAATCATTGGTTTGAGCCCGAATAAGAATCGCATTATATTCACCCGCCTGATCAATACCTCATATACAGCCAGTATGGTTATCATTGAAGTTGAAGCAATTACTAAATATTTGATGCCCACGTTTATGTGCCAGCTAATGAGGTAAAAGCAAACGGTGACAATGAGGGTTTGATGCAGGATGTAAAACGGCAAAACTGCCTCATTGCTATAGGCTAAAAATTTGTTATCGAAATTGCAATAGTGGTGTCCGAATCCAACGACAGCCAGAAGCCAGAACCAGGAGTTAAATGCGCGTATGGTTGTCATGAAAAAAGAATAGGCGGTGCCATATTCGGGAAACCCTTTTGATATGAGGATCACCAGTGCTGTGGCCGTTGTGATCAATCCTCCGGCCAATGCGATATTTCTTTGTTTTTTTACCCTGCCCTGTAATTGATCATTTGAAAATACCACGTAACCGTAGATAAAGAAGATGATATAAAGAAACGGACTCCATCCGCCGAAATCTCTTCTGCCGATCGTTGCCGGATCTAAAATCCATTCAACTGCTGCCAGGGGCAACGCTAACAGGAATAGGGTGGCTTTGCGCTCTAAGAAGGAGATAAACTTTGAGATAAGTGCCGGTCTCGGTTCCCTCTGTATAAAGATGAAAAATGGGAGTGTGAGCAGAGAAAAAACAAAGAGCATCAAAAGATACCAGAGATGAAGGCCCATCCACGCAAAATTGCCTCCGAAACCATAAAAGCCGTCAAAATAATGGGGGAAAAATTGGATAAACGATCCCTTAAATTGGAAATGACTGACGCGTTCAAAGTAAACCTGGGGGGGGATTAATACAAAGATCCCAAATATCAATGGAATCATCAATCTTTTAAATCGGCCGCGAATATATGCAGCGGCCTTGCGAAATCCCAATGAATAGTAAGAACTAATGCCGGAAAGGATAAAAAAAAGCGGCATGATCCATTGCGCTAAGAACAGCACGATAAATGTTATGATCGTATCGCTTTGCGGATTTTTTACATGCCAATCCTCCATGTCAAAAAATCGCGCGCAGTGAAATAAAAACACCATGAACATCGCAAATACGCGCAACGAATCGATAGCGTAATTGCGTTTTGGAGAGATCGCGTTCATATTGCCTCGCCGATGAAGCGCTACAGCAAACCATCCTTTTTTGCAAGCATCCACACCGCTTTTGCAAGCATCCACACCGCTGAAATTTATGGTTTATAAATCCATTATCTGTGGATAATGGGACTGTTTTTTAAAAAGCAACAAATACTTATTACCGGGATCATCGTTTGCATGCAAGGTCTATTAAACTTGAATCAACAAAATATCAAGCACTCCAGGCCCAAATTTATTTCCAATTCTCCACTACTCTATTTCTCTAGCAAACAATTGCATCGAATTTTTCTTGAACAACTGATCTGACAGACATAAGTTAAGTCTATGGATGACGACCAGTTCCGACAGCTTCTTGATGACTTCAATTTTTCGTGGGCCGGGTATCGCAAGGTCAGAAAAGGCGTTAAAAAACGCATATCCCGGCATATGCAGGAATTAAATTGCCCAAATATAAAGGCCTATCTGGATCTATTGAATAAAAGTGCTGAGCTGCGGCAAGAATGTGAAAAACGGATGACCGTTTCTATCAGCCGGTTTTTCCGTGACCGACAACTCTGGCATGACCTGGAAGAAGATATTTTGCCCAGTATGATTGAAAGAGAAAAGAAAACACTGCGGATATGGTCAGCGGGTTGTGCGCGTGGAGAAGAGGTGTATAGCTTCAAGATTGTCTGGGACCGCTTGAATAAAAAATACGAGCAATTGCCTGAAATTGAGATAGCGGCTACCGATATGCATCCGGATTATATCGAAAAGGCCAGGGCAGGGATATACGCTAAAAGCAGTATGAAGGAGGTTCCCCCGGAAGTTCGCGAACACTATTTTGATATTAAAAAAAAGGGCAGTCGGTTTGATATAAAGGCGGCTTTTAAAAAAGGCATTGATTGGAAGGTTCAGGATATTTTCAGCAATCCTCCCGGATCTGCATTTGATATCATATTTTTAAGAAATAATCTTTTAACGTACTACAAGGAGCATTTAAAAATAGAGGGCCTCAAAAGAGTTATCAAGGCCCTTGCTCCTGATGGATGGCTTATTGTGGGTTCCCACGAAAAACTGCCTGCAGAGGTTTTAAATATGCAGCGACACAATTCGATACCGTGGGCTTACCGGCAAGATGTTTAAAGTTTATTTTAGGCCAGGTTATTTTTTTGTTCGGTTTTTTTCTTTTTCTTTCGCGGTCTTTTAACACCATAGGACTTCCGAACTATTTTGAGTGGGCTACTTATAGTTTTGCAACCGGATTCAAAAAGCTGCACGGCATCAATGCGGCACATTTGCCACAGACGTGAGTAGAGTCCGGCAAATCTGAAAAATAATCCAGAATATCCAGATTCTCATTCAACCGATTCCAGCATTTGCGTCTTTCAAACCCATTCTCACGCAATGCATTTACCGGGCAGGCTTCAATGCATTTACCGCACTTTTTGCCTGCCTTCAACAGGCAGGCCTCGTCCGTATCAATGAGCGGATGATCTCCGAGTTCGGCCTCTGTCACGAGGCTCCCCAGGCGACCGGTACAGCCGGCCGGTGTAATCAGCATGTGATGGGTTCCAAAGCGCCCTAAATTCGCCAGAAAGGCCAGATGTTTATGGGACCAGCGGGCCATTAAAATGTCTTCATCGAAGTTATGAGTGGCGGGCGTTAATCCTGACTTGAATCCTCTGGCAGCGAGAAATTCTGCCAGAGCCTGGCTTAACCGGCCGATTAAATCATTGGTTTGAACATACGCCAACCCCCAGTTGCGGCAGGGCCGATCTCCTTTTTTGTTCTCTTTTACCAGCTGGCGTTTAAAGGGGATAAAAAAGACAATCAATGATCTGGCAGTTGGAAGCAAATCTTGGGGGTGCATATGCTCATCAAAGGCCATCTGCGGCAGGATATCGAAACGATCATCGAGCGATGCGCTGACTAATAGCGGTGTTTGCCAAAAGCCTTCAATACCCATCCGGGCCGGTTCGGCTGCCACAAATTCCTCTGCCAACAGACGTAAATCATCGATATTGATTTTACTCATAGATTTCACATGCGTCTCTAAACTGTGCCTGGACCCTTCCTGCCGATACGGCCATGACGATGGAAAGCACGGCCCCTAGTTCTTCATCAGTAAGCCCCTCCTCCTTGGCCACGCCAAGGTAGTGCTGCATTCACGGATAACAACCAACGGCCATAGCAGTCGCCATGTGCAGCATCAAAGTGGTTTTTGGCTCCAAAATATCATTATTGCGAGCCGAATCATAAAATTCCCTGTATTTGTTTTTCTGTTTTTCAGGTAACAACGTCATCTCCTTTCTATCTTGGTTTGCCCTAAAAGTGCCTAAAACGCCTAAAGTTAAGGAATTCTGCCCGTCGAGAGCCTCTGGGTCGAACGACTGGGTCGAACGATCATTTAAATAAACGATTGAGCGAAGTGATTCATTATTTGTCCGTTGAGAGATCCCGATAAAAAAATGGTCTCCGATCATTAGTTTCTATTTTCGCGTCTTCGTGCTTTCGTGGTTAATAAATCATATTTTATTCCGGCGCGTCTTGGTTAGAAATAAGTTAGATTTAGCCAAGTAATTTCAAGCCGTCACGAAAGAGAACAATCGAGAAAAACAGTAAAAGGATCCCTAAAATTCGCATGACCCAAATATAAACCGACCCCTGTAAAAACGACCGCGATTTTTCAACCACCATAGCCAATAGGACTTTTGAGCCCACAAGAAAAAAGATAAACGTGCCAACAAATAATAAAGCCGATAGAATATTTTGATTTATACCTTTATAAATAATGGGGGCGCCGACAGTCATATAAAACACATAGGGGTGCGGATTTAAGGCGTTCGTAATCACACCTTTTCTGAAAGAATTGGGGCTGGGTGAAGATAAATTCAACTCCACACCTTTGGTTTTGAGGCTTTCATAGCCCAGATAAAGTATAAACAACCCACCAAAAATCGAAATACAACCTAATATGGCTTTAAAATTAGCAAGCCGGTTTAAGGCGAGCAGAGAAATCGCAATAATCGGTATATCTGTAATGAGGGGTGCTATGGATACTTTAATTCCGGCTTTGATGTTGTGTCTTAGCGTTTCGGATATAACCAGAACAAGCAGCGGTCCGGGTACAAAACCCGCCGCCAAGCCTAATAGAATTCCGGCACTCAAGAACTCAAGCATTTTTTTGCCAATTTCGGACGGTTTGAATGATGTCTCTGACATAGGCACATTCGCATTTTGCCGGACAGGGATCTAACTGGTTTTCATGCAGACAGTATTCCGGACATTGCTTTGTGCCTAAAAGTTGTTCCGAGTATACAGGGCCGTTGTAAAGGTCTTTGAATTTGCCGGCAGGGATGCCGAGCGTTGTTCTACAGGTTAAATGATTGAACAGAAAAAAACCCAGGTGTATATTATCAAAATTCACCTGATAACCAATCATGTTGGTTGTGGGATCTTCCAGAAAATCTTTACGCGATGGCCATCGGTAACCGCAGAATGTACATTTTTTAAATTCAGTCATCGTTTTTTATTTTCGAAATAAATTCCGTGCAACTCATCACCTTGGCATATGCAGAGCCCAGGGCGGCCATAAAAGATGCATGCACATCTTCAGCCAATACCTTTTTCTTCCCAAAATCAAGGTTTTGGGTTGCGCATCCATCGTGTATGACGGTACATTTGAAATCCAAATCAGCAGCAGCTCGTGTGGTTGCATCAATGCACATGTGGCTCATCGCGCCACAGATGACAACGCTCTCGACTCCTGTATCTTTGAGCTTATCTAAAAGGGGTGTTTCACGAAAACTGTTCGGATAGTGCTTCTGTATCACCAGATCATCCGAACGGGGTTTAACACTGTCATGAATCTTCATCCCCTTTGTATCCGGCAGAAAAAAAGTCGCACCTTCTCTGATCGCTACGTGCTGGATGTGAAATGTCGGCCACTGGTTCTCACGAAAAAAAGTCAGCAATTTATTGGCCGTTGCACTGGCCGCATCCATGCCGACGAGTTCCATACGGCCGCCTTTAAAATAATCATTCTGAATATCAACAAGTATCAAACCGGTTTTCATTTATTTTTCCTTTCAATATGGTTTTATGCCAGGGCTTCTTTTATAGCGGCTCGCGCCAGAAGTCGTGTGGAATCCAATACCGGCAAGGGACAATCATCGGAATCAACAATTAATGGGATCTCCGTGCAACCCAACACGGCCGCATCACAGCCCTGGTTTTTGAATTTCGCAATGACTTCGTTAAAATAGAGCCGTGAGTCCTCCGTAAACACACCGTTTACCAGTTCATTAAATATAATGTCATCAATTCGCTCGCGGTCATTTTCGTCGGGTATCTGGCTGGTGATGTTAAATTTTTTTAGCGTGACGGGATAAACCGGCCCTGTCATGAGGTATTTCGTTCCTAAAATTGCCAGATGCTTAAAGCCATCTTCCCGGGCCTTTTTTGCGACTGCTTCTGCTATATGAAGCCACGGTATGGGTGATTTATCTTTGACAAAATCAAACGCCTGATGAATGGTATTGTCCGGGCAAATCGCAAATTGGGCTCCGATTTGAGATACTTTTTGAGTCGAAGAAAGCATGAGTTCCGCAATTTTTTCCCAATTCCCCTCACGAATGGCGATCATGTATTCTCCTAAAGCGTGCGTATGCATCGTGACCTCAGGGTGCATATGCTCACCCATTTTAGACGGAGCTTCGGTGCAAATGGTCCGATAACAAAGCGCAGCACCTTCGGCACTGCAGGCGACGATTCCGATGTGTTTGGCCATGATAGACTTCCTTTTCCTGCTTTTGTTTAAAATAGAACGGTTTTAAAATAACCGGCTTCATTTTAGCAAGCTTTTTTAACAAATTCAGATCAAACAGGACAATGAAGGGCTTGAAACTCTAAAATTTAGTCTATTTGTTTTGCTGGATAATCAAAATTTCTTGACAGATGGGCTATTCTTAAAGAAACTTGCCAGCAGATTCAGGAGAAAAAACATGGCTGAATTTAAATATTCGAATATTGAAAAGGAAATGCAAGCCTACGGATTTGACAAGGTTATCAAAAGCCACTGCCGTATGTGTCATGGCGGCTGTGGCACCTTGATATATATCAAAAATGGTGTGGTCAAAAAAATAGCCGGAGACCCGGATTGCCCAATCAACCATGGCACCCTATGCAGCAAGGGAATCGCATCTGCCCAGCTGGCATACCATCCGGATCGATTGACTTACCCGGTTAGAAGAGTCGGAGCGAAAGCCGGCGGCAAGTGGGAGCGCATTTCATGGGATGAGGCTTTAGATGCGATTGCAGAGCGAATTTTAAACACCAAAGATAAATTCGGTGCGGAATCCATTGTTATGGGATACGGCACCGGGAGGGAAAATGAAGCTGCCATCTATCGTTTTGCAAATTTGCTGGGCACCCCCAATGTTTTAACCGCCGGCCATTTTTGCTACGGCCCTCGAATCGCTACCAGCATTATTACATGCGGAACCAATCCGGTGGTTGATTACGAAAATGATCCAAAATGCATCATGCTGTGGGGCAATAACCTGGTCATCAGCAATCCGGACGAATATAAAGGCGAGCCTTTTTCAGCGAGCCTGAGCAAAGGCGCCAAACTGATCGTTATTGATCCGCGCCTGACACGCGCTGCCGCGCGAGCGGATATATGGTTGCAGCTAAGGCCGGGAACGGACACCGCCCTCGCATATGGGATGTTAAATGTCATCGTAAACGAAGAGTTATACGATAAAGAGTTCGTCGCAAACTATGTTCACGGCTGGGAGCCCTTTGTCCGTCGGATCAACGAATACTCGCCGGAAAAAGCAGCCAGGATCACCTGGGTTCCAAAAAATAAAATCATCGATGCGGCCCGATTATATGCCACCACCAAACCCGCCGGCATTCAGTGGGGTGTTGCTATCGAACAGCAAATTAATTGCGCGGACAATGATCGCATCCTGATGGCTATGATGGGCATCACCGGCAATTTGGATGTTCCCGGCGGGCAGATGCTTTTTCGTCCGCCAAAAATTAACAATGTAGGCACATTCGGTGCCCATAAAATGCTTGCTAAGGAACAGGCCGCCATACGACTGGGGGGTGATCGATTCCGATTGGCGGCAAACTTTGGAATCATAAACCCCAAATGTGTTTGGGATGCCATTATTAAGGAAAAACCTTATGCGGTAAAAATGCTTTTTCTGATCAGCACCAATCCGATGTTAACGCGTGCAAACGCAAAAAAGGTACGTGAGGCCTTGGAACAAATCGAGTTCATGGTGGTGTCCGACTTCTTTTTAACGCCGACAGCAGAACTGGCCGATATCGTGCTTCCAGCGGCCACCTGGCTGGAGATGGATTATGTCGGAGATTTTTGGAAGCGCCACGGATACCTGCTGCCGCGCCGCAAGGCAATTGAGATTGCGGAATGCCGGTCTGATCATGAAATGCTGAATGACCTTGCCCATCGAGTCGGGCAGGAAGAATACTGGTGGGATACTTTTGAAGGTGGATTGGATTATATATTAGAACCCATGGGGATCACCTGGCAGGATTTCAAAAAAATGGATTACATTCGCGGGGATGTCAGGTATCAAAAATATAAAGAAAAGGGGTTTGCAACACCCACCGGGAAGCTTGAAATCTACTCGACCCTTCTTGAAAAATGGGGCTATGATCCGCTGCCCCAGTTTCGCGAGCCACCGGAAAGCCCATACAGCACACCTGAGCTATATAACGATTACCCGTATACTCTGATTACCGGCAGACGGCTGCCGGGATTTTTTCATTCCGAAAACCGCCAGATCCCCTGGCTGCGTGAGCTGCACAAAGACCCCGTGGTCGAAATTCATCCCCAAAGCGCGCAAAAGGAAGGCATTCATGAAGGGGACTGGGTTATTCTCGAATCGCCCAGGGGAAAGGCAAGGCAACGCGCGAAATTTTTTGAAGGTATGGACCCGCGGGTGGTTTCCGCCGAACATGCCTGGTGGTATCCTGAAAAAAAAGATCCCGATCATGGATGGGATGAGTCCAATATCAATATTCTGACAGACAATTCCTTCGCAAACTGTGATCCGGCGATGGGCTCCACGCATGTCCGCACTCTGTTGTGCAAAATATATCCCGCAAAAAAATAGAAGGGTGGATTATGACAATACACGAAATTTACATTGATGACCAGGAGTGCTGGGGTTGTAAAACCTGTGAGGTGGCTTGTAAGCAGGAGATGAATGCGCCTGAAGGCGTTAAATTAATTGTGGTTTCTGAAGACGGTCCCAAAATTGTCGGTGGCGCTCCGGATTTTACGTATCGCATAAACATGTGTCAGCACTGCAATGAACCGCCATGTGCCGACGCCTGCCCTGAAGAGGCGATTGCCAAACGATCCGATGGTATCGTGGTCATGGATTATGAGCTGTGCTCTGGTTGCCGGGCATGCATTGAGGTTTGCCCCTATGATGCCATTGACTTTGACGATGATAAAAGTATCGCCCGGAAGTGCAACCTTTGCCATCATCGGGTGGACCGGGGCCTGATCCCGGCTTGCGCTGATAATGTCTGCCTGGCACATTGCATTCATTTCGACGATTCGAATGAAAAGAAAAAGCGCGATAATATGCTTGCATCCTGACGGGCAGACAGGTAAATTTGAACTCCATAATGATCAGCATGGAAAGAACGCAGATGATTATGGAGGCAGTGTCCTGGTGTGATTTTAGATACAAGACAAAAAGAGGAAGGTGAAATGGGTAAATTAAAATATAGCGCATTATTTCTGGTTTTGTTGATATTTGGGTGTGCCGGGCTTCAGACCGAGAAGGGGAAAATGGCCCTGTTTGACAGTACCGCCAGGGCATACGGCCGGGCCATTCGCTGGGGACAGTTCGAGGAAGCATTTGCTCATAAAAAATTATCGGACCAAAATAATAAATTACCCGATTTTGAAGACTATCGTCAAATACGGGTAACCGCCTACAAGGTAAAAAAAACGATTGTTGATGAGAGTTATTCAAAAGTCCTGCGCATTGTAGATATCCAATACTATCGGATGAGTAACGTAATAGTGAAAAATTTAACCAATCGACAGAAATGGGAATATAACGAAGAAGAAAATAGATGGTACCTTATAAGCGAATTGCCGGACTTCGAATGAACCCGGACTCCAAAGCATTTAATCCATTTCGAACGTGGATTGAGGAAGGTGTGATGTGATCTCGAAAAGAAACCGTTTCGTTATTGCGGCAGCAATCTGTCTTGTTGGACTGATGGCGTGCGCGCATTCGAGCGATACCACAACAGAAGAAGAAACGAAGGGGGCTTTGGCGGAAGCTAAGATCGAGTTTGATTACGCCGATGAAACCAGTCTGCTGGTGGTCAGCCCTGTGCAGAAGCAAGTCCTCAGCCTGAAGAATTTTCGGGTGGGTGCGGGCAAAAACCGAATACTGATCGTGGGCGTCCAGGTTGAAGAGGCGGGTAAGGAGAATGTGGCTGATATGGTGATTTCCGGCATCACCTGCGGCGGTCAAACGCTGTCTCTGATATCCGGCTCCGAGGTGCAACTCTCCTCGATGTGGCGCGGGAAAGAATATTATCTCAAGGTGGCTGTCTACTACCTTATCAATCCACCTTCCGGTGAACACGACATCACGGTCACCTATGCAGGGCCGGTAACGAGCGCCAATGTCGGGGCGATCTCCCTTTACAACGTGAAGCAAGCGGCGCCGGTGAATTTGGTCACCAACAAGCAGGGCAAACAGAAAAAAATCATCACCCAGTTTACCACAAAGAACGACGGCGCCTGGGTGGTCGACATCGTGGGCGGCGGTCACAAGAGCAAATTGAAACCCAAGACCAAAGGTCATATCCGACGATTTAACGCCCAGGAAAAGAGCGGCGGGAAGTCTTCATTGGTCGGCGGGACGCTACCCGTCCGGAGTGCCGCTGAGGTCTCTCTGTATTGGGCCCAGCCAAGGCGCGAAATCAATCGCCTGGCTCACGTGGCCGTTGAGATCGCGCCCCACAAGTAACCCAATTGGGTCGTCGCGTCTCCCTCAACAGATCCTCGTTCCAAACGCAACGCTTAAAGCACGGATCTGCTTTTGCCGTTTTCCACCAATATAGGCGCAGATCTTCGAGCCAGGCCGTGTTTGACCGGGCGTGGTCGGTTGACGCATCCTTGGCGCAAACATTTGATAAAGTTGAAGTCCGGGCACAATATGGTTTCACTTGGGAGGATTGCGGCGGGGAACTTTCCAAAAATCCCAATCGATTCCGCCCCTGGCATTATCACCAATGCCGCTTCCACCTCCACTGCTGGCTCTGCCACTATAGCTAAATGCAAAGGAAACCGTGTTTTCAACCAAATCAAAACGATTGTTGAAGGACATCTCGCCGAGCAAATCCAGATACCGACGATAACCAAAAATTTTAATGCTCTTGGTGTCCAGAACAGTCCCATTGGCCTCCAGAAAATGAATATAAAGCGTCAAACGGTTCAGTGTGTTGTAACTCTTTGGTATATAGTCTGCTAATTTTATGACACCGGAAATCTGCAGGTTTTTAACCGCTTCCCGATATTCATAATTAATCGATAAATCACGTGTCTGCCAGCTTCCTTTATGGGGGCCGCCATCAAGCACAGCTATTCGATCTGTTTCCTCTACCCATGCTCCGGGGCTTAAAGAACTTCCACCCGCACAGGCGACGCCCAGATTAATTAGCAGACACGCTATCAATAACTTGAATACCAATGAAGATTTAATCTCAAAATTCATGTCATCCTCCACAGCAAACGTCTCGATATTTTTATAATATTTTGAAATCATGAAGTTTTTAACGACAATTGTCTTTATGCCACCTACATTCCAATTGTGAGCGAAGCGAACTAAGTGCGCCTTTGAGACCTCCTGGTTTATTAGAATAATTTAAGGATTAAAATTCAGGTGGCAATCCATTTTTACAAAATAATATTGACATTTTTATCAGATAGATCTAATAGGTATTATCTTTAATAAGTCAGACTTAATCACTCAGATGGAGGGCTAAATGAGTATCGCAGCAACATTCCAACGCGCCTACAGAGTAAAAAAACTGGATCCATATCCAATGGAAATTCTTAAAAGAGTCGATCGCCCCACAACACGGGTCATGGGAGATGAAATTCAACGGGTAGATGAGCGTGAAAGCGGTTTTAACCGGGCGTTGCGAGGCGACTGGGGACCCCAGCTTTCCAAAGAGAGGCATCGATTTGTAGCCAAACACCCGTTATCGGGAGCCCTGGTCAATATGCAGTTCACGCTGAGTGAAATTGTCGACGGTATGGCTGCCGCCAATAAAGCTCCCGGGACGGACGACCCGGTTGAGATGGCGCGCCATATTAAAGAGACAGCTTATTTTCTGCGCGCCGATCAGGTCGGAATCTGCGAATTGCCTCCGTATTCAGTTTATAGCCACAGTATGGCCGGCGGGGAACCGGTTGAGCTCCATCATAAATATGCGATTGCCATTTTAATTGATCAGGATTTTAAAACTGCCGATGCAAGCGTTGGTAACGATTGGATCAGCAATTCGATGAGTTTTTTAGCATATTCGACCTCGGGATTTATTGCCTGTATCCTGGCCGACTATATTCGCCGGCTGGGTTACCCTGCGCGTGCGCATCATGCCCGGAATTATCAGATTGTGCTTCCGCCTATTTTGCTCTGGGCCGGCCTGGGAGAAATGTGCCGGATCGGAGATATTGTGCTCAATCCGTTTCTAGGCCCTAGGTTTAAGGCGGCGGTAGTTACCACCGATCTTCCCCTGGCGATAGACAAACCCATCGATTTTGGGGTTCAGGACTTCTGTTCAAAATGCAAACAATGCGCACGCTATTGCCCGTCTGGTGCGATTCCTTTTGGTGATAAGAAAATCTATAACGGCTATAAAAAATGGCCCAATGATGTGGAAAAATGTACCAAACAGCGTGTCGGAAACAAGCAAGGCTCGGGCTGCGGCGTATGTGTTTGCGTCTGCCCCTGGAACAAACCGTACACACCGTTTCATCGATTTGTCCAATGGTCCATGCGAAATATCCCCTATGCCCGCAATTTTGCCGTATGGGGTGATGAGTTTTTGGGTTACGATAAGCCCAATCTTGAAAACAAGTGGTGGTTGAATCTGGAGGATGTGGATGGAGAGTTGACGGTTCCACCCCATGCCGGATCACGGGGTAACTTCAGGGAACCCAAATAAAAACCTAAATAGAGCGATTGCCGATCTTACCACATCTACTGCGTCGGATGCCGTCCCGCATGACGATAGCGGAACGACATCTTCCTTGTATCTGCCTGCCCAGTGAAATGCTTGCCCTGTTGAATGCCGCTATGCGGCCCTCCTACGGGGGATTCAATAGGGCGGGCCTATTTCACCGGGGCGGCAACCTCGACAATCGCTCAACTTGGGTAAAAAGAAAAATCTTTTGGAAATATAGCAAATGGAAGCTGAAATATCGAAGCGCAAAAACGCAGGTGAAGGCATGTTTCGGCCCTTAAAAAAGAAGCGATTTTCCGATCAGATTGCAGATTTGATTCAGAAAAAAATCCTGGAGGATAATCTTGAGGTCGGCACCGGCCTGCCTTCGGAAATAGAAATGGCCCAGGAGTTTCAGGTCAGCCGCTCGGTGATCAGAGAGGCGCTGCGGATATTGGAGATATCGGGTCTTGTCAAGATTAAAAAAGGACCCACCGGGGGGATTTTTGTTTCTTATGGCTATCATGCGCCCATCAAAAGATCGCTTAACAATCTGATTATCTCCGGTGAAGTCACGGTGGACCATCTTTTTGATGCCCGCCTGTTGATCGAACCGCACATTGCCGGGCAGGCGGCTTTGCGGGCCAATGATGAGGATTTAAAAAAGTTTCAAGCTTTATTTGAAGATTCAGCGTCCCACCTTGATGACCCGGTACGCCTTAAGCAAAATAATCTTGAATTTCACCTCTTGCTGGCGCGGGCTTCCGGCAACCCGGTCCTGGCGGTGATGTTGGAATCTGTATTTGAATTGCTGACCGAACGAACGCTAAGTTTTGTTGACCTTGCACTGGAAAGAAAGTTTTTTAAAATCCATAAAGCCATATTCGAAGTTATCACCCGACGGCAGTCTGAAGAGACCAGCAGACTTATTCGCAAGGATATTATGGATGTTATGAAGACCATCAAAACGTTCCAAAAACATGATGACGGGAGTTAATGGAAATGATTGATTTGTTGGGTTACATTGTCATCCTGGGGCTCACAGTCCAGGCTTTTAGCGGATTAACATTTTTGATTTCGTCTGTCTGGGAAAAGGAAAAACAGGCGACAATTTTTGGCGGTATTCAATTTTCAGGCATGCTCGGCCTGCTGATCTTATTTATATACTGGAAGGCCAGCGGATTTTTTGCGACCGGTATCGGTGCGTTTATTTTAATTTTTTTCTTTATCGCAGCTGTTTTCGGTATTGTTGCTTGTGTGCGGCGGACACCGGCAAATCAACGCGCTCTGGAAGGTACCAAAGGTTTGATTGTGGGTAACGTCGAGAGATTTGATGAGAGTCGCCACGTATTTGCCAGAAATCGGGCGCTTATTCCGGGATCAGACCCGTACAAAGCATTTTATCAAAAGCACCCGGAACTTGAAGCCGGTGATGCCGCCAGGAGAGAAAAGGGCGGGCCCCTGGGTCATCCGGGTACGGTCGACAAACCCCACGATGGACCCAATGTGGCGGCCACCTTTGCATCGCTGTCGTTGTGCATGTGGCTTTCAACCCTGGATAAAGTTAAACCCCAGGCGCATCCGGAGTGTAAAGGCAGGACGATCGAATTGAGCTCTGAAGAAGCCAGTATAAGGGTCAAAGGCTTCGCAAAAAGCATCGGCGCTGCTTTGGTGGGTATAACCGAGATCAATCCGCTCTGGGTATTTTCGCACAAGGGCGAGATTTTTCATGAAAATTGGGAGGACTGGGGCAAACCCCTCGAAACAAAGCATAAATATGCCATTGTGTGTGCCGAGGAGATGAATTTTGAAATGATCGGTTCGGCACCTCATACATCGACGGTAATGGAAAGCATGGGGGCTTATGCCAGAGGCGCATTTATTGCCGCTCAGCTGGCAAATTTTATTGCCAACCTGGGTTATTCGGCAACCGCCAAACAACTTCGCTACTATGAGGAGTTGCTGGTACCTCTGGCTGTGGACGCGGGCCTGGGAGAGGCGGGCAGACTGGGGTATTTGCTGACAAAAAAATTTGGCCCGCGCGTGAGATTAAGCGCTGTTACGACGAACCTGCCGCTGGTCCCCGACAAACCGATTGATATTGGGGTTGAAGATTTTTGCAGAATCTGTAAAAAATGTGCTGTCTGTTGCCCTTCCAAATCCATACCGCTGGATGATCAAAAGGAGGTCAACGGGACGTTGCGCTGGAAATTAAATTCTGAAACCTGCTTTGACTACTGGGGCAAAGTCGGCACCGATTGCAACGTCTGCATGAAGGTCTGCCCATGGAGCCACGCAGACACCATGCCCCACCGGTTGATTAAATGGCTGGTTAGTCGGAACAGCATTTCAAGACGTCTTTTTGCGGTCATGGATGATATTTTTTACGGCAAACGCCCCAAAGCCAGACCCGCACCCAAATGGGCTCAATTTAAAGCGTTTAATACCTGAATCTTGCATGAAAATTAATGAGAAATGAAAGCCTCCGACTCGTGCAAAATCCAGGTAAAATGAAATAGGTCTTTGCATGATATGTGCCGATATGGCTTTATATATCCCCCCAAAAATGAGATAAATGTAACCCTATGATCTGATTGAATCACACCCACAAAAAAAGGTTTTCTTATGGATGTCAAACAAAAATACTGGAATCCTGTTCTGGAAACCCTTCCACAGGAAAAAATTCGTCAACTGCAACTTAAAAAGTTCAAACAAATTTTTAGGTGGACTTATGATCACTCAAAATTCCACCGGCAACTGTATGAGCAGGCTGGCATAAAGCCCGACGACATCCGGTCTTTTGAGGATATCAGGCAGGTACCCAAAGTGGAAAAGGCCATGATGCGGGATATCCAGCGCAAAGACCCATTTCCCTATGGGGATGCACTGTGCGTGCCGCTTGAGGATGTGGCTGTGTTTCGCCAGACCAGCGGGACTACCGGACAGCCGGTCTATCAGCCGGATACCTGGCAGGACTGGGAATGGTGGGCCGAATGCTGGTCTTATATTCTCTGGGCTCAGGGCTACCGGCCTCAAGACCGTGTGTTTATTCCCTTCGGCTATAATATTTTTGTGGCGTTCTGGGCCGGTCACTATGCGGCCGAAAAGATAGGCTGTGAAGTGGTACCCGGTGGGGTTTTGGATACCAAGGCTCGGATTCTCAAGATCGAGGAATTGCAGGCAACGGCCATGATGGGAACCCCCACCTATATTCTGGGGATGGCAGAAACGGCCAAATCTAAAATGGGGATCGATCCATCAAAGCTGACCATTGAAAGGATCACCTGTGCGGGTGAGTGCGGTGCCAGCATCCCCAGTACCAAAAAAAGAATGGAACAAGCCTGGGGCGCAAAAGTCTATGATCACGCCGGGGCCACTGAAATCGGTGCCTGGTCCTTTGAATGCACGGAACAACCCGGCGGCTTGCATGTCAATGAAGCGCTGTTTCTGGTGGAAGTCGAAGATGTGGAGACGGGTGAGATCATTGAAGAACCCGCACGCAGAGGAAAAATGATTATCACAGCGTTTGATCGTCAGGCCCAGCCCTGTGTGCGCTTTGATTCCAAAGATGTCATCGAATGGGCTGATGAGCCGTGCGCGTGTGGAAGGACGACGCGATTGATCGAGGGCGGCGTCGTTGGCCGGGCCGATGATATAACCAAGGTAAAAGGCGTACTTCTGGCACCGTCTGCCATCGAGGAGGTCGTCCGCAGCCTGGATGGCCTGGGCGATGAGTACGAGGTGGTTGTCGAAAAAGTCGGAGATACCGATCATATTAAACTCAGGGTGGAAGTCCTGCCGGAATCCGAGGATCAATGCCAGCTCATCGAAGCCGAGCTTGTCGATCAGCTCAGGCTCAAGACCAATCTGCGTTATGATATTGAAATCTGCGGCTGTGAAACCCTACCTAGATATGAAGTCAAAGCCAAGCGCTTCAAAGACTTGCGCAAGCAAGAATAAAAACCTTATTTTTTGCCCGATGGCTGTGAAGCAGAAAAGCTGAAAACTATCCGCAGATTTCGCAGATTACACAGATAAGTTAGGCTCAAAGCTGAAAGCTATCCGCAGATTACGCAGATTACACAGATAAGTTAGGCTCAAAACTGAAAGCAAAATGGAATAGAGAACGTTGCACTCAAGTAGGTCCTGCTTGCCCAGTGGAATGCGAAGCCTATTCCACCGGGGTCTAATGAAATTAAAATGAGGTGATTCGATGGCACAACAAATCGACTTAAATAAGATCAATGATAAAATTCAGCTGCTGAAGAAAACTGCCCAAGAGCTATCCCAGATAGGAGAAAACTTTCCAGCCATTGCCCGCAACACCGTCCGGATATTGGCCAGTGTTAAAATGCTGGAAATAAATGTTTCCGATTTATTTGAGCTGGACTCGTGATTATTATGAGACCAAACAGCGCAGTGAAGCATCCTTATTATTTCTGGATATCTAAATTTAGGTGATTTACATTGATTGAGACGCAGATAAAAAGAGGAAACTTGAATGCCGCCGCCGAAAAATGCTATGGAAATCTTCCAGCTGCTTGACATGTCAAATTGTCGCGAATGCGGCAAAAAGACATGCCTTGCATTTGCCGGAGCAGTCTTCCAGGGTCAAAGAAAACTGGCGGAGTGCCCGAAGCTGGATCGGGAAATAATTGAACGCTTTTCCGCAGGACCCGAAAATCCAAATACGATCGAACAAAACCGGGATGAATATCTGAAACAGCTCAAGAGCGAGATCGCCAACCACGACCTTGCTGCGGGAGCTAAAAGAGTCGGGGCGCAGTTTGCGGACAACAAACTGAGCCTTAAGGTGCTCGGCAAGGATTTCGGTGTCGATACGGACGGGAATCTTTACGCGGATATCCACATCAATCCGTGGGTCGTCATTCCGTTTTTAAGCTACATTCTTCACGGTAAGGGGTTGCCGGTTTCGGGGAACTGGGTTTCGTTCCGAGAGCTCAAAGACGGGAAGGAACGCTATCCGCTTTTTCAGAAAAGATGCGAAGAGCCCATGAAACAGGTGGCCGACATCTATACGAACCTTTTTGATGATCTGGTACATATTTTCAGCGGAAAGCAGGTGGAAGAACAATTTGAATCCGATATATCCGTCGTCCTGCACCCCCTGCCCAAAGTTCCCATCATGATATGTTACTGGATGCCGGAAGACGGTCTGGAATCCAGCCTCAATGTTTTTTTCGACGAAACAGCCTACGAGAATCTTGATATCGATTCCGTCTTTACGCTGGGAGCAGGACTTGCGCAGATGTTCGGAAAAATCGCTTTAAGACACGGCTTTGCCGAGACCGTATCTTCGAAGTAATACACCTTTCAAAAAAAATCATATTTCATTAGCCAATCCAAATGATAGTTGCGAAGATCGGAAAGAATTACATAAGTAATGATATAATCATTTAATATAACAGTCTAAAATATCGCCTTCCAAAACCTGTTTGACACTAGCCGCTTCGCTCTGCTATGTAAGTAATGTTTTATGGAAGATGGTTGAAAAACCATCCATTATTCCGACTACTGCCCATTCGTACTATGATAGCGTCAGGATTATCTCCCCTCCATTGCATCGCGTAAACGTTTACCGGTATCAGTTGCTGTCCAAATTAGTCTGCCTGCCAAGTGGCGGGTTTAAGACATAAACCAGCAGAGTTTAACAACCATACAATTTTGTGCCGCCAGCGGATTTCCCGCCCGGCGGAAGGGGGCCAGATGAAACAAAAGATTAAGAGTATCCGGAGTTATTCATTTCATTAGCGCCTTCCCCTCTCACAGGGAAAGGGCTATTTAAGTTCCCGCATTGAAACCCATCGAGGAGGGCGTCGGTTGTTTATACCGTGAGGTGGGCATCAACTCGTTTGATGTGTTCTTCAGGGCGTCTCAACTATCAGCGCATCTATTCCCCACGGCTTGATTTAAGCCTTAAGTCGCGGTTAAGATTTCGAATTTCAACCTGCACATATTTCAATTCCATTTAAGTTGCGAGCAAAAGCCTGAGTTCCCGAATACAAACTTCATCCCGTCAGCGGAAAAACTGTCCTGGTGAGAAGCTTCACCGGACTGTTTCTTTCTTTGTACCCATTTACACGAATCATCAAAAGGAGGTGACCAATCTATGGGTAAAATCAAAATTGCGATTGCAGGAGTCGGCAACTGTGTCAGTTCACTGATTCAAGGAATCCACTATTACCAATACAAAAATCGGGAAGACGCCATCGGCCTGATGCACTATGAGATGAATGGTTATAAGCCCGGCGATATTGAAGTCGTGGCCGCTTTTGATGTCGATCAACGCAAGGTCGACCATGATGTGCATGCAGCTATTTTTGCCAAGCCCAACTGCACGACGGTTTTCTACCCTGAACTTCCCCCATCCGGAGTAAGCGTGCGTATGGGCAAAATTTTGGACGGTGTCGCGGGCCATATGAAGGATTATCCCGACGACCATACGTTCGTTTTGTCCGGGGAACCGGAGCCGACCGCAGCGCAAATCATCCAGGTGCTCAAGGAGTCCGGCGCCCAAATCCTGACAAACTATCTTCCGGTCGGCTCAGAGGAAGCTACCCGGTTTTATGCCAATTGCGCGTTGGAGGCCGGAGTGGCTTTTGTCAACAACATTCCGGTGTTCATCGCCAGTGATGCGGCGTGGGCCAAGCGCTTTGCGGACAAAAACCTTCCCATCATCGGTGACGACATCAAGTCTCAGATGGGCGCCACCATCACGCACCGCATCCTGACCGATCTGTTCAAGAAACGCGGCGTCAAGTTGGAGCGCACCTACCAGCTCAATACCGGGGGCAATACCGATTTTCTCAACATGCTAGAGCAAAAGCGTCTGGCCACCAAGAAAAAATCCAAGACAGAGGCTGTGCAGGCCGTGGCTGCCAAGCGTCTGGAGGATGAAAACATCCATATCGGTCCCAGTGACTACGTGCCGTGGCAGAAAGACAACAAGGTCTGTTTCATTCGCATGGAAGGCAAGCTTTTCGGTGACGTGCCCATGAACCTAGAAACGCGCCTTTCCGTGGAGGATTCACCCAACTCAGCCGGTGTCGCCATTGACGCCATCCGCTGTGCAAAGCTGGCTTTGGACCGGGGCCAGGGCGGCGTGCTTGAAGCGCCGTCAGCCTATTTCTGCAAGCATCCTGCGCGCCAGTTCACCGACGATGAGGCCTTTACCATGATCGAAGACTTCATCAACGAGG
>JAUVTR010000231.1 GCA_030601425.1 Desulfobacterales bacterium
GGATGCAAATTTTTAAAACCCGGATCTCTTGGGCTATTTACATAATCTGCGCGGCCCTGTTCTTTTTCTATTATCTTTTTCCGTCCGATACGGTAAAAGAATACCTGGCGGATCAAATCCGTCAAACGCACCCGAATCTGACGGTGAAAATTAGTCGCGTAAAACCTGCTTTTCCACCGGGTTTAAAACTAAAGGGAGTTAGCGTATATCATCTGGGGCAAACCATCGCTGCTCTTGAAAATCTAAAAATATCTCCGGATATTTTATCATTATTTACGGCCACAACCCATTTATCGTTTAAGGGCAACGGCTACGGGGGAACTTTAAAGGGTCGTGTGGACATCATTAAAAAATCTTCGGGCAGGGAGGTTATGATTGATGCTGATCTGGCCGGAATACAGCTGAATCAGCTGGAAGCATTAAGTGCCGTAACGAAACATAGGATTTCAGGAAATTTAGACGGCACCCTGGAATTTAAAGCCAATGTGCCCCATCAGACGCTAAGGGGTGATCTGATCCTTACAGACGGGCAGATTGAATTTTCACCCCCGGTACTGAATCAAAATGTGATAACCTTTAACACAATCGAAGCCGAGCTGATGCTCAATGGGCGCTCCCTGACCATCAACAGCTGTCAGCTCGAAGGAAACCAACTGGATGCCGATGTCGCGGGATCGATAAAATTTAGCGGCCGTTCAGCAAGAAAAATTTTAAATTTATCCGGAACCATAAAGCCGCATGAAGCGCTGCTGGCCAAACTGGGAAAGAATGTCCCGCAACTTCTCAAAGGCAGCAAATTGGGAAATCAGGGCTTTCCCTTTAAGATAAAAGGCCCTATGGATTCACCCCAATATTCATTTTATTAATCATTCGTAATGATATTAACACCTAAAAAATACTTTATGATCATCAATGCGCTGCTGATTACCGCAGGCGTTTATTTTGCGGTCAGCGCCTTTTACACCGTCGGGACGGTCTGGCTGGGCCCCGGCGAGATACCGCAGACCCCTCCGGGCAAAGTGGCTTTTAAACAACAGGACGAGCATCCGCCTTTGTCGCGTTATCGCGCCATTACGAAACGAAATCTTTTCAACACGCGTCCGGATAGCGGGGCTCCCGCCCAGGCCATTAATGTTGATGATTTGAAAAAAACGGACCTTAACTTAAAGCTGTGGGGAACGGTAACGGGGCAAGATCGCAAGGCCTACGCCGTCATTGAGGATACCAAAACCAGGCAACAGAATCTGTATCGCATCGGAGATAGCATTCAAAATGCAACCGTAAAATTGATTTTACGGCAGAAAGTTGTTTTAAGTGTAAATGACAGCGATGAAATATTGGGGATGGAAGAAATCGGAGCCGGAAAAAAAGGCAAACAAAGCCCCCGGGTTGCCAGAAAAGCAGCCTCACCGCCCAAAATGCCCGTATCGACCTATCCGCGTCAGCTAACCTTAAAAAGCGATCAGATTGAAAGCGCTCTGGAAAACCTGGATCAACTCATGGACCAGGCCCGAATCCGACCGCATATCGAAGAAGGCAAACCGGCCGGAATTTCCATTACGGGAATTAAACCCAACACCATCTTCAGAAAAATGCGGTTGCGAAATGGAGACATTATTACCGGAGTCAACGGTACCCCGATCGAAACAGTGGAGGATGCGATGAAAATGTTTGGTGACCTGTCCTCGGCTTCCGAGGTGCAGGTCGAAATAAAACGGCGCGGCCGAAAGAGGGTCCTTAATTATAAAATTGAATAGAAGTGGCTTCAAAACCCCATCTAAGGCCCAATGGCTGCGTTGTCCCGCGAATTGAAATGCTCACGTACTCGCGTGTACGCTCTGCTTTCAATTCGCGGGACGCCTTGCCCTTGAACCTGATCTGAGGCTTTGAAACCACTTCTAAAAACAATGGTTGGAAAAAATGAAGATAAATTTTAGATCCAGTATGATAACGGTTATCGCGGCTATGGCGGTAATTTTAGCCTTTCAGCTCTATCTGGCAAAATCCAGCATGGCTCAGACGGTCAAGTCAGCCACAGAGAAACCTGCGAGCGCGGAGCAGTTTGTATCGATTGATTTTAACAATGTGGACATCAATGTTTTTATCAAGTTTATGAGCGAGCTGACCACAACCAATTTTGTAGTCGACCAACGCGTGAGAGGCAAAGTGACGATTATATCGCCCTCAAAAATATCGCTGAATGAAGCTTACAGGGTATTTGAGTCGGTACTGGAGGTCCACGGCTACACCACCGTCAAAGCCGGGGATATCGTTAAAATTATCCCCTCGCCGGATGCACGCTCGAAAAATATTAAAACCCTGCTGCGCGAGGAAGCGGCCAGCCCCGAAGATAAGGTCGTCACCCAGCTGGTGCCGTTGAAATACGCCGATCCGGTTGATATCAAGCGGCTGTTCACCCCCATGGTATCCAAAAGCAGCGTGATCCTGGCCTATCAACCAACCAATACGATGATTATCACCGATGTGCATTCCAACATCCGGCGTCTGCTTAAAATCCTGAGACAAATTGATATACCCGGCATCGGCCAGGAAATTTCGGTGATTCCCATCGCATATGGCGATGCCGGCAAAATGGTGAGCCTGCTGAGTACGGTCTTTAAACCCACACGCAAGCCGGTCAAAGGTGCGCCGCAAAAAGCGGTCGCCATGGTAGCCGACGAGCGTACCAACCTCATCGTCCTGTTGGCCAGTGAAGTGGACACCCTCCGTATCAAGCAACTGATTGCCATGCTTGACAAAGAAACCCCCCGGGGTAAAGGAAAAATCCATGTCTACTATTGTAAGAACGCAGTGGCCGAAGAGCTGGCCAAAGTGCTGCAGGATTTGCCGACCCAGGAAGCCGGAGCCCCGAAGGGCAAAAAAGGCGCCGCGGTGATCGCCGGCAAAGTAAGGATCACTGCCGATAAGGCCACCAACAGTCTGATTATCATGGCCGATCAGGAAGATTACATGGTCCTGCAAGAGGTTATAGAAAAACTCGATATCCCGCGCGCCATGGTCTTTATTGAATCGTTGATCATGGAAGTGGACATGGATACAAGCCTGGACATCGGTATCGACTGGCAGGCATTCGGCGAGACCTCGATTTCCGGCAAAGAGACGGCCATCGGCGGCCAGTTTAGCAGTCAGGGCCTTATCGGTCCGGAAGCTTTGGCCCAGGGGGGCTTAACGCTAGGATTGATCACCGAACAAGTTAACATTGCCGGTCTCATGGTTTCCAACATTGCCGCTATAATAAACGCCGTTAAAACCGATGATGAATTTCGCATACTATCCACCCCCCAGGTGTTAACCACAGACAACGAAGAGGCCCGCATTACGGTGGGTGAAAACCGGCCGTATCAGACCCGTTCGACCACCGACCCTTCCGGCGGAACATTTGAATCCTTTGAATACCGGGATGTGGGTAAAATATTAAAAATCACCCCGCATGTGACTGAAGGCCGCCTGGTACGCATGAAAATTTCGTTAGAGGTGACCAACATCGATCTGGCCTCGACCTTGACGACCTCATCGACCTTGCCCGTAACCCAAAAACGGACCATTGACACGACGGTTATCGTCAAAGACGGCCAAACCGTTGTCATCGGTGGATTGATTGATGAATCCACGACAATAAACGAGACCAAGGTGCCGGTATTGGGCGACATCCCTATATTGGGGTGGCTGTTCCGAGACACGTCAGAAAAAAACGAAAAAACCAACCTGTACATTTTTCTAACGCCGCGTGTGATCAAGAGTCAGCTTGAAGCACAGGAAATTTTTCAGGATAAGAAAGGTCAGATTGATGCGATCAAAGAAGGGAAAATAAAATTATATAAGTAACATCATGATTCATCGATTAACGGACATACTAAAAGACAAGTTCGGGCTAAATGAAGAGCACCTGTCCGAAGCCGAGCGCGTTCGAACCGAAACAGGGGGGGCAATCGGTCAGATCCTAGTGGATCAAAAAAATCTGTCCGAAGACCATCTGCTTGAAGCATTGAGCATCCAGTATGATTTTCCCTTCTGGTCAAAGCTTCCGTTTGAAAACACCGAATCGGATTTCACCGAAAAGGTCTCCATCCAATTTTTAAAGAAATATAGCCTCGTCCCTCTGGAATACAGTCAGCCCATCGCCGCCAAAGATTGCGGCCTGACAACCCAAAATTCTCCCCAAACAGATGACGCGCAATTTCCTGCGGGATGCATTATTGTCATCAACGACCCCTTGAACTTTCAACCCCTGGATGACCTCGTAAAGACTTTAGGATTAACGGATTATCGCGTGGTTCTGTCCACTCAGGAGGCGATTCTTTCGGCGATCAACCTGCAATATGATTTGCGCCGGGACTCGGCCGAGCAGCTGGTCCAGAACATGGAGGAAAACGGCAGCACCATTATCAGTGAGATCGAAGAAACTGCCGATTTATTGGATGACACCAGTGATGCCCCGATCATCAAATTGGTGAATCATATCATTTCTCAGTCCATCAAAGCGCGTGCCAGTGATATTCATTTCGAGCCCTACCAGAACAGCTTCACGGTCCGCTATCGGGTGGATGGTATCCTTTATGACCTGCTGGCACCGCCCAAGTGGATCCAGCCGGCCTTGATTTCGCGAGTCAAGGTCATGGCGAAAATGAACATCGCTGAAAAACGACTGCCCCAGGACGGGCGCTTCGAGGTCAAAATCGGCGACCAGGATATCGACGTGAGGGTTTCCACGATCCCGACCGCATTTGGTGAACGCCTGGTCCTGAGATTGCTGAATAAATCCGGATCCCTGCTTGAGCTGCAGGACCTTGGCCTTATTCCCGGGAGACTGAGACTGTTGAAAAAGCTGGTCGCATCCCCCAATGGCATCATCTTGAACACCGGGCCCACCGGCAGCGGTAAAACCACAACTCTGTATGCCGTGCTGTCGTCTATCAATAAACCGAACATCAATATTATTACCATCGAAGACCCCATTGAATATCGGATCAAAGGCATCAGTCAGATACAGGTCAATCCCAAAATCGAACTGACATTCGCCCGTGGCCTCAGATCCATCGTCCGCCAGGACCCGGACGTCATACTGGTCGGCGAAATCCGGGACAAAGAGACTGCCGAAATAGCTGTTCAATCCGCCCTGACCGGACACCTGGTGTTCTCCACCCTGCACACCAACGATTCTTCCAGTGCAATCACACGGCTGGTGGATATGGGGGTGGAGCCGTTTTTGATTTCATCAGCGGTTCTGGCGGTGGTCGCCCAGCGGTTGGTGCGGGTGTTATGCAATAACTGCAAAAAAGCCTATATTCCGAACCCCATCTACTTAAAAAGCATTGGTTTTTCAGCGGAACATTTTAACGAAAAACCGATCTATAAAGCCGTCGGATGTGAAAACTGCTTCAAAACCGGCTACAGAGGGCGAATCGGAATATTCGAAATCATGGTGCTCACCGAAAGGTTAAAAAGCCTTATTCTTAAAACCTATGATTCAAGCCGGATAAAAAGGGAAGCCGTGCAGCAGAAAATGAGAACATTGCGCCAGGATGGCATGCAGAAGGTTTTGGAGGGCACCACCACAACTGAAGAGGTACTTCGCGTCACTCAGAAGTAGCCTGCAGCATCCGGAATAAATCAATAAAAAATCTACCTGCCAAAGCAGGTAGATTTTTTTATGCGATAGATCTGTCGGTGGCGAATTGAACAGCAGAACCGCAGAACAAGGAACCGCAGAATATCGAAGTAAAGCTAAAAGCATCGTATTCTTAAAAACTTTTGCGGTTCGAAATTCCTTGTTCGACCTGCCCGCCATCGCGAGCCGCTCAGGCGAGGCGGGCGGGTATTCGATATTCAAATTGTAATAAGGCCTCGATTCACGAGATTACCTTTAGTTCAATGCCCCCTGTGCTCCTTGCTATTTTAAGTTCCTCACCGGCAATGCGCGGTAAGCCCGTT
>JAUVTR010000048.1 GCA_030601425.1 Desulfobacterales bacterium
GGCCACCGATAGATCACCTAAAAGCCTGATGCGTATGTTTGGCCCGAAGGGAAATCCGCAGGCCCGCAATCTTTTTGAAATCATTGCCCATCTTCAGAAACGTGAAGGCATTCATTTGAAAGTTCAAACGGTGCGATGAGGGGACGGCCTACGGAAAATAGACTGCGACCCCTTTTTCTGTTATTTCAGATCTGCAGGCATTTCTCCTTAATCCCTGATCTATACAGCCTCTATTGTTGAGGGCGGCTTTGAACTGATGTTGTAAGTTACACTGACCACGCCGGGAACCTCTGAAGTGATTCGCGAGGCCAGCTTTTCAAGAATTTCATATGCTAATCTGGTTGGGGAGCCGGTAACTGCATCTTCGCTATCCCAGCATCGAACCTCTATCTGAAAACCGTAATCTCGCTCTCCGTCTCTTATACCGGTAACCCGGTCCTCATGCAATATGGCCAGGTATTGGAAAGCGTCGGTCCCGGCTAACTCCTGCTCGACAACAGCGGTTGCCTTCCTTACCCGCTCGATTCGTTCACGCGTCGTTTCACCAATTACTCTGGCCGCAAGGGCCGGACCTGGAAATGGTGGGCGATTGAATATCTCCTCCGGCAACCCCAGGGCCTCTCCCAGGGCCCGCACGGCAGGTTTTCTGAGCTGAATAATCGGTTCGATAACCTTGTATCCATAAGCGGCTTCAGTGTCGATGCCAAGCTGCGCCAGAATGTTATGCTGGCGCTTGATCCCTGCCACTGTTTCTTCGACATCCGTAAAATTAGTGCCCTGGAGAAGGAATCGTGTCCCGCTTTCCTTGACCAGACGAGCGAACACCGATTTATAAAAGGCTTCAGTAATGGCTTGTCGTTTTTCTTCCGGATCGGTTTTGCCTTTTAAGGCGTCAAAAAATTCATCCTGCGCATCAACAAGTTCCACCGGAACGCCACATTTTTCAATGATAGATACCACATATTCAGGCTCCCCTTCACGCATGATTCCGTTATCAATAAAGTAGGTCTTCAACTTGTCCCCCAATGCGCGATGCCCCAACATACTCACGACGGATGAATCCACGCCTCCTGAAAGCGCATTGATCGCGATTGAATCGCCAACTTCCGATGAAATCGCCTGGCACTGTTCCTCGATAAAGGATTGCGCCTCCAAATCCTCAAGTTTTATTTCCTTGAGCTCCATTTTCAGACTCCTCCCGATTTGATGTTAATAAATTTCCACTGCTCTTGTGCTGAGTATGGGCAAATAATATTCATGTCAAGAAAGTAATTTTTGAAAAAGCGCTAACACAGAGGTAGCCATTTCGCTTTCCCCTTCCTCTGAATTATTAAAATCTTTTGTACGCCGTTGACCGTCACTATCCTTTGTTTTCTTTAATCAAAGCCAAGTGTATATAGCACTTAAGTATTAGTTGTCTAGCACTTAAGCATTATGACGCAGTTACCACAAAATTAACTACTTCTTTTCACAAATTTTAGATCAAAAGATTTGGCAGAATTTTACTTATCTTATTGTATTTATATAATATTTTTTCTTCTTGCTATATTGGCACATGTCTTGCTCCTATTTCCGGGCATTGCCCCCAGAGCTCTACTTTCCTATTTTTTGCATATAGGATATCGGTTAGATAGCCGGGCATTGTGCTCTGGTGGGGAGTGTCGATGAATTAGCTTTCTAAGCGCAGGATCAATGATCTGAAATATTAGGGTAAGACTTGAGACAGCTTCCATTAATTGGATCAAACCGCAGGGGGGGATAAAATTTTATTATGCGAATCCTAAAAACATTTATATTTTCTTTAATATTGCTTTCAGGACTTATCAATGTCGCTAACAGCAGCGTTTACCCATTAGATTTAAGTCGCTTTATTTCAGAAACAAAAAAAGCAGGTATATCCAGCTTAGATTTCCGTATTGATGTAATAGAGCAAGACGGTATTCCTTTAGATGCCGTCACCGTCACCAGCCGCAGCGAACAACGGCCTTTAATACCTGCCGACAGTAGCGGCCATTTGCTTCTCACCTCAAAAAATGTTTTCATGACGGTAACAAAAGGCATCGTAGCGATGAATCTTATGGCCGCCAATGGGACGTTAATCAGCTTGGTTGCAAGCTCGGGTAACAGTATAGAATTCGAGCCTTATTCCTTTACAGTCACTCCCTCTGTTACCAACACCAAAGCAGTAGCAGTACTTATTGAAGGCGTGAAGTTTTCTATATCTCCCGGCGAAAGCACTCGTTTTGTCGAAATAAACACGATGCAAAATAGCAGAATCGCTTTTCTTAATCAAAACAGCAAAGGATTAATACGTATCGCCATATTAGGTAGTGCTTACCTGGACGTAAGCAGTATTGAAACAGGCAGTTTGCACCTACAAAATCTTGCTGCCAAGGTAGATGCTAAATCATACGAACTCGCTGTCATAGATCACATTAACGATGATTCATACCCGGATCTTATTGTCAAGTTTAAAGCAAATACAAAGCATTTTAATCACGGCATCAACTACGCCATACTCAAAGGCCATCTGGCTGACGGCACTATCATTAAAGGAATAACGGGACCCTTACTTCGTTATTAACCATAATAAAGATTCCCCGGTTAAATTCGCTGCGCCCCGGTTGAACACCTGTCGGTGTCTGCTACGCAGATTTCAACTGGACAGGCTCCAATTCTACGAATTATTTAACTGGGCAGGCAGGGTTCAGGGTATGGGCGCCTATGGCGCCAGCTCAAAGCTCCCCGGTTGAACACCTGTCGGTGTCTGCTACGCAGATTTCAACTGGGCAGGCCCCGGCTAAATCTCGCCTCAGGCGAGTCCGCTATGCGGAATTTAACTGGGCAAGCATAGCTGAAAGCTGAAAGCAAATTTGATTTTATCTACATTTAATATGTACGCTAAGCCATAGGTAGTCAGGAAATAAATTCAAAACCCAATTCTCCATATGAAGCGAATCTAAAAGAAATCAAATGTAGTCCAGACCGACCACTCTCCCCAGCCAAAACTATTCTCAGCCCGAGCCCGCCATCGGTAGGTGGTATTGTCTATTACCGGCCAGAAAGTCTGTGAATTCGTTATTGCTGAGTAGGTATAGTAATACTGCCAGGTCACACCATCGTCATACCCAATCTCAAATTCATACTCGATCGCATCGGTTATCGCTGCACAGGAAAGGGTTACCGCGCTGGTGGTAATTGTCGCGCTGTCGGCCGGTGTCAACCCGGTTGGTACCGGTGGTATTGAATTGCCTCCGCCGACATCGCCGAAGTTAAAGGTGACCCAATCCGACCACTCTCCCAGACCGTAGGTATTCTCAGCCCGGACGCGCCAGCGATAGATGGTGTCATCAAATACCGGCCAGAAAGTCTGTGAATTCGTTATTGCTGAGTAGGTATAGTAATACTGCCACGTCACGCCATCGTCATACCCAATCTCAAATTCATACTCAATCGCATCGGCTATCACCGCACAGGAAAGGGTTACCGCGCTGGTAGTAATCGTGTCGCCATCGGCCGGATTCAGTCCAGGCGGAGCAATCGGGGGGCCAACCACTGTTAAGCTGCCTGGGTGATTAAAAACAACATACCCGATTGTCTCAGTTGTATGCGAAATCTCTGAATCAGCCGACGTTTCTTCTTCAACGAAGATTTGGGCACTGGCTGCTCCCAGGGCCCTGTATCGCAGCCCGGCTGTGTTGCCTCCGTCATAACTCTGCATTCCTGCCAAGAATACAGGACTGGAATAGTTCTGCTGAAAATCGATCGTATACCATGTATGGGTCACTGCGTCTTGCGTCACCGCAGCCTCATAGGCCATCTCCCCTGTCATGCCGGAGCCAGGCTCAATGGCAATGTACCCCACTGTCTCCGTGGCGTGGGCATCATCATTGCCTTCCTCTTCCTGTACCTTGACTTGAAAACTCTCGACGCTGGTGTTTTTCTGACGCGTTACCACCGCCGAGCCCTCGTTGGCTGTTTGGACCTGGGTGAGAACCACCGGTGTCGCTGCAAAAGCCTGGCTGAAGGCAACTACCCTAAAGTTGTGATCGACATCAAAGGTGCCGACTTCGATGCGAGTTCCATCCTGGAGCTGGTAGGTTCCCGCCTCCATGACCAGATAGCTTAGCGTTTCGGTGATATGAGATCCATCTAGATAATCCCATTCGTCCATTTGGAATTCGAAGGAGTTTTCAGTTATATTTTGAACACGAATCGTCGTTGGCTGGCCGCCGTTAAACGATGCCGGTTGCATAATTATAACAGGATTGCGGTATTGGTTGATCAAATCTATCGTGTGCCAAACCGATTTGCCCGGTTGATTGACGGTTATGGTGCCTACCTCGCCTGTATCCGTTCCAAGATTCTGAACGTCGTTGATGTACATAATGTTGTAATCAACGTTCACCCCGCATAGATCGGGTGCTGTCCAGTCTGAGTCATACTGCTTGCCCGTAGGGTCTGTCCAGCCACCGAACGACCCCTCCCACCAAACCGTGGGGTCATACCAGTCGTCGAAGTCGCTGTTGTGGTCGTAGTACGCGTACCAGATCGGCAGATAAGAAAAGGTGATAGTGTCGCCCACGTTGTCCAACCACCATACTTTCCGGGTATAAATTCCGCAGGGGAAAGATCCGCACGCATCGACGGCCTCCTGAATTTTCTGTGTCAACTGAGAAGCAGTCCAGCTACCGGCAGGCTGCTCGGCGTCGAGCCAAAGACGCCCCACTGAGAAACCCTCGATGGTCGCGAGGGCGTCCTGGACCTGATCGGCAATGTCATAATCCCAATAGAGCATCACGTAGGCATCTACTGCCATACCCCCGTTAACCGCGGTTTGGAATTGTTGTAATGCAATGCTGGGGATTTGCGTGCCAGCGATAACATGCCGAATACCGCTTTCCCACCAGCAAGCCACTTCGTTTTCAGTGATGGTTCCTGACCAGTTGGAAATGTCGACAGCCAATACCAGATCGGAATTATTGAGGGCAACGGCGGGTGACCGCTCTCCCTCAAGACCCATGGCAAAAAAGAAAACCCCAATGCTAAACAAAATCGCCCGTATACGGATTCTTCCGGTGCAATCTCTTCGTATCATGGTCCCCCCTTTATCGCTGAATGAAAGTTTGCTTGCCGTTTTTAGCGGTTGAGGAATCCTAATCGATAACCCGAATGTGCACCCCATAGTACTTCATTGTAATTCATTTTCAACTAAAAAATATGCGCCAAGCCAAACCCAAGCAGAAGTATGGAAGTATAGAAGTATCGGGACGTTCATAATAAAAAAACCCGACCGAAATGATCGGGGCTTTGCTATTATCACTGTGTAGTGGTCAACAATGGTAAACAGATGCCAAAAAATACCCCCTCATTTCCTTGGGTGTCCCCATTATACTTTTTTAATTCAATTTTTGCGCTAAGACTTTAGTAAATGAAACATTTATCATCTGCTAAATGCCGATTCATGCGATGAAGACAACACGATTCATTATAGAAAAATTTATAATTATTTCAATGTAATACGTATTTTTTTCTTGCACATGCCGTTGCACAATATTATGATCATTTTCGCCTTTGACTAGGACAAAATACACTTTATTTTTTTAGATCACGGCCGCACCCCATCAGTACAGCGTATAGCTAATGTGTCAGGTATCGCAGAAATCAAGGTGCAAATTTTGCATTGGTTATTTATACCGCTTTCCATAATTATGTTCCGAAACACGGAATTGCGGCATAAGTGGTTGTAAAAAAAAACGTTTGAATACCGGAGGGTTTTTTGACAACCACTATATGCGCCGATAATCAGTGAATGCCAATTTCAAAAATACATTCACATAATTGATGTCGGCATAACGAACCCACCTTTAAAACCAATCGATCCGCTAAGTGTTAAAATGAAAATTAAGAGCCTATCATTTATTGCGTTAATCAGCATGATTATATGCGGAATTGGGGTTCTCAGATTTCTTGAGGTACACAACAATTCAGTGATTCTGCGCCATAGCCATCAACATCAAATACCGGAGCCGAATAGCGACCGATCCGTTTCAATTTCAAAAAGCATGACCCTGTTACTATTGGCTGTGGGGGCCATCGGTGCGCTGAGTGTCCGCCGCAAAAAGAAAAACAAAAGAAGCCCTGCTCAACATAACAAGCCACAAACAACATCTGGAGATCGAGATAAAGCATTTATCAAGCTCAACAAGCAATATCTGAATTTGCAATACAAAATAACCCAACACAAGTTTTCTGGCGATGGTCCGCCGGATGGTCTGCTAAAAGAGATTTCTGACCTCGAACGTAAGGTCCGGCTGATTTCCAGAGCGCTTGAATAGTTTTTGGAAGGGAAAGCGGGACGATAAGGGAAAAGGGGGACGCCTGTCATATTATCACATTTGATTCAGGTTATTGACTTTGAAAAAAATAGTATGTTAAAAAAATCTTGAAGAAATTTAATGCGCTAACCCCAATCCAGAGGTAGCCATGATAAAAGAAAGGTTCACGGTTCCCCGGTTAAATTCGCTGCGCTCCAATTCTACGAATTATTTGACTGGGCAGGCAAGGTTCAGGGTATGGGCGCCTATGGCGCCAGCTCAAAGCTCATAGCTGAAAGCTGAAAGCAAATTTGATTTTATCTTTTTTTATTATGTGAGCTAACTCTAATCCAGAGGTGGCCATGGAATGAATTAAAAACCCCATTTCTCATATTGCGAGGTGGGGTTTCGTGTTTAATTTTGGCGGGATAAAAATACGCAACTGATGATTTCGCCAGCTTTCACTCTGTAAATATCTTTCAGACTGAGCAACCCTGGCAGAAAACATTAAGCTTTTTTTGTTAACCCTATCGGCCGAATTTGGAATCAAGAAAGAGAGGTTTGCCATGGCAAAAAAAATCGCGAATATTGTATTCACCCTTGTTTTTGGAATTTTTCTTATCTTCTATGCGTCCAACGCAATGGCGGCACCGCCGGCGAAATCAGTAAAAGAAGTCGTCGATTACTTTTACAATGGACAAAAAGATGGGCCCATCTTAATCGACTCAAATCTATGCAAAAGTATTAAAGATTTTGAATGTGAACAGGCCATAGAGCCCAGTGCGGTTGCCCTGGGCGATTTAATTCATGTGTGGATGCAGTTTTTTGTTCCCAAGGGTGGCGCCTATGATGACATCATGGTGGAGTACAATTATGAAGGGGTCCCCCGGAATTTAAATGCTCATAAAGTTGAGGGCTCCATCCGCTACCGTGTGGTGGATAAATATAAAGTGGATAAGCCCGGTAAATGGACCATCACGATTAAAAAGGGGCTCACCAACCTAAAGGAATTTCAAATCACGGTAATCCAAAAATAGTTCTGAATCTGAGAATTCTCTTTAACTTGTGGATATAAGAAAAATGGGAACGCTGGTGAAATATTGACATTTGATTTTCACATATTGACTTCGAATGAAGAGCTTTGCTAAAGGAATTCAGGGAACGTTGTTGTCTAATTGGACTATTTGATAAAAGCTAAACTATGCCCTACCCTTCTGACCCTAATAATCTTGACCTGAAAATAAATTTTTTATAGATTTCGGGATTAGAAAAATTGTGCGAAAACCCAAAGTAGTGTTTCACCCGTAATAGGCTATTTTCAACGATTTCTGTGCTTGTCCTGTGAAATTCATCGTAGATGACCATTTCACCGGGATGGTTAATCCGCCCTCCTTGAACTGGCGAAAACTATCTCAATTGCGGCATAAGTGGTAATAGAAAAAAACGTTTGAATACCGGAACGTTTTTTTAACAACCACTATAAGCCTTTTTAGATGTCTCATTGCGAACGAAATTGCAAAGATCTCCCAGCCTTTTCCCATGCGTTCATTCCATCTTTAAAATTAATCACATTGGTATACCCCATCTGTACCAGCTTCTCAGCCGCAATGTCACCCATGGGCCCTGCCTTGCAGTATACGACCAGCCGAGAAGCCTTGTCATTTGGAAGTTCAGTTTTATATTGATCAATTTCATTGAACGGGATTAAAAGGTCGGTCCCTGGAATTTCACCTTCATACGGAATATGTGTATTAATGAGACTGAAGTCTTTATGATCAATCATCCGGACAAATTGATCAACGGAAACATTCTTGTAACCACTCTTTTCCGCTTGCTGCCCTTGGTCACCGGAACACCCTGACAATCCTACAGCAATTCCAATTATTAAAAGACCACATCGATAAAGCATTTCTGCTATCTCTCCTTTCATCGATCCTCAGCATAAAAAAGTCAAAATTATAATATGGTGATCAATCGATTTAAGACCCCAGTTTACTAGCTCAAAATTATCATTGAGCATAGCATTGTCAATATAGTGAAAAGAGCATCGAGAGACGGTTATGAATTTCAAACCAAGTACGGTCAACAATCTTCTTATTTCTTCCACCGGCAGCCAGTGCATGTGGGGATACTTTTGGACCCCTTTATGTTTCAGGCGGCGCAGATTTTCTACCGTCCCGGGATAGTTCCGGCGATGAATGCCCTGCACTTCACCCCGGAAGCCAAACACGAAATACACCTGTCCGTTAGCCATGTGCAGCAGGTTAAAGTAGGGCTTGGCGGCTGAATGTCCCTGGCGGTGAAGCGAATTGAACTTTTCGGCATCTTTTTCAAATTCCTCAATTCTTTCAACATCATTTGCCCCGGCAATATCCACCACCAGCACTTCGTATGGGTCAGCCTGGACAATCGGCACGACCGATACAATGAACATCAGGACCATTGATGGGATCTGCATGTGCCGAAAGCGAATCGATCTTCTGTTTTGATCCGTCTCTGTCTTTAAGGGAATAACGTTGCGATGCATGGCAGCTCTGTGGAAGATTTTCGGGGTCATTGATGATTTACGATATAGCATGCCGCGCCGCGCTTCAAGGGGAAACTAGGAAAGTGGAACGAGGGTGAAAAGTTGATATTCTGGCCTTCCGTCTCCCAAATCCATCTTATGACAAGAAAGGAGGCGTCCTTTAGCTTATCAGTTTTAGAAAAAAGCCGAAGTCTAAAAAACCAGAATGAAAACAAAGGGATCACATCATAAATTTTAAAGATGGAAAAATTTGCATATAAGAAGTGAATCAGGTTAGAATATATGCATGAAAAACGTTCCCATGCTCTCCAAATCGCGTTTTCTCGCCGGACTGCAGTGTCATCTGCGGCTGTGGCATCAATGCTATGAGCGGGATCTGGCTTCGGAAGTATCAGCTGCACAGCAAGCGGTATTTGATGCCGGTAACGAAGTGGGGCGGCTGGCTACTCAGCTTTACCCAAACGGCGTTTTAATCGACGAGCCTTACTATCAGCACAAACAAGCTATCCAATCCACCCTTAAGGCCATGCAAGACCCGAAGGTGATGGCCATTTATGAGGCTGCCTTTCTCTATGATGATGTCCGCATTCGAGCTGATATTCTGGAACGAACAGAAAGTGGTAATTGGAACCTTGTCGAGGTTAAATCCTCAACATCCGCCAAAGATATTCACCTTCCGGATGTTGCCGTTCAGTATTACGTTCTTGAAGGTTGCGGTTTGAGTGTAAGCCGAGCCGGCATTCTGCATTTAGACAACCAGTATGTTTATAACGGCCATAATATAAATTTAGCGTCCTTGTTTGCGTTTGCGGATCTCACCGATCAGGTTATTTCCGTACAAACTGAAATGCCCTCAAATCTAGCCGAGTTGAAGGCAATGCTTGCCAATTCTGACGCTCCAGATATTGAGCCGTCCAGACATTGCAAGAACCCTTATGAATGCGAGTTCTGGGATCATTGCACTAAAGATAAACCGGAATTCTGGATCTTAAATATCAGCGGAATCGGACAGAAAAAAATCGACGAACTGACTCAAATGGGTATTCAGGATATAAGCAACATCCCGAGCAACTTTCCTTTAAGCGAAATTCAGGATCGAATTCGGGCATCGGTAACAAATCAGCAAGAGTATATTGCACAAGACCTGGAATCTCAATTAAATGAAATAGAATATCCCATGCATTTCCTCGATTTCGAAACCATCGGCCCTGCGATTCCACAATATGCAGGTACGCGGCCCTATCAAACCATCCCCTTTCAGTGGTCAGATCACATCCTTAACGAAGACGGGAAACTGGAACATCGTGAATATCTGTGCAATGAAGACAAAGACCCCAGGGAAGAATTTACCCAAACCCTGTTAGATGCGCTGGGAACCGAAGGCAGCATTGTTATTTATACAAGCTATGAAACCGGAGTACTAAATTCAATTATCGAGCACCTCCCACAGTATGCTGACAAACTCCAGGCTATTATCGACCGCTTCGTAGATTTGTATGCAATCATCAGGAATAATTATTACCACCCTAAGTTTTACGGTTCGTTTTCCCTTAAATACGTGCTCCCTGCCCTGCTGCCGGAAATGAGTTACGACAAACTTTCCATTCAGGACGGTATGCAGGCGTCTCTTGAATATCTGCGAATGATTCATCCCGATACACCTGAAGATGAAAAAACCACCATCAGAGATGATCTGTTGACTTATTGCGGTCAGGATACGCTGGCCATGGTTAAAATACGTGATGAACTGCTAAGTCGCGCCTAATATAATGAACTGAGCATATAAACCCCTCAACCGGACGATACAGGAAATATCGATGATCCAGTCAGGTGACAAAAATATCGGCGAACTGTCTTCACCCGCAGCAAAATCCATCAGCGCCCATCGCGCCTTTGTCTACAGTGCCAGCGCCCCCGGTCTGGGAGAGTTCTATGCCGGCTACCGCCTGCGGGGTCTGGTAACGGCCGCTTTGTTTATTTTCGCCACCGTCTGGTTTACCCGGACCCTGTTTATTATACTCAGCGGGATTATGGGTCGGTTTTTCGACAGCTTCAATGGCGCGGCGCCATTTGTGCTGCCGGATGTCCCTTTTTTATCTGTCGGAATTTCTTTTTTCGCTTTATACTTTATCTGGTTATGGGCGATGATTGGCGCCGTCGATGCGGCAACAGAGCATCGACGCCGGTATGGGGAACCGCCTCAGGCAAGCGTTGCGTGGGCGGTGGCAGTTGCCTGGTTCTGCCCCGGTTCCGGACATGTCTATGCGGGCTCCAGACGCTACGGATATCTTCTATTTGCCGCCTATTTACTGGCAATTCTGGCTGTTGTGCCGGCCTACATGCAACTGTTCCACGGCATTTCCCAGCTGGCAGGCAGCGGGGAGCTGACGCCAAATAACCCCTATACCGTAATCAACATGGTTCACGGACTGGTGGCCAGAACGGAACACAGTTTTGGCAAACTCCTTCAGGCGTCCGTCAAGTATTTTGCCATCGCCGGCACGATTGGCGCATTACGGCAGCGCCTCCTCGAAACGGATACTCGCTGGTCGCGGCCTTCGGCAGGATACGGCGCAGCCCTCGTCGGACTCGGATGGCTGTGCCCGGGAGCCGGCCAGCTTCTCCAGAAACGTGACACGCTCGGCTGGTGCTTCCTAGCCGGCTACATCGGCAGCAAATTCCTTACAGGATTTTTGCTCCGCAATAATTTTATCGATGTACCGGCTGCGGACCTGTTGGACTGGCTATCGGTAGTCATCAAATGGGGCTCCATGGCCGAGGCGCTGTTTTGGATGATAAAAAAAGGCAAAGAGAATAAAAAACAAGAGGCGCATTTTAAATATTAAATCTCCTTTGCCCTTTTTCTTAATTCAAATTTCTGTATTTTACCGGTTGAAGTCTTAGGTAATTCACAAAATATGATATTTTTAGGTCTTTTGAATCCGGCCATATTTTCCTTGCAAAAATCAATTAATTCGGCTTCCGTAGTTTTTTCATAACCGCGATTGAGTTCTACAAAAGCACATGGGGTTTCTCCCCACTTCTCATGCGGTTTGGCAACGACCGCTACCAAAGATACCGCCGGGTGTTTGGCTATGACATTTTCTACTTCAACGGAAGAGATGTTTTCTCCCCCGGAGATAATGATGTCTTTGGATCGATCCTTGATTTGAATGTAGCCGTCCGGGTGCATGACTGCCAAATCCCCGGAGTGAAACCATCCATTTTCGAAAGATTTTTCGGTCTCTTCTTTATTTTTGTAATATCCTTTCATGACGGTATTTCCGCGGATCATGATTTCACCCATTGTTTTGCCATCTCTCGGTACCGGTTCCAAAGTTAGAGGATCTAAAACATCAATTTTTTCCATCATCGGATATATCACGCCCTGGCGGGCTTTGATTTCGGCCTTTTCCCCAATGGACAATTCGTCCCAATCCTCATTCCATGCGCATTGAAGTACATGTCCGAATGTCTCGGTCAAACCGTAAACATGCATAACTTCAAATCCAAGGTTCTCCATTCTTTCCAGAATAGCGCTTGGAGGCGGCGCACCCGCGGTTATTACATAAACTTTATGATTAATTTTCCTCTTTTCATTATCAGGTGCATTGGCGATCAAATTCAAGACGATGGGAGCCCCGCTAAAATGTGTGATTTTATGATCTACTATGAGATCATAGATGTCTTTGGCAACTACATATCGACAGCAAAAAATAGTTCCCGCCAAAGCTGCTATCGTCCATGGATATCCCCATCCATTGCAATGAAACATCGGCACAGCGGAAAGATATTTCAGGTGATTGGGCATGTTCCATGCGATAACACTTCCCATAGACATTAAATAAGATCCGCGATGGTGGTAAACAACACCTTTGGGCCTACCTGTTGTCCCGGAGGTATAATTCAGTGTAATCGCCTGCCACTCATCATTTGGCTTCTTCCACCGATAGTCGATATCACCCTTTTCAAGAAATTCCTCATAAGTGTATTCCCCAAGGCGTTCTCCTTCGCCTTCCTGCAAATTTGCATTTGGATCTTCAATATCAATTACCAAAATTTCTTTTTTAAACTTAACCAAGGCTTCTTTGACTGTAGGAGAAAACTGAGTATCGACAATTAAGACCTTGGCGCCCCCATGATCCAAAATGTATGCTATTGTATCTGCTTCAAGTCTTGTGTTTATAGCATTGAGAACCGCTCCGGTCATAGGGACCGAGAAGTGTGTTTCAAAAATTTCAGGGGTATTTGGCGCTATTATTGACACCGTATCGCCTAAACCAATACCGTGTCTTTCAAGGGCGCTGGCAAATTTCAGGCAGCGGTTATATGTCTCAAGCCAGGTGTAGGTTCTATCCCCGTATATCACGGAGGTATAATTAGGATATACATCCTTTGTTCTTTCAATAAACGACAAAGGGGAAAGCGGCACAAAATTAGCTGCATTTTTGTTGAGGTTCATCTCATAATTGCTCTTTTTTGAATTCACTGTATCCTCCTTATTCTCCTTACATGGCGGAAGGACGGCCTATGTTCTTCCAGAAAGTTCGTTTTTCTGGTGGGGAGTATAAAGAAATTACCCTTTTGCGTCAAGGAGTAGGAAAAGGGAACGTCCGTGACATTTGGACATTTGGATTACCAATTTTTGACTTCGGAAAAGCCTCTATGCTCATACTGGTTAGCCGGTTGCCCGTTTGCTCGATGAACTCATTCCCCAAACAATAAAGCTTGTGCTCTATGTTCTTGACTATGCAAGGAGCTTTTTGTTAATAATTTAACGAATGAGCCTAAAAAGAAAAAGAGAGAGATAAATAATGAAAATAAATACCGGGGCTGAATACATAGAAAGCTTGCGAAAACTAAATCCTAAGATTTATTACAAAGGAAAAAGGATCGAGGATGTTACCAAACATCCAGCCACTTCTCCTCATGTGCGTGCTGCAGCGATGACCTATGCTCTATCAAATCAGAAAAAATATAGGGATTTGGCTACTGCTATTTCCCATTTAACCCGTCGGAGAATCAGCCGATTTACTCATGTGCATCAGAATGTAGAAGATTTGATCAAAAAAATAAAGCTTCTTCGGATACTTGGTCAGAAGACCGGCACATGCTTTCAGCGATGCGTGGGGTTTGACGGTATCAATGCTGTCTATTCCGTTGTCTTTGAAATCGATCAAAAACACGGGACTGATTATTTTGAACGTTTCAAAAAATGGTTGAGATATATCCAGGATGAAAACTTGATGGTTGTCGGCGCTATGACTGATCCAAAAGGAGATCGATCGAAAGGACCTACCGACCAAGATGATCCAGATCAGTATTTGCATGTAGTCGATCGTAGGGATGATGGGATCGTAATCCGAGGCGCAAAACTTCACATGACCGGGGCAATCAATTCCCATGAGATACTTGTAATGCCCACAACCGCTTTGGATGAAAATGCGAAGGACTATGCGATCGTTGGCGCAATTCCAATAGATGCTCCAGGTGTTACCCTGATATTTGGTCGACAAGCCAGTGATGACCGACGGGATAAGCGGGAATACATAGATGTCGGCAAGTCTAAGTTCGGAGTAGTCGGCGGCGAAGCTGTGATAGCCTTTGACGATGTTTTCATCCCTAAAGACCGGGTTTTTATAGATGGCGAAACCAGTTTTACCGGAATTCTTGTGTATAGATTTGCAGCCCATCACCGTGCTAATTACGGGGCATGCAAAACAGGCTTGATGGACGTACTCACGGGGGCAGTAAGCTACTTAGCTCAAATCCAAGGAACAGCGAAGAGATCACATATCAAAGACAAAGTAACAGAAATGATCCACCTTTGCGAAACTCTTTACAGCTCATCAATTGCCTGTTCGGTTGAAGGTTGCCAAACGCCATCGGGCGCATATATGGTGGATACCATGCTAGCAAACGTCTGCAAGCAGAACGTTACCCGATTCCATTTTGAAGTGGCACGCCTTGCAACCGATATCGCCGGTGGCTTTATCGCCACGATGCCTAGCGAATACGATTTAAAAAGCGAAGAAGTCGGGCATATCGTTAGGAAGTATTTTTCAGGTGTATCTGAAATTCCCGTCGAGGATCGAATTAAGATTGGCAGGTTGATTGAGGCGATGACTGGGGGCACTGCAATGGTGGAATCGATGCACGGTGCTGGCTCCCCCCAAGCACAACGAATTATGATTTTCCGCGAAGGAAAACTGGATGAAAAGATCAAACTGGCCAAAGCATTGGCAAATATTCCGAATAAAAAGAAAAAAGAAAAAAAATCAGATTGATAAAGAATCCAGAAATGACGGGGTTGATTTTTTTCGTTTCATACTTTTTATGAAAAAATTGTGATATCAGGGACATTCCTAAATTGACTTATGAAATTGGTCCATCCCTGCCCGTCACCTTCGTGGAAAAGGGGGACGTCTCTTCTATATTTATTTTTGAATGAAAATGAGCCTTTGTTAGCTCCCCGGTTGAACACCTGTCGGTGTCTGCTACGCAGATTTCAACTGAACAGGCTCCAATTCTACGAATTATTTAACCCCAGTTAAATAGGTTACACCCCAGTTGAATCCCACTTTCAGTGGGGTTGCTGCGCAACATTCAACGGGGCAGGCATTTCATTGGGCAGGCTGGGCAGGCAAGGTTCAGGGTTATTCGATTGCGGATTTTGTTTACTATCCTGTGTGCCCGGTGTCACCTGTAATTTCGTCTGCGTAGGTGTTGATGCGGCCTATAATATCGTTTATATCCTGGTCATTGATTCCGCAATCTCGGAGTGTATCAAGCAGGTGGTTAACGTACAAAGCAAAATGATGTTTGGTGATACCTCTTCCATAGTGGACATGACTGAGAGGCCTACCAGTGTAAGTAATCGGACCGTCGAGCGCGGCGCTGAAAAATTCATGTTGCATTCGACGGAGTTTATCAATAGGGGATCGCTTCTATACTCTTGACAGCTTAAGCCGGAAAATGACAAATGTAACAGGCCTCAGGTAAAAAAATCGAAAAACGGCGTACGGTTCAGAGTGCCGGGTAAAAAAATTAATAAACTCAATCTATGTTTTGTAAATTGCTTGCGAGACGCAACACTATAACCTGCCTCCAAATTGATATGAACATCAGAAAAAACATTTTCTTAGCTCTGACCAGTGGTCTGCTATTGGGGCTGCCCTGGTCTGCTTCATCTTTGTTTTTTGTGGTTTTTATTGCCTGGGGGCCCCTCCTGCT